>DCQM01000017.1:4408-27247 GCA_002323895.1 Akkermansiaceae bacterium UBA1518
CTCTTTAGGAACCGTAACACCTTGTCTTTGTCATCAGCGGAATCGAGGCTGATGGGAATAAATTCAAACTCCTGCCACGAATATTGACGGTAGATTTTCACTAACTCGGGAAACTCCGCCACACAGGGGCCGCAACTTGTTGACCAGAGGTTGATAAGCCGCATACCAGACCGTCCCCGATTCGCCACCAACTTCCCAAGTGTCTTAGCATCCGCTTTTTCCAAGGTCACTGGTTGGGCTTTCCATTTGCGGTCTTCCCCTGCGACCATTTCCGATTTCTCCTTCCACTTTGTGCTACATCCCACCGGACGAGTCTTCACAACTTCAATTTTTTTCCCTTCAAGGATCGCAGAAATAGCATCGCGTGCTTCATTCTTTTCGACCACTCCAACTCTACGACGACCATTGTCCATCCGGCCATTATAACGGAGCTTGAGATTCTCATCGAAGATGAAAACGTGAGGCGTTGCAACCGCCCCATAGGCTTTGGCTACCTCCTGAGTCTCACCATCGTAGAGATACGGTAAATTGAAGCCACTATCCTTGGCGATAAGCCTCATGTCTTCAAAGCCATCATCATAGACCGTCCATCCAAGTTCCGGCAAATGAAGCCCTTCCGGCGAATTACTATTAATGGCAACAAACTTCACCGGCTTACCACTGAAATGATCAACCAAAGCCACCATACGCCCGTGGGAGGCGATCGCATCAGGGCAATGGTTCGTTGTAAAGATAACCGCGAGAGCTTTTCCCCCGCTGAAATCCTTCAGGGTATAGTTTTTCCCGTCCACCCCTGGTAATTTGAAATCTGGAGCTCCTTGCCCTTCCGTCAATGGCACGGGTTTATAGGCAAAAAGGGAACCAACGGCAAAGAAGCTGAGGAGCAGAATTCGCATCGTATCACTACGCATCTAATCTGCATTTCTAGCAAGGAGATATGCCGTAGGAAAACCCAAGAAGATCCCTGACACCATCCCGGTGAGATGAGCCAAGGTATCGATTCCCGGCCCCCCAATTCCATTTATCCCAAAGATCATCAACCCAGCCAATAACGGGGTGAATGATCTCAGCCCTTTTCGGAACGAGCGCTCGCGCCAAGCCACCTCTAGGCCAGAACCCACCAACAAGCCAAGAGCCCCAAAGACCGCAGTCGATGCACCCAGACCAAAATAGCTCTCCGGAAATCGAAGAAACACATTAAGGAGATTCCCAATAAACCCACTCAATATGATGAGCCCCCATCCTCTTAATGGTCCAAAAGAATTTGCTACAAAAATTCCAAAAACTGAACCAAATGCAGCATTACCCAATAAATGCGGCATATCCGCGTGAAGGAACAAAGCGGTAAAAGCTCGATACCATTCCCCCTCGATAACGATCCCAAGAGTCGAGCTGACATACTTTATCTCAACTTCTGGATACTGGATTTGCCGGGTAAAACAAAAAAGAAGAATTCCGATCCAAAGCAGAGCAAGCTCTACTCCCGAACCAAAAATTGGAATCGCGACCGGAGAGGGTTGATAGACTTGCTCCTCTCGGTAAAGTCGGAACTCGTTCCGAATCACCTCTGCAAATGCTTTGTCGCCGTGGACTAAGTAACAACCCTCTTCCTCAACTGTAATCAGACAATCCAGCCTCATTGCCAAAACGACCAAGGCGTATTCCTGCGCTTCCTCCGGTGATTGAAACCGACCGACAGGCACCAGGCCAGAAGTCGAAAAATCTGGGATATCCGTTTCAGGCACCTCAAAAAAAAGCACTCTCACCCACGTAGCGCAATGGGTATTTTGTGAAGCAATTCGAAATCCAAGATGAGTTTAAAATACCGCGCGATCTTAGATCGTACCGCATCGACTCCAATCTGCTTCGGCAAGAGCCAAGAAAGAGATCAAACGATAGGCCCAGTTTTAGCCCCAGGCGCCTAACCTAAGATCTCCTGGCTCTGCCGAAATAACAGGAAACTTCAATCTAAATTCGAGGAGCCCAACCTTCACGGTAGTCTCTCTTCACGAATTGGTTGGCACGATCATTATTAGTCGATTTCATGTTAGGGCCATCCCAATCGATTGACTGTCCCTCTCCCACTTGTTGAGCAATGCATCCTAATAAAATTACTTCATTCAAGTAAGCTGCGATCTCAAAATTTGAATAGGCTGGAGAACCACCCTTCATCATTTCGAACCACTCCTCAACGTGTCCAGGAGATCGAGGGACGACTTGCGGAATCGCCTTACAAGCCTCGTGTTGACCAGCATCACGGTATCCTTTTTCGCCATTCAACATCACGTAAGGCTTACCGCCATAATCATCTTGGGAGAATAACTTCCCCTTATCTCCTATGATGACAGCACCACTGCCAGGTAGCTTGCCTCCCCGAAGGGCGATTACTTCAGAAACAACCTCCGTTTTGGGGCGAACAGGATCAAAGCTTTGGCGAGGATTACCATCATACCACCAGAACTTCAATGGTGGTAACCCTTCTCGCTCCGGAAATTCAAACCGCACTCTCGAAGTTAGGGGGTAAGTCTCATCATAGATCCGAGAAGCCATCTCGCATTCGATCTTCGTTGGATAGCCTAACTTTAATGCACGAAAAGGCATATTCACAGTGTGACAAGCCATGTCACCTAGGGCACCAGTTCCGAAATCACTCCATCCACGCCACTTGAAGTCATGATAAACACCTTGCTTATAGGGCCTCATTTGTGCCGGCCCGATAAAGCAGTCCCAATTTAAGTTATCTGGGATCGGGTCTGCACCTGCAGGGCGTTCTAAGCCTTGGGGCCATACCGGACGATTCGTCCACACGTGAAGCTCTTTGGGATTCCCGATAACACCAGCTTGGATGAGTTCAACTGATCGTCGTAACCCATCTCCAGCACTGCCTTGGTTCCCCATCTGAGTTGCCAACTTTTTGTCGCGAGACAAGTTTCGCATCATGCGTGATTCCCAAACCGTTTGGGTCAAAGGCTTCTGACAATAAACATTTTTTCCCATCTGCATTGCCATAATACCAGCTACCCCGTGGAGGTGATCTGGAGTAGAAATAGTCACGGCATCAACCTTGTCACCAATCTTGGTCAACATTTCGCGAAAGTCGGAATATGTGGAAGCCTTGGAATACCGCTTTGCCATCTCGGCAAGTTTTCCTCCGTCAATATCACATAAGCCAACAATCTGGCCACCACATTTGGCCGCGTTCATTGTATCGCTCCTGCCTTTACCTCCCACCCCAATGCAGGCAACCTGTATCTTGGAATTCAAATTCTTACCGCTCACAAAAGCAGGCATCCCGAATGCTCCTCCCGCAAGGAGACCGGACTTCTTGATAAATTGACGTCGATTAGTCGATGATTGGGCCATCCTACTAAAACGAAGGCTATGACGCCTGACTTTCAATCACTCATCAAAACCTCACTTCTTTTTCTTCCCAGCCTTCCGGAGACGACTCACAAAATTGGGATCATAAGCCGGGTTTAGCGTCATCGTCTGAGCTCCAACTGACTGACGCCAAGCCTTTAGGTCCACTAAAAGCGGTTGCCGCTTCCCTTGGATTTTCGGCCGCCAAGTTCTTCCTCTCAAATGAATCCGTCTTCAAATTGAACAATTCCAGTTCTCCATTTTCAAAAAATTTGATCAACTCCTAATCAGGAACAGCCAATTTTGCAAAAGGTCTTTTGTGACCCGTTATCCAATCGGTGAATTGAAGTCTCGCCGGATACCTCCCCATTAAAATCGCCGCTCGGCTCGGAGAACAAACCGTACATGCCGAGTAGGCATTCGTAAAAAGCATCTCATCCTTTGCTAACTTGTCGATATGGGGTGTTTCATAAAACTCTGCCCCGTAACACCCGAAGTCGCCCCAACCTAAATCATCTACCAAAAGGAAAACAAAGTTAGGCCCCTTTTCTTCGACCCGAATTACACACGAAAGAGTAAGACAACACCCTAGCAAAAATAATCTAGTCACACCGGAATGGTAAATTTCAACAGTCCCCCATTCAGCCGAAACTCTTTGAAGAAAGTAAAAAAGGAAGCTCGTAAATCAAATGCTTCGAGAACCATTCTAACGCTCTATCTTTAATGCTTAAGATTGATCATAAAATCGCGAAAGTAGGCTTTCCCTCCTGATCTCCCGCTGCGATCCAGACTCACTTCGCTGAGATCACCAATCTCTTCTGCATCTACCGTGATAGAACTCTGAAAAGTTCGCCCACCCCCTCCCAATTTCTCCAGCAAAACATCTAGGCGCACATGACCATCCAGCATCTTCGTCACATCAATCGACATCCGCTGTCGGCTATCCCCCAAAGGCTCAAATCCGACCCCTTTAGTGCCACTGAGGTGTCTGTGATTATCAATCCGCTCAAAGCGAAACGAGCCACCCTGCATTCCCGGGTGGAACAGCGTCCGGATTCTCCCGATCGTGATCCCCATGTGCCAGGCGCCGGGTGAAACATCTTCACCTCCTAGGATCACAGAAACCCGAAAACGAGCGCCAAACTCAATTTCACCCGGCCAGGTTTTGGATTCCAAAATCAATCGTTGGTCGCCATCTTGTCCCGCTTTTCCCCCAAAGATCAGCCGTGTCCCTTTGACCTTACCCGAACGTTTCGATGAATTCTCAAAACGAAATTGACGATAGTCTTCATTGAGATCCTCGTCACCCTCACCAAACCACTCGAAAAACATTCCTCCCGTATCCGCTGACTTTCCGCGTCCATCCAAACCTTCCGCTAGTAATGACTTCAACGCATGCTCAACAGCAACTTCGCGGTCTTTGCGAAAAACCAGTCCGAGCTCTTCAATCACATTCAGAACCCGACGCCTCAACTCCGGATCCTCGGAGGGCTCTATCTCGAGCAACCACTTCAAAGCATTCTCGCCTCCACTCATCAATTTCTTACGTCCCGCCTCTCTTTCATCGAAATCCTGCGAAGCGAGCATCTCCAAAGCATTATCTAGCTCATTGGTCGCCCCCGGCACCGCAGTCAACGACTTCTGTAATTCCTCCACCGATGATCCAATTCCTTTCTCCCCAAGAAGTTCCACTCTCCAATCAGAAACCTTCACGTCATCGGCCGAAAACGCAGCAGCTGAAAGTCCAAAAATGATCGAGGTTATAAACTTCACGACCTCGATCTACCCAAAAGGGGGGAAAGATCCACCGAATTATTCCGGTAAAATGTTCCTATGTCCCGAAGTCGTCTACTACTTCTCACCCTTCTCCTCCCCGGCCTCCTGGCTGCTGCCGACAAACCCAACATCATTCTCGTCATGACCGATGACCAAGGATACGGACCGGTTGGCCGTCACGGACACCCGTGGATCAAGACTCCCAACCTCGACAAGCTCTACGATCAAAGCACCCGCCTCACCCGCTTTCTTGTCAGTCCTACCTGCTCACCCACCCGTTCAGCTCTCATGACGGGGCGCCATCCTCTCAAGAATGGCATCACACACACCATCCTCGAACGCGAGCGCATGACGCTTGAGGCCACAATACTTCCCCAAGTTCTGAAAACGGCCGGCTATACTTCCGGAATTTTTGGCAAGTGGCACCTCGGCGATGAGGAAGCCTACCAACCCCATAAGCGTGGGTTCGATGAGGTCTTTATCCACGGCGCCGGTGGTATCGGGCAGAGTTACAAGTGCTCCTGCGCCGACGTCCCCGGCAACAAGTATTTTGACCCTACAATCCGCTACAACGGCACCTTTGTAAAAACCAAGGGCTATTGCACCGACCTCTTTTTTACCGCCGCCATGGGTTGGATCAAGGAAACCAAGAAAACCGGTAAACCCTTCTTCACATATATCACCACCAACGCGCCCCACGGGCCGTTCATTGCGCCGCCTTCCAATACCAAACGCTTCACCGACCTCGGCTTCTCCGCCAAGACCGCCGGCTTCTATGGTATGATCGAAAACATCGACGAAAACATAGGGCGGCTCATGACCAAGCTCGCCGAATGGGACCTTGAGAAAAATACCATCCTTATCTTCATGTCCGACAATGGTATGACCGGCGGAGGCTCCGGCCGCATGGGCAAGCCCCTCGGCAAAGACAAAAACGGCAAAGCCATGATGATGTTCAACGCCGATCAAAAAGGTCTCAAAGGCAGCGCCGACGAAGGCGGAGTTCGCGTTCCCTTTTTCATCCGTTGGAAAGGAACCCTTGAAGCCAGCCGCGACCTCTCTAACGTCGCCACCCACATCGACCTCTATCCCACCTTGGTAGACCTCGCCGGAACGACCAACCCCGAAAAGCAAGTGGCAGGCCGCAGCTTCCTCCCCCTCCTCAAGGATCCCAAATCAGCTTGGCCCGATCGCTACCTCTTCACAAACAAGGCCCGCTGGCCTACCGGATCCGAACCAAACAAGCACCAATGGAAGAACTTCGCCGTCCGCAGCCATCAATACCGCCTCGTTGACAAACAACTCTTCGACATGCTCGCAGACCCGGGCCAAAAGAACGACATCGCCGCCAAGCACCCCGAAGTCGTGGAAAAAATGCGCACTGCCTATGACAAATTCTGGAAAGAAGCCCGTCCCCTCATGGTCAACGAAACCGCCCCCATGTCACCAACCCAACCTTTCCGGGTGGATTACCAAAAGCAGCTAGCCGGAAAAGGCATCCTAAACTGGCCACCTCCTAAATTATAGCCTTGCTTCTACAGCACCTGCCCTAAGCTAGAAGAATAAGTTTCTTTAACTTCATTACCCTTGAGGTCCCCCATGGTTCTTGAGAAAATTTCAAAATTGGGTTGAAATAACCGACAGCCAAAAAAGCCCTTAGACTACCTCCGGTAGAGGAAAGCATCGGAGGTCACCAGCGAAGCAATCAAAGCCTTCATGCTACCTCCGCTCTTACGGTAAACCCGCTGCGCTTCCTGCAAAATTAGCGCATCGTTGAGAGTTTCATTTCGCCCCATCCAATAACGAAAGGCATGACGAATAAAGACCTGCTCGACCCGCTCGTTCTCTGAAAGTTTGTTAATGAGATCGAGTGCGTTCTCCACCGGGCCATCCAATTTCGGATCACCCGAATCCACAATCACACCGCTCGTATCGACCGGCTCCCCCAACTCTGTCGTCCGATGTAACCCCGCATGATTAAACATCTCAAAGGGAAGACCGAGCGGATCCATTTTCTCATGGCAAGTCCAGCAGTAGGTCTCACGCGTCACGCGCATCCGAGATCGTAGAGTTGTATTTGGCTGATCCGGCAACATCGCATCCACCGTGATTGGAACATCAGGAATACCCCCACCCAAAAGTCGTTCCCGTATCCAGCGGCCGCGCAAGATCGCGTGATTGTCCATGGCGTCGGAATGCGACACCAACCACGAAGGATGAGTCAAAATTCCCATCCGCTCGCCCTTGGGGGCAGTCGCTAGAGTTCGTTCCGGCTTCATTGAACCATTTCCAAAAGAACGATGGCTCACCCTCGCAAAAATCTTTGGCCCGGATATTTTAGCCTCCTTCAGCGCAGGGTTCCCTCTCGTTCCGGCCCCCTTTTTGACGATATTCTGCGCTTTCTTTTTTGCTCCTTCCAATTTCTTTTTCTCGCGGTCCAGACTCTTTTTCGTCTGCCCATCTTTGGCGACCTTAATCTTAGCGTCCAATACCATTAGCTCTTCCTTAAGAGCCTCCAACTCAGCGGCTGCTTTCTCCTTAGCAAGCTTATCGGCCTTCTTTTGCTCTGCAATAGCGGCATCTCTCTCCTCCCTCGTTTTTAGGCCGCCCAAATACTTGCTGTCATTTCGGGTTGCTACCACTTTTTGGGTCGTCAAAAGCTCTTTTAAGACCTCTTTATCCTCCTCAAGAATGAGCTCGATAAGTCGATCTGTACTCGCGGTGGCATCAAACATAGCCCGGTAGT
Organism: Akkermansiaceae bacterium UBA1518; assembly: GCA_002323895.1. GTDB lineage: Bacteria > Verrucomicrobiota > Verrucomicrobiia > Verrucomicrobiales > Akkermansiaceae > SW10. The sequence continues at coordinate 12,291 of DCQM01000017.1, forward strand.
GATTACTACCACGACCCGAAACTCCGGTTGCGGCCAAGGCCTTATCATCCTTGCAAATATATCCGCCCAGATCGTGATCAAAGTAATCACGGAAGAAGCGCAAAACCCGGGGCTTGCGAAAGCTATCATCCATCAACATCCGAGTGACCTCACGCCTTACATCTGCTCTGGTTCGCATCCGGCCCTCGACGATCGACCGACGAAGTTGCTCATCCGGTTTAATATAGGAGAGCGCATGATTGACAGCCAAACCCAACTCCCAGTCCTGCAACATCACTCGGCCATCTTTTGAAGGTTTTCCATTCACCCCTAGCTCCGGACGAAACAAGGCATCGCGATCAAGGAAGATTGCCGAAAGCCCAATAAAAACACCGTCTTCCTTTCCGACTTTCTCGATCGCTTCACTTGTGATGAGCAAATATTGCTCTAACTCTTTCTCGATCGGAGGACGAAAGGTCACTGCTTCAAAAACATAAGTGACCGCTTCGATTAATAGATCCTCCGTTAGCTTTGAGGCCTTCATTAATTCATAAACCGGCGTTAACGGACGCTTCACTTTTGTACTGTAGACCAAGGCCGTCGGCAGTCCGCGAAGATCCCCCTTCGGCCTTACTTTCTCATAAGTTGCGGGATCATCAGTGATCTGCTCTGGATTTGCGATACTCAGTGGGCCATAAGCCATATAGCGGAGAATATCTTCAGCTTTCCCCAGAATTTGCGTCGCCTCGGCACTATTGACGGTGTGAAAATTTGGATAGTTCTCAAAGCCATGCTTCCTTGCCGAGGAGAGCACTACTGGAACACTCTTTACAGATGTCGCATAGGCGACGGTTCCACCCTGCCATTTGATAATACGATCGGCACCAAAATAGAGCTTCAACTCACCTCCATGGTTTGTCGGAACCGTATCACCGCGCGTTCGCATACCGGGCCTCTTAGGGTCATACTCTGGCTCGGTATTGATCAACTCATTGAGCCGCGTGATATGCTCCTGCGGAGTGACCCGCCAAATCCGTTTTGGAGAGGCCGGTGGCGCCAATTCGATCCCGTCCGGGAGCTTACCAAACAAGAGATCGTGATCCAAAAAATTACCCTTGTGAGGATCAAGATGAGCTTGGAATCCGCCCTTATCCTTCATGACCCGCTGAAGCTCACCGACAATCCAATCTGAAAATTTCAGCCGCTCGATCACCTCCGGCTGTTCCTTTTTTTTCGGCGGCATTTCTCTCAGCGAAACTTGGGCCCAAATCGATTTCCATAAAGCCGCGTTGGTTTCGTCAACCGTCCCCAAATCCTCAAGCGACAAATCACCCTTCTGCGTAGCTTCGTCGTGGCACTCCAGACAATGGTAGTCGAGAAACTCCGAGGCAAAGTCCTTAAAACCAAGGTCCACCGGCTCGCCGGGAATATAGGGTTTCGCCCAGCCAATTCCCACGCCGAGCGCGAATACCACCCCGCGCAAAATTATACTCATTTTTTACGCCAAGATTTCTTTCAACGGACCACTGCCTGAGTCGAATTTCTTCGCCATTTTCTCACTCATGTTAAAGCGATCACATGATACTCCAACTGAACGAAGAATTGTGGAGTAAAGTGTATTGATCGGACGCTTGCCCTCAACATGTGTAAAGCAGCCCGACTTAAAGATCCCGTCACAATTCCCGAGGAGCATAACCGGCCAGTTGGCACCATTCGTGTGCTGCTTGTCGGCATTGTTACTGGTGTAAACGATCAAAGTGTTATCCATCATCGTGCCACTTCCCTCGGGCACGCTCTCCAGCTCCTCCATGATCTTAACCAACATCTGTGAGTTATACTGGCGAATCTTGATCCAGATCGGATTATCCTTCTGCGTCATATGCCCCAGATTGTGACCCTGCTTCTCAACCCCCAATCCTTTCCAAGATCCGAAAATCTCACCCCGCCCAGATCCAATTGTAAGAACGTTGGTGATGCCAGATTTCAGGGAAGAAATCCCCAAGTCTAGAAGGACATCGTGCCAATCGGTTTCAAACTCCGGTGAGGAATAGCGGACATCCACCTTAGGCGCAAAATTCCGCAGGTGCTCAGACACCTCTCCGAGCCGCTCGCGCAACCCGTTCATATCTTCAAATCCTCCCACAAACTCACCGAAGCGTTGCTTGTCCGACCGCGGCAAAGCGCCCCCCTTTGCAGCCGCCAACTGGCCAATTCTCTCCAACATTCCGGACCGCGCCTCATGCTGCTTGCGGATCTCGCCCTTCGAAATTCCTCCGTAAAGAGTCTGGTAAAGATGGTTCGGATTCGAGTGCATGAAGATAGGCTGCCCAGCTCCGCTCGCCGAAAGGTTAGCAACAGTTGGCTTGGTCTTCATGTTCTCCAACGAATCCATCCCGATACACAAATGCGGCAACAAGGTGTCAGGCAGAGCCTTGCTCAGCTCATAATCAATCGTTGAAGCGCTAGGCGGCACTCCATCGCTACCACGATATCCACCGAGAGCACCAAAGAAGGCACTGTGCGATGGGCTGGTATGCATTCCGTGCAGACCACTAATAATATGCAATCGGTCCTTAAATGGCTCTAACGCCGAAATTGGCTCGGGCAACTTCGCCTTAGCGAGGGAGCTGCTATGCCTCATCCCGTCAGGAATACAGGTCCCGGGCTCAAAGCCTTGATTCTGCATAAAAAAGATCACCCTTTTCGGGCCACCTGACGCGGGCGGAATCAATTTACTACCGTTCCCGAATGAAGGCAGCACAGTGGAGCCAAGCGAGGCCCCGAAGCCGGCGGCTAAGCTTTGAAGGGTTTTTCTGCGAGTCATCATAACGATAACGGGTCAAATCGAATGGAATTCCATTTCCCGGTGAGAATTACGACCAGTTTTGAAACGAGTTATCAACCCAAAAAATGATCCCCGCATAAGTAACCCCTTTTGAAATCTCCAAGCTCTAACCGAAAGGCATCTACCTTTTAGAATCGCAAATCAAGTTTCTCGCTCCTATCCGCAGAAGTAAATCTATTCACCTTGAACCATAACCACGATTCGGCGCGAGTGAGGTTGATTGCGATGCTCAAAAAGAAAAAGCCCCTGCCAGGTGCCAAGCGTCATTTGACCATTTATCACCGGAATTACTTCGCTGGTGCGAGTGAGAGCCATCCGAATGTGGGAAGGCATATCATCGGGACCTTCATAAGTATGGACAAAATAGGGTGTATCCTCGGGAACAAGGCGGTCAAAAAAAGCATGCAAATCGGTTCGCGCGCTCGGGTCAGCATTTTCCATAATGACGAGGCTTGCGCTGGTGTGCTGCACGAAAATCGTCGCCGTTCCGGTTGTAATTCCCGCTTCGGCAATGATGTTCTTTAATTGATGAGTAATCTCATATGTTCCTTTTCCAGAGGAACGGACTGAAAGGGTGGCAGTATGCGTTGGCATACGCAAGATCCTGACATGCCGTTGCTGATAAAATCAAGCTACCCGATTGCCCAAATCAGGGCCGAGGAATCGAAATAGGGTTTTTTGGAGGTGTCACAGAATTCCTCACCGGTTGCTTCGGCTCAAAGATAATCGGTTGCCTCGAGGCATCTTGCTTGGCTTCAGGTCCATTGGGCCACGTTAGAACCACTGCCAACAAGGCGGCATAGGCCAGCCCAGCTCCAATAAACCATTTGCGGTCGCCCGATCCACCAGACACCCGGGAATTCAAAAACCCATTCGAAGTATCTCCCTCATTCTGACGGTTCCGGAATTCCTCAAGAAAATCATCAAAGTAGCCGTCCCTAGGTTCTTCAAACCGCTTAAGGCGGATGAGTTTTTGGACCTGTTTTTCTGGCTCGTTCATAGGTGGGGTTGATATTATTTGATGAACTCTTCCAAATGCCCCTGCAATTGCCGGTGCGCATAGAAAAGCCTCGAACGAACGGTTCCTTCCGATACTTTTAGAATTTTGCTAATTTCAGCATGGGGAATTCCCTGGATATCAAACATCGTAACGACCGCTCTGTGAACATTAGAAAGCGATTGCATCGCTTCGTTCAATTTTTTTTGAAGTTCGTTCAAATCACTTTGGTGACGGGGATTCGCAGCATGTGCTAAATCGACCATAGCCTCATCATTCTGAATTCCCGAATCGAGGTTATCGAGACTCCACGCGGCCCTGCGATTGCGCTTCTTGAGAAAATTCAAAGTCATATTCGTCCCGATTGCATAGATCCACGTGTAAAAAGACGATCGTCCCCGAAAACGTTTAAGAGATCGATAGGCTTTCGCAAAAACATCCTGCGTGAGATCGTTCGCATCTTCTTTGTTTGAGGTCATGTGATAAATCATCCCGTAGAGGCGCGGACTGTAACGAACAACAAGCTGATCAAAGGCTAACGTATCACCACTCTGGGCGCGGGACACGAGTACTTCATCCGCATCGGTGGGAGATTCATTCGTAGACTCGGAAGACATCTATTTTAAGGGGCCCGGTGAGGAATCATCTGATACAATCTTACGGACAGACCAGAGTAACACATGTTCAATTTATCTCTGAAGAAGATCGCTCAAGGATCACGCCAACCCAATCGGTCTCCGGCAAAATGAATTTTTCAACCTCGACACGAACCTTGCTGACCTCGAATTCGCTCAGCACTACTGCGGCGATGTCCTGCGCCAGAGTCTCAATGAGCTGGCGCTCTTTCTCGGCAGCCGATTTGCGAACTCGATCCGCGACCGCCTTGTAGTCAACGGTGCCCTCAATACCATCGATCTTCGGAAAACGCATCACTTCAAGCGTGAGATGAACGCGCAACTTTTGAACCTCGGCCCGCTCCTCGGCCGGCACACCAATATGCGTGAACAACTCCAAACCTCGAATCACGATCTGATCTTTCATAAGTCCAAAGTAGATTGAATTGTCGAGTTCTCTAGCCACTGACGAAAATCTCCGAGATGATCAAAGAAATGATGAGGGTCGCTTTGCTCTAGCCGTTCGACCGGATCATATCCGGTGGCAAGGGCGACCGACGCAATCCCTCCATGCTTTGCAGTATCGACGTCGTGGACCATATCACCTACGAAAGCAGTGTCGGCAGCTGACAAATCGTGCGATTTTAAAATGTCTCCAATCCGCTCGCGCTTATCAATAACCCCAGCATAAATTGCCTCAAAATAGCTATGTAGACCAAAATCATGCGCCTGCTCCGTGAAAAGCCCCTCGTCCATGCTGGAGAGAACGAAACAACGGATCTTTTGATCGCGACACCATTCGAGCATCTCACGGGCATGAGGTAAAACAGTCACACCTTTTGGCGATGAATTGAAAGAAGTGCGAAATGTATCCTCCAAATTTTCAATAGGAACACCGGGCAATACGTCTTCATAAAATTCGGGGTATGGAAGGCGAAAACGCTGACGGAATTCCTCGCGACTTAGCGTAGGCACATTGTACTTCCCCAATACCATATTGGTCGCGTAAAGCGTTGGAGGAAGATCATCGACTAAGGTTCCCGACCAGTCGAAAAGGAGCGAACGATATTTCATAAATCTCGATAGCTTAACCGATAGTAAGCCGGAGAGAAGTGACATTTTCAGCCCCCAGTTCGCTTTGGAGTTTGTGCAGTAGGCCTTGTTTAAGTTGCTCAAGGTGATAACGCATTGCAGGCTGTAACACTTTGAGAGTAAGGCAGCCTTTTCGAAGCGATACCGGTTCAGTTTGCTTGGCGATTAAATCCCCAGCCAGTAAAGACCACGCCTCTTTGACACGATCCTCGTCTAGTCCGCCTTGAATGCCGATAGATTCGAGAATCGCCTCAATGTGCGCCCCAGCTTCGCTGATATTCCTCTCGAGGTTCAGCGGTCGGGAGGCGCCAACCCATTGACCGACGATGTCAGCCCGCATATTCCTCCGGGAAATTGATTTCTCTTTCCCAGTGCTAGGCTTCCGTCCCATGGCTCGATTTAGGAATCCTCGCCATCATCACCGATCGCTTCGACCGGGCAACCTTCGAGAGCTTCCATGCAAAGAGCGACTTCCTCGTCATTCTCAGCCTGTTTATAAACGTAGGAATATCCCTCATCGTCGGAACGCTGGAAATTATCTGGTGCGGTTTCGCGGCAGAGATCGCAATCGATGCACTGAGAATCGACGTAGAATTTTCCTGCAACACTTTCGGGGTTTTTGTCTTCAAGATCAGCCATGGCTTGCTGCGGGAAATGTTCTATCTCTAATCGCAAAGTGCAATCACTTTTTCCGAACATGATTCACGGGTTGCAATGATCCGCCGCGGTGACTATCTCTCTTGGCACCAATCATGCAAAATCAGCCCACCGAACCCCAAAACGAGCCTCAAAATGACTTTTGGGACCTTGGTGACGACGATCTCGATCCCGATGAGGCAAAAGAATTAAGCCAGCCAAAACAGCAGTCAGCTGATTCGGCCGCCGCTCAAGACACTCCGGCCGCTCCGCCGGAAGAAATTTCGAGCGACCTAGACGATGATCCACCCCCGCCTCCTATACCTTCCCAAGAGCACAAACCAACGGCTCCTTCTGAAACAGCGCCTGCGCCAAAACGATATCGGGTTAAAGAGACTAGCCAAGAGGCAACCTCCACAACCAAGATCGAAAAAATATTTATTGGTGCGCTTTTGGCTATTTTAGTCGGTCTAACGCTCTGGGGAGGATACACCTATGTCGACGCTGCTCCAAATGGTAATCTCGCGGAATACAAGGAAGACTTTCCGATCCAAGGCGAATCCATCACTATTGAAAGCGTCGAAACATGGTGGCGTGAGCCCGTCCGCGACGGCGATGATCCCGACGTCGGCGTGGTGATCGAAGCCCGCCTCATCCCCTGTGCCTCCATCAAAATCGGTGAAGGAGGATCCTCTACCTTGCAAGTGAGCTTCCGCGATGGTGAAGACCAGCTTATCGGCGACATTCTCAATCTTTCCGTAAGTGACGGTAAATTTGAAAATGGCTCGAATGAGACCTTAGTATACGCCACTGCCGGATTTACTAACCCCACCACGATCAACCCTTACGTCAACCAAGACATCGCTCCCTGGACCCTCGCCATCGTCGAAAGCGCTGACGGGGCCGAGCCCATCGTCAAGACTCGTATCGAAGCGAACCGTAAAGAGAAATAAAAATTCATGTCCGATAACCCAACTCCCCTCGTGCCCGTCGAAGGCTGGCACGTCATACATCTTTACTATTCCATTGATCACAGCCAGTGGTCACTTTTAACCGAAGCCGAGCAACGCCAAGCCAAAACCGAACTCAGCGAATTGGTCCAAGAGATTCGCTCACACAAGGACACTCAACTCCTCGTCTTCGCCGTAGCCACTCCAAAGGCCGATCTAGGCTTCATGCTCCTCACCCCCGACTTGCATGACGCCACTCATTTTGAAAAGCGTCTCACTCTCGCCTTGGGACCCGACGTCCTAACCCCTACCTATTCCTACCTCTCTCAAACCGAGCGCTCGGAATACACCACCACATCTGAGCAATACGGAAAAGACACCCTAGTCGGGGAACAAGGTATGACCGAAGGCAGCGAGGAATACGAAGCCGCCCTTAAGGAATTCGACGAACGCATGAAGCACTACCTTCAGCACCGCCTCTATCCGGTTCTCCCCGATTGGCCCGCGATTTGTTTTTACCCAATGTCCAAGCGCCGCGCGCCAAGCGAACACTACAATTGGTATTCCCTTGATCATGCCGCACGAGCCAAGCTCATGAAAGGCCACGCCACTACCGGTCGCAAATACTCCGGGAAAATCCTCCAGCTCATAACCGGATCCACCGGACTCGACGAATATGAATGGGGCGTCACACTCCTAGCCAAGGATACTATTGAAATTAAGAACATCGTTTACGAAATGCGCTTCGATGAAGTTTCCGCCCGCTTCGCTGACTTTGGTGATTTTTACATTGGGATGCAGCTTCCACTCAACGAACTTTTCAAACGTATTTGTCTCTAGCGCGATGAAACCTCTTTGGCTTGCCATCTTCGCCTCTCTTCTGTTGGTGTCATGCTCCAGCTACCAGCGAGAGTTCAAGGCATCTATAAACGAGTTTCACTCAGTCAAGCTCAGGCCCACTCCCACCGGCCCTTGGAAGGGAACCTGGAAAAGCGAAGTCAACGGACATCATGGTCCGCTCTGGTGTATGATTACAAGGGATGAGGCCTCACCCGACACTTACAACTTCCGCTACCGTGCTGGTTGGGGCTTACTGCAATTCGGTGATTATACTCACCCCATCACAACCACACAGAAAGAAGGAACTCTTTCCTTGAACCACTCAATGTCCTTGCCCAACAACTTCGGCACTTATCGTATCAAAGGACAAGTCAGCCCAACACAATTTGAGTGTCGCTTCCAAGGCAATGGTGACAAAGGTACAATGGTCCTCCAGCGCCCCCACTAGCTGTAATACGGCTCGACTGCGACTAGGCCGGGTGCTGCATCCCTTGCTTCCCGAGAAGGGAAAAGGTAGAGCGCATAACCACCATGGCCACCCCCGCAGTATTTCCGAGCGACACTGCCTAGAATTTTAGGCAACTCTTCCATCTTCTCTCCCAACTGGGCTGAATAAGACATCAAAACCGCCTCAGCTAGCTTGGCAACCGACTCGGCCATCACGGCCTCTCGAGCTACGGCTCCCGCACGCTCAATCAAATCGTAATCCCGTTCAAAACCCACTGAACCTGGCGTATCGTGTTGCTTCCTAGTCCAGAGCAAACCCATGCATCCAGACAGAAACGATCCATCTCGTTTCAAATCCAGCCGCGGCCTTTCGCCACTCTTCCAGACACAAATTCCCGTTTCGCGGATTACTGCTGGATCTTGCCAACCTACGCCCAAATCAAGCTCGGACTGCACCGAGTCTTTGCCATTCAAAAAGGCCCAAGCTCCGCTCCCCCCCAACCCCGCTTTCTGCTCATAGGGCCAATCGTGAAGACTCACCTTCGGTGAAATCGCGCAGTTCACAATAAAACCGCCCTCCCGAGCATACTTCGGCACATCCAGCCAGCCACCTCCAAAGTCAACACGCAGAGGAGCCTCCGCCACCCCACCAATCCGATTTAGAATAGCGGTCGTCGAAATTGGCTCAAACTTTGGAGGAGTCTTCGGCAGGCGGACATACCGACAACCCAATTCCTCACACAGTCTCTCTTTGATTTCCCCATATTGGTCGTCCTCCGTAACCGCCAAAATATCCGGCTTAAGCTCGCGAAAAACCGGCTCAAAATCCAACCCCTGTCGTTCTCCATTCCCAGCGACTACGTGGTCAACCATCACCAGAGACCGCAAAAGCTCCACCTTATGATCATCCGGCAACGAAGGCCTTCGGCCCTTGTGCTTCCATAAAATATCCTCATTTGCGAACGAAACTGTTAAGTGATCACCCAAGGCCCGGGCCTCTTCAAAAAACTGTAAATGCCCCGCATGTAGAATATCATAACAACCTGAAACAAATACCTTCACCATCGCTTAAAGTAGTCAATCACGCCTCCCTCGCTGGACAAGTCTTTACCTGTTCGCTAACCTCCACGCATGAAGCTTTTCCTTCTTCTTCTATTCCCCTTCGCCGCCCTCGCAGAAAAAAAGCGGCCCAATATCGTCTTTTTCTTCACCGATGACCATGCCCCTCACGCCATAGGCGCTTATAATGGCTGGCTCAAATCGGTAAACCCGACCCCCGAAATCGACAAACTTGCCGACGACGGCATGCTCTTTGAGAATTCCTTCTGCACCAACTCTATTTGCGGGCCCTCTCGCGCCGTCATCATGAGCGGAAAGCACAGCCATAAAAATGGCTTCATGAACAACGGGAACTCCTTTGATTGGAACCAACAGATCTTCCCGAAAATTCTCCGTGCCGCCGGTTATCATACTGCCCTTTACGGCAAATCCCACCTCAAGGGAAAACCTCAGGGCTTCGACTCATGGGCCGTCCTTCCAGGTCAGGGCGACTACTACAACCCGGCCATGATCACGCCAAAAGGGCGAAAAATCATCAATGGCTACTGCACCGACATCGTCACTGACATGGCCATCGACTTCATCAAGGAATCCAAGGAACTCGGCAAACCCTTCATGCTCATGTGCCAGCACAAGGCGCCGCACCGCACCTGGATGCCAGCTCTGCGCCACCTTCATCTCTATGATGACATCACGATTCCCGAACCCAAAACCCTTTTCGACCAATACGAGGGGCGCATCCCAGCCCAGCACCAGGAAATGGAAATTGATCGTCACATGTATCTCGACCATGACCTCTTTACAGACCTCACCCCCGACTTAGATTTCCCCAAACAGCGCCGTCCAAGCGAGGACCGCTCCGCCTACATAAACATGAAGCGCATGACCCCGGAACAGCTGAAAACTTGGCGCGCAGCCTACGGCCCTAAGGATAAGGCTTTCCGCGAAGCCAAACTTACCGGTCGTGACCTCGTCCGCTGGAAGTTTCAGCGCTATGCCAAAAACTACCTCCGTGCCATCAAGGGCGTTGACGAGAACTTAGCACGCCTCCGCAAAGCGCTCGAAGACCAAGATCTCGCTGATAACACGGTCTTCGTTTACTCTTCTGATCAAGGATTCTATATTGGCGACCACGGCTGGTACGACAAACGTTGGATGTACGAAGAATCATTAAAGATGCCTCTTATTATTTCTTGGCCTGGCGTCATTAAACCCGGCTCACGCAATACCGACCTTGTTCAAAACCTAGACTATGCACAAACCTTTCTCGAGATGGCCGGGGCAGAAACACCCAGCGACATGCAAGGCACTTCCCTCGTTCCGCTGCTTAAAGGCAATAAGCCCAACGACTGGCGTAAATCCATCTACTACCACTACTACGAGTATCCTTCCTACCATCAGGTCCCCCGCCATAACGGCATCCGCACCGAACGCTACAAACTCATCAACTTTTACGAATTTGGAGAGTGGGAATTCTACGACCTCAAAACCGATCCCGATGAGCTCAAAAACCTTTATGGCAACCCCGAGAAGAAAGAGCTGATCAACGATGTCCGCAAACAACTCCTCAGACTCCAAAAAGGCTATGGCGACGACACGGTTCTTAAAGAAAAGCCACCGGAGTGGAAGAGCAGAATGCGAACCACCACCAGCGTCAAAACCAAAGCCAACTTCCGCCCACGCGTGAAGTAGAAAATCTGGGAAATGGCCCCGTAAGCTGCAGAGCTTCGGGCGGGTGCGAATTTATCAATTCAGAGGCCATCGTCTCCAGAATCCAACGCTTGGAACTTGCCATCTCGTCGGAAAAAGCCAGTCTCTCGCCCGACAAAACCCGTCATACGTATGAGCGAATTCCAGGTAGTCCCAACTAAGAAGCACGATGAGTTAGTCGCTGCAGCCTATCAGGCGAGAGGTTACACGGCAGAAGAATCTTCAGTTGCCGCATCAGTCTGCCAGGAAGCCGCTCGCCACGGGATCCGAACCCATAATGCCCTCAAAGCGCTTCACCTCGACCACCTTTTTGGTTCCGCCACTGGGGGCTGCGTTCCTGGTGCAGAAATCGAAGTTGTTAATGACCGCTTTAAAGCTTCTGAAGTCTGGGATGCTCACAAGAAGTTAGGCCAAGCTGTTGCTGTAGCAGCGATCGATCGCTGCATCGAAATGGCCGATGAATTTGGCGTTGGCCAGGTCGCAATAGACAATGCCTTCCATTACCTCTGGGGCGGCGGATATGTCATGAAGGCTGCCGAAAAAGGCTACATCGCTTACACCAACTGCACCTCTACGCTAGCCGAAGTCGTTCCTTTCTTTGGCAAGCATCCGACTCTTGGCACCAACCCTCACTCGTGGGGATTCCCAACCCAGGATGCGAATGGATTCCCGATCGTTATCGATTGGGCCACTTCGACCGTCGCAATGGGCCGCGTCCAGCAACTCAAGCGAGAGGGCAAGCCCCTCCCTCCCGGAGCCGCCGTTGACAAAGATGGCAACGAAACTACTGACCCAAATGAAGTTGCCTCCCTCCTCCCCTTTGGAGCCCACAAGGGTTATGGCATGGCTCTCATTAACGAACTCGTCGGCGGATTCATCGGCGGCAACCTCCCCACTGAACGGGGGCGCACAGGCGCCAAAACCACGTCCTGTTTCTACTTTCAGGTCATTCACCCAGATGCTTGGTCCAGCGGAGCGTTCGTTCACGGCAACCAATCGGCCAACATGAAAGCCGTCCTCGATGACATCCTAGGTCACGGAAACGAAAAGTGCCTCCTTCCTGGACAAATTGAAGCCGGCTTCCGTAAGCGTAGCGACGCTGCTGGCGGACTTCTTTTCACCAACGCCGAACTTGCCGAATTTAAGGAATTGGCCGATGAGATCGGTCAAAGTGGGTGGGGACTCGAAAACTTTCCAGAAGAATCCGCGTAAAAAATCTACATCATGCCAAATTACGACTACCGGTGCAAACAATGTGATCACGTCTTCGAGGTCTTTCAGAGCATGAATGACGACAAACTCACTGACTGCCCCCAAGCAGACTGCAGCGGTCAGGTCAAACGCCTCCTTGGAACTGGGGCAGGCATCATCTTCAAAGGATCAGGATTTTACGAGACCGACTACCGATCAGACTCTTACAAAGCCGGCGAGAAAAAAGCCTCCGAATCTGTTTCATCAAAGTCTGAGAAAAAGGAATCAAAGCCTGCCAAATCCTCCGACTAAACTCGATAATGCGAAAATCTCGCCCCGAGGACGATACGCACATTAAGTGGGGCCTTCTGTCGCTCCTAAAATTCGTTAATTTCATGGTTGGCTCTGCCTCTCGCAACCTCTTCACTGTTTGGTCATGAAGCGCTATTTCATCCTTTTCACTCTTTCTCTCGTCGGGGCGCTTGGCTACGGAATCTACCTTGGCTTCCAATCGCAGGACCTCTCCGACATCAAGGGACGCTTGGAGGACGATCGCACCAAGAATCCATCTAGCGTTCCCAGCCTCATTGAAGAGGCTGCGAAAGATCGCACCGAGAGCGTCACCATTACCGAGCGCCAGCTCAACAGTTGGCTCGCAGACAAACTGAAAGCCCGTCAAGAAGGACTCCTTGCAGACCACGTCAAAATTAAAGGGGTCTGGGTCCGCTTTGATGAAGAGGAAGGCGGTCGCGCAGAGATTATTATTGAACGCGAAATCAAGGGCCACCCCCAAACCGTTTCCAAATTCATCCGCATTGAACGTAAGAAAAAAGAAGACGGCTCCTTCACAACTTACATCTACGAAGATGGCGGTCGCATCTGGAATCTCCTTGCCGCTGGCGGTCGCTTCGGCCCCGCCCGCGTCCCTCAAGGATTCCTCTTCTTTACCCACGATGCCTTTGAGAGCCTGAGAAGTCTTTTTGCCGATGAACTTGCCGCCATGGAAGAAGAAATCACGAAACTTGGTGGTGGACGTATCATCTTCGAAGAGGACCAAATGCGCATCGACTTCCCGAAGAACTAGCTTTGTCATCAACGATTTAGCCAAATAATCGAAGCCCCACGATTGTTTCGGTCCCTCGCATACCTTCCTCCCAGCTCCTCGGCCAAATGACGCAAGAAAGCCGTCGCACGCGGGCCAATGATAGAGTGGCCCGACGTCGAACCGTAACCATGCACGATTTTTAAACCAGAGTGGCGATGATGAATGGCCAACTCCAGTGCCTCCACGATTTTTACCCGCGCCTGCTCCCACGTTTCGCCAGCATGCGCGACATCCACCTCTAGGACCTCCTCCCAAATTTCGCGCGGTGCAGGACCATCACATTTGGGGCAATAGTTTTCCCAAAAATGATCAAAAGGAAAACCGCACCCTGGGCACTCCCTCATCTTCCCTAAATTCGGAAAAAGACATTTCGTTTATAGAAAGTCCGGCACAACCAGAATATCAAAAACATTCCACCCACAGCGACCAATAGCGCACCTAGCCCGGGCAAGAATCCATTCGCCCAGTCTGCCACCGGCCCACCCAAGACACGCTTCGCAATATGATTAAAATCTAACACAGTTGAGAGCAAGTAAATCGCAATCGGATTCATGCCAATCCAGACAAACGGCATTGCCCATCCTTTTACTTGAACCACGTCTATCGACAAATAAAAGAAGGCCAGCAGGATCAAACTCCAACCACCTGCCAAAACCACAAAGCTAGAGGTCCAAAGACACTTTATGACCGGGTGATAGTCACCCCATAAATTCCCTACCAAAACCAAAATCACCCCAGCTCCGAAAAGAGTTAGAACCTTCTTCCCTCGCGTTAGCCCCTCATTTTTTAAAAACAGCCCCGCAAAAACTCCCAACAGACAAGTCGCGATTGCCGGTAATGTAGAAAGAATGCCTTCGGGATCATGCTCCCCACTATACTTATCAAACGGCAAATATTTTGAATCAAACCAATTCGTTATATTCCGCCCCTCTTCGAAACTCACCGCTTCTTGACCAGGCATCGCCACGAAAGACAAAAGCGCCCAATATCCACCAAGCAAAACCAGAAATGCCGCGACCAACCCGCGCGCTGGTAAATAGATAAAAAGTAACCCTGTCACCAAATAGCAAATCCCTATCCGCTGTAGGACACCTAGCAACCTCACCCCTTCTAATCCACCTGAGATTCCTCCGTAATAAATAATCCCGATCAACCAAAGCAAAAGCCCTCGCCAAATGACCCGCCGAACCGCAGCACTCCGACTGCCCGATGCCTGTAATTTTCCTAGCGAAAACGCCACCGAGGTTCCAACAATAAAAACAAAAGAAGGAAAAATGAGATCATAAAAACGAAACCCCTCCCAACTCACGTGTTCTAGCTGAATTATTACCGTATTTAGAACTTCTGATTGCACCCCGTCTAACTTCGCCAGCGCATGAGCAAGCGCCTCGCCACCCACAATCCAAAACATTATAAATCCCCGGAAAGCATCCAATGACATTAATCGCCCATTGGAAGTCGGGATAAGACAAGGCGCATTTTCCTCAGACAT
>DCQM01000017.1:27642-28553 GCA_002323895.1 Akkermansiaceae bacterium UBA1518
TCCCTGAATTCAACGTTTTCTCGGTCAAGTTGTCTTCTCTATTCTAAAGACTTCCAACTTCCTCCAAAATTTGGTCCTAAAGCTCTCGTCATGACTTCGGCAGAGATTCGCAACAGCTTCCTCGACTTCTTTAAAGAGAAACAGCACACCGCTGTCCCCTCCGCCTCCATTCTGCCACAGTCACCCGGACTCCTTTTTACAAACGCGGGAATGAATCAGTTTGTTCCTTACTTCCTTGGCACTGAGAAAGCTCCCTACGATCCTCCACGCGCTGCCGATACCCAAAAGTGCATCCGCGCCGGAGGCAAACACAACGACCTAGAGGATGTCGGCTATGACACCTATCACCACACCTTTTTTGAAATGCTGGGGAACTGGTCCTTCGGCAACTACTTCAAAGAAGAAGCGATCACATGGGCTTGGGAACTCGTCGTCGAACGCTGGGGGCTTCCAGCCAACCGGCTTTACGCGACTGTCTACGCTCCCAGCGAAGGCGACCCTTCAGAATTTGATCATGAAGCCTACCAGCTCTGGGAAGGCTTTTTTGAAAAGGCCGGACTCGATCCAAAAATCCACATCGTTAATGGCAACGTCGAAGACAACTTTTGGAAAATGGGAGATACCGGGCCGTGTGGCCCCTGTTCGGAACTCCATGTCGACATGACACCAAATGGCGACACCGGCGGAAAACTCGTAAATATGGATTCTGATCTCTGCATCGAAATCTGGAACCTTGTCTTCATTCAATACAACGCTGAAGAAGATGGCACTTACCGTGACCTTCCTTCTAAACACGTCGACACTGGGATGGGCTTCGAGCGCGTCTGTTCGCTGATTCAAAATACCAAGAACTTCACTGACTTTTCCGAAAAACCCACAAACTACGCCACCGATGTCTTCCAGCCAATTTT
>DCQM01000143.1 GCA_002323895.1 Akkermansiaceae bacterium UBA1518
CCTTGAAGCTTCTCAATTTGGGGTTCTTGCCGTGATCTCAAAACAATCAGGAGCTGCTGAAATCCTAACCGAAGCCGAAACCATAGATGCCTTCGACACCGAATAAATGATACGTGAGATTCTAAAGAAACTAGATGTGGGTATTTTGATTAAACCGCTGCCCACTAGTGACTAGGAAGATGTTGCATCTGATGTGGTATCCCTCTACGAATTTCTTTTGAATCGCACTACTTGATCAAACTCGTGCCAGTCATCTCTTCCGGTTGTTCAAGGCCCATCATATCAAGCAAGGTCGGAGCAACATCAGCAAGAATACCATCTTTAACCTTCTGACCTTTAGTATCCTTAGTAACATACCACAGATGTACCAGATTCGTAGTATGGGCAGTGTGAGGAGAGCCATCAGCATTACGCATGAACTCGCAATTCCCATGGTCAGCCGTGATGAGAAGTTTGCCTCCCAACTTTAAAGTCTCTTCGGTGATCGCCCGAACGGCCGCATCAATCCGCGTTACCGCAATCTTTGCAGCCTCAACCACCCCAGTGTGACCAACCATGTCTGGATTGGCGAAATTGATAATCACAAGATCGTAATCTTTCAGGTGTCCAAGGACAAATTCCTCAACCTCTTCCGAGCTCATTTCAGGCTTCAAATCATAGGTCGCGACATCCTTCGGAGAAGGAATGACCTTACGATCTTCATTTGGATAAGGGGTTTCCTCTCCTCCATTAAAAAAGTAGGAGACGTGAGGGTATTTCTCAGTTTCAGCGATTCGAAGCTGCTTCTGACCTGCCTTTGCAACCGCTTCGCCAAGCGTCATTTTTATTTTCTCTGGAGGAAAGATAGCGGGACAATCGTAAGTTTCGTCATATTCCGTAAGCGTGAAATAATCAACTTTGGGAATCACACCTGTGTCGAAACCATCGAATTCGTCACCGCGGAGAAACACTTCTGAGAGTTGACGAGCACGGTCCGCACGGAAGTTAAAAAAGATTACTACATCACCATCATTAACCCGTTGGGCTTCGTGATCGAAGAAGACCATGGGAGAAATAAACTCATCAGTCTTATCCTTGCCGTATTGCTCGGCAATTGCTTCGCTTGCGAGAACTTCAGTCTCAGCCCCCTGTCCATGAACAATAGCGTCCCATGCCAACTTAGTTCGCTCCCAACGCTTATCACGATCCATCGCGTAATAACGACCAATTACCGTCCCAATTCGCGCATCAAACTTAGCTAGCTCATCCTCAACGTAGTTGAGATATCCTTTCCCACCCGTCGGGGAAGTATCACGCCCATCAGTAATGGCATGGACCATAATCTCTCCACAGCCAGACTCATGGGCAGCTTTGGCCAAAGCAATAAGCTGATTCTGATGACTATGGACTCCACCATCAGAAACGAGACCAATGAAATGAAGACGTCGCCCCTTTGCCTTTTCAAAAGCCTGTTTGAGAATCGCATTGTCCTTTAATGTGTCCTCGGAAATCGTCTTGTTTATCCTCGTAAGATCTTGATACACAATGCGCCCGGCTCCAAGATTGAGGTGACCCACCTCAGAATTTCCCATCTGACCATCCGGCAGCCCTACGTCCATACCAGAAGCAGAAACGCAACCTTTGGGGTAAAGATCCTCCATTTCATCGTGAAAGGGAGTTTCTGCCAATTCGACAGCGTTACCATCTTGTTCAGCGGTTTCTTTTCCACCAGGGTTAAGCCCCCAGCCGTCACGGATAATAAGAACGACAGGTTTGTGAGTCATTACGCCCCCGTGTTACGGTCTTACTGTCAATTCTTAAAGAGAAAACGGGGAAAACTCAGGTCCAGTCTAGAAGCAAGCGTTTTGGCCGACCCTGCGGCATTTGCACCATAGCCAGACCTTGACGACAAGTAATTAATGGCTGCTCCTCCCCTTCTCGAACCACGATGAAATTACACCAAAATCTAACTTTACCGATCTCGCTCACATGACCGTGGATTTTAAGGATATCGCCAAGTTTAGCAGGGTGCTTGTAATCGATCTCAGTCCGAAACACCACGGGAAATAACTGAGTTTCGGCCATCCGTTGCAAATCCATACCCATGAGGCCTGCCAGTTTAGTCCGACAGATTTCGATCATACGGAGATACGCAATATTATGGACTACACCGCCACAATCTGTGTCGAAGAACATGACTTCCTCCTCGGTCGTTAACTTTAAGTCTTCAAGCTTCATCGTTCACTCAGCAGGTTATTTTCTTCATGTGGCAGGATTCGGCTCACCTAAACGGTTTGATCTACCGCCCTTACCCGCTGTCCAAACCAATAATCAACTTCATCCTTTCCAACAAGCCTCTAAAAACACCCTATGATAATTAGTTTAACTTCTCGTTAGAACCCACGGTGACCCTTTAATATTGCAAGCTGTGTGATAAATAATCCAAGACCTTGAATGGAATAGAAGACAAGATCGCTATCTAATCTCCTAACTCAGATATCGACCTCCTCTCCAAAATAAAACTAATCTTATCTCACTGATCCTTCCTCCATCTTAAGGAATCTCATCTTTAATCAATAATTTGGGAATTTCTAATTATGAATTTCTCATTATTCTCTTTTCGTGACCGAATCTCCTCCACGTGCTTGGGCCGAAATTGATCGCTCTGCTCTGCATCATAATCTTCAGCTTGCTCGCCGCCATTCCGGCAAGGATGTTATGGCTGTAATCAAAGGAGGAGCCTACGGCCACGGCCTTATTGAGATTGCTAAAGAACTAGACAAGCAAAACCTTCCCTTTTTGGGTGTTGCTAATACCGGAGAAGCTCGATGCCTTTCCAAAGAGGGAATCAAGACCCGACCGTATATACTTGGAGCGACGCTTCCGGCCGAACGTGAAGAGATCGCTGCCAGTGGCTGGACTCCTTGCCTTTGCTCTTTCAAAGAAATAGAGCACTTCAACCAACTCGGAAAAGACTCACCGATCGAAGCTCATCTAGCACTCGACACTGGAATGGGGCGTGGAGGATTTTTACCTGATCAACTTGGTGAGGCTTTACAAAAACTAAGGCAAACTTCGGGAATAAAACTTACCGGAGTGGGCTCACACCTTCCTGTTGCAGATGAAGATCCGGTGTTTACCCACAAGCAATTTGAACTCTTCGACTCAATGGTTGAGAGCATACCAGGACGTGATGAAAAATTCCACGTCCACCTCAGTAATTCGGCTGGCCTTCTCGATTACCATAGTCGCACCACAAATCTCGTTCGCCCCGGCCTCCTTATTTACGGGATCTCTCCCCTTCCAGCTCATCAGGAATTCTTAAAACCGGTCATGACCTTCAAATCTAGAGTCTCGATCATCAATCATCTCCCAAAAGGACATGGCGTTTCCTATGGTCGGACCATCCTTGAACGCGACACCAAAACTGCTGTCGTGGGGCTTGGTTATGGCGACGGCTATCCTAGGTCACTATCAGGAAAGGGAGCTAGCGTTGTCCTCAACAATTCGGCCTGCCCTCTTCTCGGTCGGGTCACCATGGATCAAATCATAGTTGACGTCACCGAACTCGACACATGTCAGCCCGGCGATGAAGTCGAGCTCTTCGGCCCCAATCTCCTCGTTTCAGATCTAGCGAAAAAAGCAGACACAATCCCGTGGGAAATCCTTACTCAAATCACACCGAGAGTGACCCGGATCTACCGTTGAAGCACCACTCGTTTTTCGTCATCGAGATATGATTGAATCGAAACTTCATCCACTGAAAAATCCATGATGACGGCTCCAGTTTCTCGTTGATTAAAAAACTGATAGCCCTCCTCGCTTAAATGCTCAACCCAACTCTCCCTGGGTATTTCATATCGAGGATAGCTGGCCCCGCTTGAAATAATCACCTTAGCCCCAGTCGCCTCAAAAAACTGATGTTGTCCAGAGAAACCCCATTCGTGGTGTCCCATCAAAACAATATCAGCACTCAAGTCGATGCCCTTAGCGATTAAATCAAGTTCAGCCACCATTCCTAGATCACCAGTCACGAGAATTTTCCAGCCCTTCCAATGAACTTTTATCACCATATTTCTATTATCGGCAATATTGCGAATCCCCTTCTGCCCCGCATTTAAAATCTCGACCCAAACTTCTTCCGCTAATTCAATCCGCTCTCCAGATTTTCCCAAACGTACTTCACAATCAGAGCCTTTTACCTGCGAAAAAAACTCACGATACTTGGGACTGAGGGCGTTATCTACTGGAAAAACAACCTGTGTTAAAAATCTCTCATCTAGCATTTGCGGGAGAGCTCCCACGTGATCACCATCAGGATGAGTCAGGAAAGCGACGGAAGGCTCTACTTCCCAATGGCCTAGAATAGAACGCAATTCACGCGTAAAAAAATTTTCACTCCCCACATCAATCATCGCACCATCTTGAACATCAAGAAATGACGCTGCACCTCCGTCATAAGTATCAAACACCACCCAATCACCTGGAGTTAGACGCCTTGATCGCCAGTGACCAAGCGGCACCTTTGAGAACCCCTTAGCGACATAGAACGCACTTGTGGCGACCCCCTCATTGATTCGATTGACCACAATCCCCAAGCGATCCTCGAGAGTGCCCAAGATTGCTGAGAAAAAAGCGAGAGCTAAAATCACCATGGTTATAGGAATCAATAGCAAGCTTGTTAAAACGGCAATCGGAGTGACAACTCCGAAATGCCAAATCATGATGGGCATTGATCCCAACCAAGCCGCCAACGAACTAGCTCCAAGATGGGAAAAATAGGTTCGAACTTTGAGAATTTTCCGCTGACCGTCGCTCAAAAGGCGCGAAGGAAAAAACGGGTCCAACTCCGCAATTCTCCCTGTCAACTTTAGTGCGACTCCTACCCCCACTGCAATCGCAAGCAACACCCCATACGAAAGCTGAAATCCCACATCAAAAACTTGGGAGGGCCTCCACAAAACAACTAACAAAAAACTGAGAGCGAGCGCGTTAAAAACGGATGGCCTTCGCCGAAAGAAAAAGGCTCCTAAAAAACAGACTGCCATCAAAGTGGCCCGAACTGCCGGAGGCCTCAGTCCCGTAACAAGGGCATAAATCAGCATGGTCAAAATCACAAAAAAGACACCCACTCTGCGAGGAATCGGCAGATGCATCAGAACCATCCAAAAGATAGCCCCCACTAGGGTGACGTGAAGCCCACTCACCGCAAAAACATGCATGGCTCCACTCTGACGAAAGGCCCTACTAATTTCGGAATCACGGGGAGGTTTTTCACCCAGGACCATTGCCGTAATCACATCACGTCCAGAACTTCCGACCGGTAATCCACGAGTGATTAAGATCGACAATTCTTCACGAAGATTTTCGGCCCACCGATAAGGAGCTGAGGCCCAATTTACGGACACTAATTCACTTTCCTTAACCCAAAGACCGCCAAAGATCCCCTCCCGTTCCCAAAACTCCATCTGTGAAAAAAGGCCTGGATTACGTTCACGGGGTGGAACAAAAAACCTCCCCTTGATTCGCCTGATTTCACCCGGTTGGAAATCTTCCGCTTCAAAGATTACAACTCGACGTTTCACTCCTCCTTCGTCCATTACACCAAACCGCTTCGTTTGAGTTGGACTGGTTTTTCTTCCCACCGCAAGAACACCTTCAACGAATTCACTGGAAGATGAGGCAAGACTTTCTTTGACAGGAGATTCTAACACCTCAGATCTCCACGCCACCGCCACCGTCAGCACGACAATCCCAACCCACCAAGCAACAGCCATGCGAGCCAAAGCCAAAGCAAGCGCCATGAAAAACACAGCACATACAGGAGACTTACCAAAGGTCGCCCCTGCCAAACACGCTAAAGCTAGCGGAACAAGAGGTGCAACTGCCAGTAAATGTCTCCATTTTTTGTGCACCCATTCCACAATTTAACCTTCTTCCAATTCGCGTAACCTATGAGCCGCGTTACCCGCATGTCGAGTCCCTTGCAACTCCCTAATCACACGCTTCATCACCGCAATCACCTGATCTTTATCAGCAAGATCTTCCTCAGAAATTTCAGCAATTCGGAACATCAAAAAAGCAGCGTCATCCTCCGGCCACTCATATTCATCTAGACCCTGCTCAAGCGTG
>DCQM01000182.1:0-938 GCA_002323895.1 Akkermansiaceae bacterium UBA1518
AAAGTGGAAAGCACCTTAGTCGCCTTAGCTCCTGGGCGGGTCAACTTGATCGGTGAACACATCGACTACTGCGATGGATTCGTTCTTCCCCTTGCGATTGAGCGTTATGTCGTGATCGCTGCTCGGCCCAACGACTCCCAAACCGCCCGGATTACTAGCACTGGAGAGGCCACAATTGAAATCGATCTTTCTAAAGCGCAAGAGATTGCCGATCCCAAATGGTCCAACTATCTCCGGGGAGTTATCCGCGGATTTCAGGACCTCAAATATAAGCTTCCCGGATTCGATGCATCCATTGTCTCTTCCATTCCCCTCGGGGCTGGTCTTTCCTCCTCAGCCGCCCTCGAGTGTGCCTTTGCTACTCTTCTCGAAGGCTTAGTCGACGCCGTCCTTCCGCTAGCAGATAAAGCCCTCCTCGCCCAAAGAGCAGAACACGACTTCGCTGGAGTGCCCTGCGGAATTATGGATCAATTCGCCTCCACTTTCGGTATGAAGGATCAACTCATTCTCATCGATTGCCGCTCTAGCGAACCCGAGATGGTTCCTTTCTCAGACCCTTCCCTTTCCATCATCGTCGCCAATACCAACGTTTCTCACGACCTCTCCGACGGGGGCTACAGCACCCGCCGCAAGCAAACGGAAGATGGACTTGCCCTCATAGGGAAAGAAAGTTGGAGAGACGTCACCATGGAAGATGTTTACGCCGCACAAGAGAAAATGGACGACCGTATTTTTAGACGCTGCCGGCATGTCGTCACTGAAATCGCCCGTACTGTCCAAGCGGTTGAAGCATTCAAATCTTGCGATCTCTCAAACATCGGCTCCCTAATGGAAAGCTCTCATCGTTCACTTCGCGATGACTTTGAAGTTTCCTGCGATGAAGTCGATCTCATGGTCGCACTCGCCAAAGAGATCGGCCTGGAAGCTGGCGTCCTCGG
>DCQM01000182.1:1325-19884 GCA_002323895.1 Akkermansiaceae bacterium UBA1518
AATGCTGAAATAATCGCGAGACAAATGAACGACCGCTACCTAGCCCTAACTGGCATCGAACCGCTCCTTTTCGTCACCCGCCCCGCCGCGGGTGCCCACCTAATCTAGAACAAGCACCCACGAGTAAAGCTCCCGCACTCTTCCTGGGCTTCTCCTTTGACTAGGGTTTTAGTAAAACTTTCAGAAGACCCTCTTTCCCATCCCTCGAACGCTGGAAATAATCGCCACCTTCATCCAGCGGAGCTACTACCGAAATCAAAGGCTTTACTTGAATTTCTCCACTCGCAATTGCCTCTAAGGCCTCCTTGGTTTCGCCCGCTGCCGCACATGATCCCAGTAAGGATATTTCGCGCGTCACCACCCACTGTAGAGCCAGCGGCACCTCTGCCACAACGTTTCCAACCAGCCCAACTCGGCCTCCTTTGCGAACCGATTTTACCGCTTTTTCCAAAGTCGGAGCTGCTCCCACTACTTCCATTGCGATATCAAACTCGTCCCCAGAATCTTCATCCGGAGTATACGCCCCTGTTGCACCAAGCTTCAAAGCCAGATCCAACCTTTTCCGGTCCATATCAACCGCTACAACCTCGCCCGCGCCTGCCCGCTTCAACGCCTGAATTACCAAAAGACCAATTAGACCAGATCCAACTACCAGAGCCCGCTCGCCTTTTTTAACCTGCACCAAATTCACGGCATGTAGAGCCACGGCCAACGGCTCGGTAAAAGCAGCTTCTTCGAATCCCAAACCTTCCGGTATACGCTCTAAAATCAATGACGGCACGACTACCCACTCCGCGAAGGCTCCATCACGCTTAAACTCCTGACAAGATACTCCCATCACTTGGCGGTCATGACACAAATTCGTTTCACCTCGCTCACAGTGCTCACACTTTCCACAATACACCATTGAGTCAAACGACACGCGGTCGCCCTCACTCCAGCCGAACACCTCGGCTCCCACCTCTTCAATCACCCCACTCGCTTCATGCCCCATGATCATCGGCGGGATACGGCGACCACTGCTATTGTCCATTCCATGAACATCACTTCCACAAATTCCGCAGCACGCCACCTTGATGAGAACCTCGCCGGGTTGAGGCACAGGTTTTGGCTTCTCGGAGACGACAAACTCTGATGGGGCAATCAATTCAAGAACTTTCATACGCTCATCATGCGGATCACTTCATCGGCAAGCAAATCTTTACGACAGGTTCTTCCCAATTCTCATCTTCATAAATTTCAAAAGGAGGGAACCGCTTGGACTGCCTAAATGTCTTCGCTCGACCCTGCATTCTCCCTGCCGACCAGCCATTACTCAAATGGCGGTAAGGGCCTCGATGCCGCAAAGCATAGACCTCCATCCCTGGCACATTAATCAACTCCATTCCATCTGGAATGACCCCTGGAGTTTTGTCCAATCTCACCCCAATGAAATACACCACTTCCTTCTTCACCAAATCCCAAGTGTAATAAACACTAAACACCTGACCTTCTGGGTAATAATCTTTTACCTCTTGGTAACTGGTTTCGATATCTTTCTCGAACCCATTCATGCTCCCGGCGCGCTTAATTCCGACACCTACAAAACTCGGACTCGGCTCACGTCCTAGAAATTCGAGATGAGACGGCACCAAACTGGTCTCAATCAGATCCTTCAACATGAGCAAACCACGATCATAATCCGCCTCAAGGTGCGCTCTTATCGATTTCTTCTTCCAAAACAAAAAAAACGACAGCGAATGCTCTATCGCCCAAGTCACCTCGGTAGCATCGCCTTTGACTTCCAATGAGATCCGGATATTGGCCTGTGATTTCCAGGGTATCAGAAAACGCAAATTATAGGTGATCGACTCGTTCGCCTCTTCCTCGACCAATTCCATTCGGCCCGCTCCGCAAATCGCACCCTCCCATGAATAATAATCGCTCTGAACATCCAACTTACAATCAGGATCGACAATCAACCATGGTGACCAATCCAGGCACGAGTGAACATCACTCAACACTTCAAAAACCTTCTCAATTGGACTCGCTATTACCTGAGTTTTTGAAACGGGGATTTTTGGCATGCCAGTCCCTAACATGAAAATTGTTTTCAGGCACACTTTCAGTTGCATTTTCCGAAATCAGGTTTCCTTTCCTCATTATGAAAAAGTTGCTCGCCTTTCTTCTTTTAACCGCCACTCCGTCTTGTTTCGCCCAAGACACCGAAGAAGGGAAGCCTTCCTACCAGTCTGAAGCACCACTTCCAAAAGGTTGGCCCGCTCCTGGGCCCTACGACAAAGTCTCCGAAAAAAACTATCCAAAATATCGCGCCGCCGTGACCACGGGAGGAGGCGGGATGTCCTTTTGGACGCTCTTTAGTCATATTAAGAAGAAAGAGATTCCGATGACCGCCCCGGTCGAAATGAAGATGGTGAACAAGGGCGAAAAAATGGAAAAAGTCGATATGGCTTTCCTCTACCAAAGCACCGACGTTGGCACGATTGGTTCCGATGGTAAGAAAGTTGAAGTCAAGGATGTCGAAACCTCCCAGGTTTTGAGCTACACTTGGATGGGAGCCGACTCAAAAGCACAGGTCAACGAGGCCAAGAAGGCCCTAGACACCGAGCTTAAGAAGCGGGGCCTTGAAGCTCAGTCCTTTCGTATGCTCGGCTACAACGGTCCCGGCACCCCTCGTAGTAAACACACTTACGAACTCCAGGCAATCTTAGCCTCCAAATAAGGGTTTTCCTACGATTTAAGGAAAGCCCAGAGATCACTCATCGATTGTAAATCGATCAGCGCCTCAAGTCCCTCGGGCATAAGTGAACGCCCTGTGCTCGTGATCGATTTTATGTTTTTACGAAGGATTTCACTTTGAACTCCACCAGCCCTCACCAACGTCAGCCCAGAGCCTGATTCTCTTATGATCCGTCCTGTTACGACTTGGCCATTTTTCAAGGTTACAAAATACTGTTCAAAATTCGCTAAAACTTCCCGATTCGGATCGAGGATTTGAATCAGGACTGATTCGTAGTCCCTATTTTTCACCGTCGCGATATCAGGCCCTATCTCATAGCCTTCCTTTTCGTGCCGATGGCAAGCTGCACAATTCTTCCGGAAGACCTCCAAGCCCCTACCTGCATCACCCGAAAGCTTACGTGCAGCCTTGTATTCTTGGACAACTTTGTCGCGGGGGGTCCCCTTCGCTAAAAATAATTTGTTTGCCAGCTTCTGGATCGTCGGATTGGCATGTTTCAAGAGTCGCGTTTGCTGGGCTTGTGAGATTTGGTGTGTGAAGATTTTCTTCTTCTCGATCGAAACAAGAAGGTCCTCAATCCAGGCGTCGCGTCCCAAAAGGACTTCAGTGGCCTCGGATCGGACCGATGGAGAAAGCTCCGACAACCGGTCAATCAATTTTCCCGCCGAAGACTTCTTCCCAAATTCAGCAATCACAGCAAGAGCCGCCTGCTGAACTTCTGCGATCCTTGAAGGAACCAGAAGCTCGTGAAGATCGCTGACGACTTGGTCATCCGATTGCCCCAGAATTCTCACCGCTTCAACTTGCTCTTCTGATGGAATCCCATCTTTTTTCAAAGTCATCCGCGCTCTTTCGACTAATTTCGTCATTACCTCAGTCGCCTTCGGATAATCACGCAAGGTGGCACCCGAACTCTTCAACCCCTCTCCTAGCTTAGACATCACTGCAGCAACCGGAAAATCAGACGCAGTTTCTTTCAAAATTCCCAATAAAGCAACCACCTCACTTTTTTCATGACGAGCCCCAATCACAAAGGCAAGCGGCTCAAAAAGGGGGCTCCGATGGATCTTCCTCTCAAGACTCTTAAAAACAGCCAAGGCATTCTCAGGCCGCGCGCTCAACACCGCAAACCGTATCCATCGATTGGCTGCATCTCGGATCGACATCTTCGCAAGTGCCGATGCAGCCTCTCCACCACCTAAATCTCCTAGGACGAGAGCAGCTTGGAATCTCACCCGAACATTCTCATCAATCGCCAGCTCAAATAACCTCCCTCGCAGGTTTGGGTACTCTTTCCGATAAAGCTTGAGGCCATGCTCCCTCAACCCAGCCGAAACATCCGTCAGAGCAACCTTCAGATCACTCTCTTCAAGCCCACCCAAACCAGCAATGGCATAAAGAGCATGAAGTCTTGTTACATCCCAGCCGCTTTCTCGAAGCAAGGCGCGCAATCCCGGCAGAGCATCCATCCCACCTCTTTCGACGATCAATCGCCCTGCCGTATCGCGCCACCATCCATTTTGGTTTTCCAAGGTCCTTATCAACTCAGCTAACGTGACCTCACCCAAGCGGGGGGGAGGAGGAGGCTCAAATCCTTTTGGAGCCAGTCGGTAAATCCGACCAAATTCCCGACCCGAACGAAAATCAACCATCTCAAAAATCTCCTCCACCATCGAATCTGGAGTCTCGATTGTTTCGCGATACATATCAACTACATGCAGGGTGCCATCAGGCGCATTTACCAAATTTGCAGGCCTAAACCAATTGTCCTTCGATCGTAAAAACTCGCTTTTGAGCTCTGTCCGCTCGCTCGTAAAAGTCATTCCCTGTGGAGCCAAACTTCGCCGATGAATCAGATTTCCCTGAACGTCACCAACAAACAAGTTCCCCCGAAACTCTTTCGGATAAACCGCTCCCCGGTAGATCTGTAATCCTGAGCATCCACTGAAAACGTCGTGAGATACTGAAGGGGCTGGATAGCTCCGTTTCTCCGCAAGCCGAAGCTTCGTTCGGGCCAATCGCCATTCCTCAATTTCACTCGCACGATAAATCGTAGGATCTTTCCACAAATCGACCTTGGCCGAAGGAACCGGGAGAAAAGGATTCCTCTTCGAACTTTCCGAAGAAAGTACCACATTTACGGCCGGTTTAGAATTCTGGCTCAGAAACCGATTTCCCCAGTCATCGATGGCATTCCCAAACTGCTCGGACCCTGGGATCGCCTCGAACTTGCGGGTCTTTGGATGAAATCGAAAATCCCTTCCCCTGATCGAAACGTTTTTTGCATCACGCTGCACAAGACTCCTAATCTCACCACCACTATTCGATCCCGCACCGTATATCCAATGATCCAACCCCCAAATCAGATTGTTCGCGGTTCCTTCGTCATTTCGAAAACCGAACCCCGTGAAAATCTTCTTCCGATGATCCGCCCGTCCATCCCCGTTGGTATCTTTCAAATACCAAAGATCTGGTGCCGCAACGACATAGATACCACCATCCCAGCAACAAATCCCGGTCGGCCACTCCAGCCCTTCCGCAAAAATTCCACCTGTCTCGTAATGCCCATCGCCGTTCTCATCTTTGAGCAAACGGATGCAGCCATCCGGCCCGTCACTCTTACCATGGTGAGACGGAAACTTGAGGTACTCGGCAACATACATTAGCCCGTTTTCATCGTAACTCAGCACGATGGGCTCGTGTATCTGAGGCTCGCTAGCGACCAATTGCATTTCAAAACCAGGACGGGTTTCGAAACCTGCTATCGCCTCTTTGGGAGACTTCGGACCTACCTGTCCCTGCTTTTTCAGAGACTTCACTAACAGCAACTTTTTCATCGCTGCGGTAAGAATTTTTTCCGATCCTGGACCTACGGCACTGGCCGATGGGCTGGTCTCATATCCACCTTCCTTGTAGCCAATCTCGGTCCCGATATAGCCCGTGCCATATTCACCATACGCCGCCATCGCGACCTTAAGGTCAGGACGCATTGCCTTTGCCTTGAGTTGATACTCCACAAACAACTCACCCGGCATATGCAGAACCCGGGAATCACCAACGGACAGACATGAGACATCAATTTGGTTTCCAGCCTTATGACGAAGCATGAAGGCCGCCTGATCCACGTTTGCAAAATACCCACGTCCCGGTTGATTTTTAAGGGCCTCCATTACTTTTTCTTCATCCTCAAGATGTTTGGCCAGAGGGAGCCGCACTTTCTCAACGTCAAAGCGAATTCCATCCGGCCCAACCTCCCACTTTTTGGTCGCATTCCAGGCCTTAAGCATCCCCTCAGCCATCCGATTTGCCAGAATTATACGATTCTCTTTATTCCCATCGTTGTATTTCCCAGCCCCGAGATTTCCACCCGCTCCGTTGAAGTGAAGATGCAAGGCCTCGGGCACCCCTTGCCCCCTCATGAACCTCGCAATCCCAGGGAAGTCCGGACTCGGCGTCCCCGTGAGATAATAACTTTGAGGATGACAAGCATAATAACTTAGCACTGCTACGGGTTTCTTCTTACTCCAAAACGATAGCAACGACACATCCGGATCAATCGTGCCTTCCGGCTCCGCTCGCAGCGCCGGGTCACGCGTCGTCGTGTAACGAACCGCTCTCACTTTTCCATCGGGCCCCAAAATTCGACGATTTGAGGCCACCTTTTCCACCGCAGCCTCACCCCACCCGTAATGAGTCACTTTCTGCGCCTTAGGAAGTGACTCCCGAACAGCCGCTGCAGCCCGTCCAATCACCTCTCTATGAAAATCTCCCTTCGTCCGTTCATATCCCTTAAGTCCAAATTTCTTTACTAACTTTTCCGCTGTGAAATCACACCCCGGCGCATCGTGTTGATGGAGCGCGTGAAGAGCCACCCGGTCACGAGTAGTGCCCGCAGCCTTTGCTAGGGCGTCCCGAAATTGATCATAGCCTTCGTTGGCAACTCCGATCCAATCGATCGCGCAGATCACAATTGGTTTACCGGCCCCTAAAATAACGACACCCCGGCATCGCAACGAAAGCTCGGGATCCTTTCCCACCATCGTGTAAGCCATTGCTGAGCCCACCGGCGGTGTCACATCGAGATCGAAAGTCGCTACGCGAAGCGTCGTCTCTTTTTCTTTCCCTGCCCCGGCGGCAAAGAAAACAGCGATCAAGACAATAGAGAGCACCAAGGGGATTTTCACAACGAAACAAGATCACACAGAAGGCTCTCTGCCAAGATCGCAACAAGACGAAGTCGTGACAATATTCCACAATATTGTCTAAACTCTTCCTGCAATCTCTAAGACGCGAAAAAGAACACTTGAAAGTTATGCTTGATCACTGAAAAGCATAGAGCATCCCGTCCTTCTACCTGAAACCCAGCCAAAAAGATCTCTCCACCTTCTCCCATGAAACCCTGTATTGTATTTTGCCTCCTTATCCTCTCTTTATTTGGACAAGACACGTGGCCCCGTTTCCGAGGCGAAAACGGCACCGGAGTTTCCTCCGCCAAAATTCCGATCAAACTCGGAGAAAACACCCTTTTGTGGTCAGCTAAGCTCTCTGGCCCGGGTTCCAGTTCCCCTGTCATCTGGAAAGACAAACTTTTCGTTACCAGTGAGAGCCGTAACACGGAAACCGTCGCTTTGCTCTGCCTCGATGCCAAGTCCGGAAAAACCCTCTGGAGCAAACCTCTCGCCGTGGGAGCCTATCATCTCCACCGATTCAATAACACCGCGGCTGCCAGTCCCGCGGTGAATGACAACACCGTCGTCATCAGTTGGTTCAACGGAACCGATAACAAAGCCATGCTTACTGCCTTTGACCATTCCGGAACCAAGCTCTGGGATTACGGAATTGGCAAGGTCAAAACCCAACACGGCTTCAACCTCCAACCAATCATTCACCAAGAACAAGTTGTCCTCGCACATGTTCACATGGACGACGGATTCATTGCTACCATTTCAGCAAAGTCCGGCAAGGTGACTTGGAAAAAACGGCTTCAAGGAAACGGTGAAAAAACCAGCTACATTACTCCCTTGGTTTACAAAACCTCAACCGGGTTCGAAGTGGTCTTCGC
This sequence comes from Akkermansiaceae bacterium UBA1518, assembly GCA_002323895.1. GTDB lineage: Bacteria > Verrucomicrobiota > Verrucomicrobiia > Verrucomicrobiales > Akkermansiaceae > SW10. The sequence goes on from DCQM01000182.1 coordinate 9,128, forward strand.
GAGCCAAGCACATGGGGTGGTCGCTCTCGACTTCACTTCCGGCAAGGAAAAATGGTCGCTTCCCGGCACTATGAAACAAAGAACGATTGTCTCCCCCATCAATGTTCTCGCTGGATCAAACAGCAAAGAACCACTCATCGCCGTTGGCTGTAAAAATGGAGTCTATTTTGCCGTCCGCCCACCCTCAAAAAAAGGAAAAGCCGCTGAGATAGCATGGCATATGAAAGGGAAAACCCCTTACGTGCCAACTCCTGTTTCAAATGGTAAAACGGTGTTCGCTTTGTCCGATGGCGGAGTGCTGACCGCACTTGAAGCCAGATCGGGTGGAGTCGTGTGGACCCAAAAATTACAGGCTAATTTTTACGCCTCACCCATCATTGCCGATGGCAAGTTCATTGCCCTTTCACGCGAAGGCCAACTGATTACCGCTAATGTTTCCGATGGCTACGATGAATTGTCACGTTGCAGCCTCTCTCCCGGACCTGAATCCGAGTGGAGCGACGCCACCCCGGCAATCGCGAATGGTAAAATCTACCTTCGCCTCGGATCTCGTATTGATTGCCATGGTGAAAAATAAGGTGGATGCCTATTGACCCAAAGGCTTTTCGGGTCCTTCTTGCACTGTCACTATGAAGGACGCGCTTCTGTCTCTATTCCTCATCACCACCCTTCCAGGGCAGGTTCTGCAGGACATTTCGCTTGGAGCCCAAGGGAAATTTGAAGTCAGCTCCCAACCTTCACCTTCCCACTACTTTCGCCTACTCCGGTCACGGGACTTCAACACATGGGAAACCGTCGACCTCCAATCGTCTGGAAACGAAATCGCCGTTCTTAGCGACTCTGTCTTACCCCGTCCCAACGGATTTTACAAACTTGAGCGAATTTCCAACGGGTTCCCCTTGGACTCCGATGGCGATGGGCGTAGTGATATCGCTGAGCTCACACTCAAGCATGGCCTCAATGCCGCCGATCCTATTTCAACCAGAGATGGCAACATCTTTCTCGCCACCGAGGAAAACTTCAACTCTCTCTCCAAACGCGATAATTTTCCCGGAGCTCAAAATGTAAGGGAAGTAAAATTCCTCATTACCAACATTCGCACCAAGCCCGAACTCTACTTTTTTAATATCAATCGAAACCAACACCACTACGACTTCGCCATCAACGTTCTTAATTTTCCCCGGAACTATAACGAGTTCACGCGCAATACCTATATTAGCGCCGTAAATCGCCAAAATCTCGCCGGTTCCCTCGTCTCGCACGACAACTACATTGCTCCCGATGGCTCGAAAGGAATTTACACCCTAGAATTCTGGCCTACCGATCCCGTTGCCTTCGAATGGATCGAACTGGCTTACGAAATAATCGCAAAGAATGCTCCCTTCATCTCCCGCCTTGCCTACCACGCTCCCAGCGAAACCCAGCGCCAACTCCAAAAGGCAAACCAAGCTCGCTACGACGCCTCTTCAATTCATACGATCGAGACCGACGATCTCTTCTCCAGCACCACCTACCAGCCCATGAATCAACAAGAAGCGTTCGGACGCCTTGTTGCCTCTACCGGCACGGAAACCCTTTCCGCCCGCGACATTGTTATCTTCAAGAATCTTCCAAACGACCTGACTTATGTCTCTGGCATTATCACTGAAGTTCCCCAGACCCCACTCTCGCACGTCAATCTCAAGGCCCAACAAAACGACACTCCAAACTCCTACATTGAAGACGCTGCTAACCACCCCGAAATTGCGCCTCTCATAGGTCAAAACATTTACTACCGTGTTTCTGCAGGAGGTTTCGAAATCCGTGCTGCAACCCAAGATGAAGTCGAAGACTACTTTGAGTCAATCCGCCCCACCCAGTCATCCGCCCCACCCCGTGACCTCAGTGAAACAAAAATCACGGCGCTCTCTAGGGTCGCTTTCTCCGAGAGCGATTCATTTGGAGGAAAGGCAGCCAACGTTGCTGAGTTGCGACGACTTTTCCCGAACAATGCTCCCGATGGCTTTGCAATTCCCTTCCATTTTTACCACGAATTCATGATTCACAATCGCTTTTACCCGGAGGTAGCGGCGATGATCTCAAATGCTGACTTTAAAAGTAATCCTGCACTTCGGGAATCACTTTTAGCCAACTTCCGCGATCGCATTCAAAATAAAAGCACCATGCCAACATGGATGTATCAGGAACTGACCGAACTTCAAAACAACCTACCCCCTAACATCACCCCGCGCCTTCGCTCCAGCGCCAACGCCGAGGATACCACCAGCTTCAATGGTGCTGGTCTTTACGACTCATTCACCCATAAGGACAACGAGGGTCATATCAGCAAAAGCGTCAAACAAGTCTGGGCCAGCCTTTGGAACTACCGCGCATACGAAGAACGCGAATTTTATCGCATCAATCACCTCTCTTCCGCCATGGGAATCCTCGTTCACCCCAATCAGAAAAACGAGCAAGCCAACGGCGTTGCCGTCGCGAGAAACATCTTCGACCCAGACTGGGAAGGCTACTACTTCAATGCTCAGGCCGGAGAAAATCTTGTCACCAACCCTGAAGACAACTCCACGCCAGAAGAGCTCCTTGCTGCCAAGCTTTTCGGAAACTCCCAATTCGAGATCCAGTATATTCGTTACTCCAACCAGGTCCCCGAAGGCGAAACCGTCCTCACTCGGCGTCACGTTCTAGATCTTGTAGAGAATTTAAAAATCGTCAATGCACGCTTCAAAACGCTCTACAACGAACGGTTCAATAGAAATTTCGCGATGGAGATCGAATTTAAGATTACCGAGGCAGGTGAGATTTCCATCAAACAGGCCCGACCCTACGTCAACTAGTTACGCGGCACCCTCTTTGCGCAGGAACACAATCTTAGACTCGTCAGAATCTTGCTTAGAATAACGATAACCGGCAGTTTTAAATTTCTGTAGGTCCTTCGGACTAGTGACTCCGTTGCGTATAATATGATCTGCCATCATCCCCCGCGCCTTCTTAGCAAAAAATGAGATGATTTTAAACGTTCCATTCTTTTCATCTTTGAAGACCGGCGTGATAAGCTCTCCATCAAGATCCTTCTTTTTGACTGCTGAAAAATATTCGTTCGAGGCAAGATTGACCACAAAATCAGATCCCGATTTTTTCAGGTCGGCATTCAAGGACCTCGTCAGCGAATCACCCCAAAACTCATAGAGATTTTTTCCTTTTCTGTTGGTGAACTTTGTTCCCATTTCCAGACGATAGGGTTGCATCAAATCCAATGGTCGTAACACGCCATATAGCCCAGAAAGAATTCGAATCCGCTTCTGCGCCAAATCAAAATCCACCTTATCCCACTGATCTAGGTCCATCCCCTGGTAGACATCGCCAGTGAAAGCGAGAATTGCAGGACGGGAGTTTTGTTTGGTGAATTCAGTCTCCCAGGTCGCAAAACGATCATGATTTAACTGCGCTAAATTAGCGCTGATCGACATCAAGTGACTCACATCCCCTACCGAAAGTTTCCGTAATTGCGAAATCAGTTCGGCGGAATTTTCAATGAAACGCGGCTTAGTGGAACGTTTGCTCAAAAGCGGCGATTCATAGTCCAACGACTTAGCGGGTGACAGTAGAACGATCATTTAGAGAGATCCTGACCTCAGCCCGAAAAATTGCAACCCGTCACAAATTAAGAAAACAGGTAAAACGAGCAAACGACTTTCTCGTAATCTCACTCTCACGAGTTCAATGTTTTTGACCCTTAATTTTAGATCGTTCTAATATGAACGATCGAGGTGCACGTAGCCGCCATCAGGATAAACAATCTGACCGGTGGTATGGCTAGATTTGCTAGAAGCCAAAAAAACGACCGTATTCGCGATTTCCTCCGCGCTCGTCATTCTTTGGCCTAAAGGGATTCGCTCGCAAACTTCCGTTAAAAAGCCCTCGGGATCTTCTTTTCCCTGCGCCCAAGCTTCATACATTGGTGTCAGCACTTCGGCGGGAGCTACCGCATTCACCCGGATTCCAAATTCCGCGAGATCAAGAGCCCATTCACGCGTCAGAGCATTCATCGCTCCTTTTGAAGCTGCGTAGCCCGAAGTTTCTCCCTGTCCCGTTTCAGGAACCTTTGATGAGATGTTCACAATAAAGCCCTTCGTCTCTATCAAAGCATCAAGGGCGAAGTGAGTGAGGGCATAAACATGGACAAGATTTTTTCGTAGCGAGTCTACAAAGTCATCCACTCCACTTCGCAGAGAGACCCGATCATTTACTCCTGCGTTATGAACCACTCCGTCAATCCGACCATATGTTTCCATGACTTTTAGGATTGCCTTTTCACAGGCCCCCTCCGAAGTGAGCTCGGCTTCAATCATCATACCTCTTCCCAATTTCTCAATGAGAGCGCGACCATCATTCAGCGACCGCCCGACGATAACCGGAATCGCTTCTTCGCCAGCAAAACACTCGACACAGGCCGCTCCAATCCCCCTAGAACCACCCGTTATTACGACCACCTTCCCTTTCAGCTCTAAATTCATCGCGATAAATACTAATCCGTTTCAAATTCAAAGTGAACTCCACACTTTTCTTTTGGTCGGCTACTCCAAATTTTCCCACCCGGAAAGGTATGGTCCCTCAGGAATTCCTCGCGGAATTCCAACCCCCATCCCGGAGCCTCAGGAGTAACGTAATGCCCATCTTTCATCCGCACCGGTTGCTCTACCGCATCTTGAAGAAAATCAATGTACTCCACCAACTGCGTCTCGGAATGGCCGCTCACCGCAATTTGATCCCACATCCCATAATGCTGAATCATATTACAAAGCGCGATCCCGCCTCCGTGCGGACACACCGGAACACCAAACTTTGCCGCCATCAAAATGATCGCCATTACATCATTCACCCCAGACACCCTTACGGCATCAATTTGACAATACCCAACCGCTCTTCTTTTAAGAAGCTGCTTAAAAATCACCGGAGAAGCCGCATGCTCACCACAAGCAAACTGAAACGATTCCTCTTTGAAGCTTTCCGAAAGCTCAACATACCCAAGAACATCATCCCGTGCGATGGGTTCCTCCACCCACTTCAATCCAAAAGGCCCGTAATTCGACACATGTTCCTTGGCTTCTCCCACTCCCCAGAATTGATTAGCATCCACCATCAGCGATTGATCATTCCCAATCGCTTCCCGCATGAACTTAAGCCGAGCCACATCCTCGGAAGAATTCAATCCTACCTTCACTTTGAAGGCGTCAAATCCTTCCTCCTGAAGCTTACGAACTGTTGCTAAAATCGCCTCATCACTCAGTCCAAGCCATCCAGCGGTGCAGTATGCTTTCGGCCCCAACTTACTCATCGCCTCTTCACGATCCACCTTTATTTCACCTGCCTTCTCCAAAATCTTTAAGGCCTCTTCGGGAGTCAAGGCGTCTTTCAAATTCCTCCAGTCGATACAACCCACTACAAACTCCGGCTCAAGATCCACGAGTAACTTCCACAGTGGTTTTTTCTCGGCTTTAGCCCATAAATCCCACATTGCGTTAATGATGGCCCCGCACGCCATACGAAACACGCCATCATGTAACCATCGTAATTGGTGGTGATCATTCAGCCTTCGGTAGAGCTTGACCGGGGCTTCGCAAAACTCTTCTAAAGTAGACCCAACGATTAAGGTCACCAGGTCTTGTATGCCATGGCCAATCCAATCAGTCCCCGCCCCGACTGTAAAAACCACCGACACGCCCCGCAACCCGCCATCAGTCTCCAGATGAAGGACAGCTGATGAATAATCCGGCGCCTTATGGAAAGGATCAGAACCCAACATATTGTCCGATGTCGGGACCCGAACATCGATGACTTTTGCAGAAGTGATTTTCATGCCTCTAGCGCTCTTTAACAGCCATTTGCTTCTGCATTCCCAAGCCGTCTATCCCAAGCTCGACCACATCGCCCTCTTTTAAATACACGGGCGGATCAAATCCCAAACCAACTCCAGCCGGGGTTCCAGTCGAGATGACATCACCCGGCAAAAGGGTCATGAAGCGGCTCAGATAACTTACCACCTGCTGGATATTAAAAATAAAATCAGAGGTGCAGCCATCCTGTAGCTGCTCACCATTTAAATTTAACCAAAGCCGTAGATCATTCGGATTCGAGACCTCATCACTGGTCGCCAAGTAAGGCCCAAACGGCGCATAGGTGTCAGCTGATTTTCCTTTCACCCACTGCCCCCCTTTCTCTAACTGCCACTCGCGCTCGGAGTAGTCATTATGAACTCCATAACCGGCGACATAATTCAAAGCTTCATCCTCGCTCACGTACTTCGCCCGCTTTCCAATCACCACCGCCAACTCTACTTCCCAATCCGTTTTATTTGAATCACGAGGAATCACGATATCATCATTCGGACCAGCCCAAGCCGTCGTAGCCTTAAAAAACACAACCGGCTCACTCGGAGCTTCCATCCCAGCCTCTTCGGCGTGCGAAGCATAATTTAATCCAATACACACAATCTTTGAAGGCCGGGCCACTGCCGGAGCCAGAGTCACACCTCCGGCATCCACCCGAGGCAACGAATCTCCTTGTTCTTGCAGAAACTTCTCAAGCCTTTTCAAGCCATCGTTTTCAAAAAACGCTTCACCCCAGTCCTCGCCAAAATCAGCGCAATTCAAAATCTCGTCTTGGGAAACAAAAACACCAGGCACGACCGCGCCATTCTCGTAAAATCGGGTCAATTTCATTAGTCTAAATTTTCTATCTTAAAAGAGTTGCTCCACCGTCGATATCGTATGCGGAACCCGTTATAAAGGCCGCTTTATCCGAACACAAGAATGCGGCCAACTCCGCCACCTCAGAAGGTTTCCCCATCCGGCCGATCGGTTGATACTCTGAAAGCTTTTGGAACATTCCGGCCCTTTCCTCTTCGGGATAATTTTTCTCGAGGTAACCATCAACAAACGGAGTATGAATTCGAGCCGGGCAAATGCAGTTCGCACGAATTCCTTCCGCTAAATAATCTCTAGCGACCGATAGTGTCATCGACACCGCCGCCCCCTTGGACATCGAGTAGGCAAAGCGCTCTTGAATTCCCACTTTCGCCGCCATCGAAGCCATATTCACAATCGCTCCTCCCCCACCTTGAATCATTTTCGGAATCGCAAAGTGAATGCAGTGATAAATCCCTTTCACATTTACTCCATAAATCCGGTCCATTTCTTCAGGGGTGGTGTCAGCCGCTTTACCGATCGACGCGATCCCGGCGCAGTTGACCAAAGCATCAATTTTCAAGATTCCTGCAAAAACTTCCTGAACCGATTCTGTCGAAGAAACATCACATGCCAAGCACTCAGCACTACCACCAGCTTCTTTGATCAAACCGACCGTCTCAGTTCCGGCACTCTCATCAAGATCGAGAATCACGACATGGTTACCATCTTCCGCCAATCGCTGACAAATCGCCCTGCCGATTCCGGACCCACCTCCGGTAACAATTACGTTTTTCATAAAGTCTTAAATTTCTAAGCAGCGAAACGATAACTCGCGTTAAAATCTAACCGCTCAAGAGTAATTGGCAGATCTACAAGACCGAGGCAAGCACCCAAACCAAAATCAACTGTCCGCCACTTGCCCCATGAATTCTCTAGCCAAAAATCTTACTATTTCCTTTCAGGACGAGATTATGTTGCGATCTCGTTTACTACGACACCGATAAGCTTGGAACTGGGAAATTGTATGACAAACCTAGCCCCAAAGAGGCGTAGGTAGCTCCCACGATTTATGAAGAAATTCTGGTTCTCTCTCCTCTCCATCATTATTCCCGCCTCAGCGGTCACATTTGAAGACAACGACACGATCGTTCTCCTTGGAAACACCATGATCGAACGAGCCCAAAAATATGGCCATCTCGAAACAGCGATCAGTCTCTCGGCTGGAAAGAAGAAACTAAAATTCCGTAATCTCGGTTGGAGTGGCGATACCGTCTTTGGCCACGCCCGAAGTTACTTTGGCCCGCCCAAGGAAGGCTTTGATCGACTGAAATCCGACCTCGCCGAGCTTAAACCCGACCTCGTCATCGTTTGTTACGGTGCGGTCGCTGCCTATGACGGAGAAAAAGGACTTCCCGAATTCACCACTGGATACGAAACCCTCCTCTCGATGATTAAATCATCCGCGAGCCCTCGTGAGATCGTGATCGTCTCACCCCCACCCGCCGAATCCCTCGGCTCGCCAATGCCCGATATGAGTGAGCACAACAAGCGGCTCGCCCTTTACTCAAAGGCTCTTGGCAAACTAGCCCAAAAACACAAACTTCAATTTGCAGACTTCTTCACAACTCTTGGGGAAAGTAAAGGCCTCACCGACAACGGCCTCCATTTCACAGCTGAAGGCTACCAAACCGCAGCTCCAAAATTTGTCGAAGCCCTCGGCCTTTCCCTTGCTACCGGGAACCAACTTCAAGGCGAGCACGCCCGCAAACTCCGCGAAGCAACCGTTGCTAAAAACAAGCTCTTCTTCTTCCGCTGGCGCCCCGCCAACGAAACCTACCTTCGCCTCTTCCGTAAACACGAACAAGGTAACAACGTGAAAGAACTCCCGATGTTTGACCCGCTCATCGCCGACGCCGAAAAGCAAATCGAATCCCTTAAAAAAACCGCCCTCTCCCTTAAGTAGAAATGATCACCCGACTTCTCCTCGCGGTCTATCTCACGGCCCTACCAGCTTTCGCCCAACGCGGACTCAAAGATATTCCTGACCCAGATCCGGTCAAACAAGCTGCCGCTTTCAACCTTCCGGAAGGAATGGAGATCAAGCTCGTTGCTTCAGATCCCATGATTGCGAAGCCGGTGCAGATGAACTTCGATTCTAGAGGCCGTCTCTGGCTCGTCTCCAGTGGGATGTATCCGCACATCGTTCCAGGCGCTGAAGAAAACGACAAGGTCCTCATTCTGGAGGACACGAACGGTGATGGTGTTGCCGACAAGCGAACTGTCTTTGCCGACAACCTGCACATTCCTACCGCGGTCCTCCCAGCAGATGGTGGAGCCTATGTCGCGAACTCCACCGAGATCATCTTCCTGAAAGATACTGATGGTGATGGGAAAGCTGATCAACGCCGGGTCGTCCTTTCCGGCTTTGGGACTGAGGACACCCACCACATCGTCCACACTTTTGAGCAAGGCCCCGATGGCATGCTTTATTTCCTTCAATCCATTTACATCCACAGCCACCTTGAGACCCCTTACGGTGTTCGACGACTCATGGGCGGTGGCATCTGGCACTTCCGCCCCGAAACTCAACGCGCCGAGATCCTATCCAAAGGTCTTATCAACCCTTGGGGTTTCATCTTTGACGAACACGGCCAAACATTCGCGACTGATGGAGCCGGCGGTCACGGCATCAATGATATTTTTCCACGCTCTGTCTTCCGCACTTCACCCGGGGCCAAACGTATCATGGATGGCCTCAACCCGGGACAGCCCAAGCTTTGTGGCTTGGAAATCCTCTCCGGTTCCCACATCCCCGAAAAGCTTCGCGGCGTCCTAATTGCGCCCGACTTCCGTGGCCATCGCATCAATGCCTATCGCCTAAATCCCGAGGGTTCATCTTACAACTCAACCCGCATCGATGACTTCCTGAGTTCCTCCCACCGCGCCTTCCGTCCCATCGACGTCAAAATGGGACCTGATGGAGCACTTTATATTGCTGATTGGTATAACCCCATCATTCAGCACGGCGAAGTTGATTTCCGCGACGATCGCCGCGACCACTCAAGGGGCCGCATCTGGCGTGTCACCTTCAAAGGTCAACCGCTCATTGAGAAAAAGGACTTCTCAAAATTCTCCATCAAAGAACTCCTCGCTCACACCATTTCAAAAGAGCGCATCCACCGCGAACAAGCTCGCAACGAGCTTCGCACCCGCACAGACGTGCTCCCGGAACTCAGCGCTTGGAGCAGCAAGCTCACCGATAACTTCTCCCGTATGCAAGCAATGTGGAATCATCAGGCTGTCAACCACACCGCAATCAACCTCATCAAATCCCTCATCGCATCCGATGACCCCCGCTACCGCGCCGCCGCACTGCGTGTCATCTATCATCGCCACGAAGAAGTCACCGGCGCCACCGACATCATTAAGAAGGCTATTAACGACCCAAACGGACGCGTTCGCCTATGGGCCGTGAGTTGTCTCGCCCAAATGCCTGGACCTGACTCGGTTCCCACTGCCCTGCGAGCGCTCGATCATCCGGTCGACAAGACCATGGACTTCGCGCTCTGGTCCATCGTTCGCGAACACCAGGAACATTGGGCTCCAAAATTTGAGGCTGGCAAGCCTGTCTTCGGAGACAAACTCCCGCACCTGATCTTTGCGATGAAAGCCCTTGGAAAGACACTTTCGCTCGAATCCATCTTCACCAGCCTCGACAATGGAAGCCTCACTCCGACCGAACGCAAAGATGCCATCTCAGTCATATCACAAGTTGGTTCCGCTAACGACCTGAGCCGCCTCTTCAAACTAGCGCCCAAAGAGCCGATCATCCTCGATCAGCTCGTCACTGCTGCTCAAATTCGAAAACTTCAGCCCACGGAAGGTAAAGAACAGCTTCTGCACTTCCTAGATTCGAAGAAACCGACTGTCTTCGCGAGCGCTGCGAAACTTGCCGGCCTTTGGAAGTTCGCTCCTGCCCGCAACAAGCTGGTAACTGCTTTCACTCAGTCACCCACTAAACGCCAAGCCGCAGCCGAGGGACTTCGCCTCTTCGGGGACGAGAAAACGATA
>DCQM01000023.1 GCA_002323895.1 Akkermansiaceae bacterium UBA1518
GGCAACATCGACGATGTCTCCATTTGGAATACCGCTCTCGATGAGGCAGCGATTCAGAACATCAAGGACAACGGAGTGGCCTCAGCCATCCCTGAAGCAACCTCTCTCGGCCTTCTCGCCCTTGGTTGCCTAGGTCTCGTGAGACGCCGACGCAGCTAAGCACTAGAACCCGCAAAATTTCCAAGCCCCGTAGGTGAAACGCCGCGGGGCTTTTTAATGCTTAAAAACCAGGAGGGTGTCTCATGATATGCCCTTTTCCAGGACGAGACCCTGTTTGCCAACGTGGCCCTTTTCGACCACCACCCCAACCTGTATCAATCCTGAGCCCCGCCACAGTCAAAAACACATGACCATTCCTCACATAAAGCGTAATCCATTTCCCCGGGCCAGATTCCCCGTAATTCAAAAATCCCCTTGAAGACATATGCCCACTCATAAGGCCTGCTTCCCTTAAGACATAAGAAACCGCACCAGAACAATCATAACCTCTATCATTTAAAACTGCATGGCCTCCGCCCCATTTATACGGTTTATTTTGGAGACGGTTACCCGCTGCAATCGCCCGATGGACGGCCGCTGGAGCTCTCCTAGGAGCATAAGCAATTCCATTCTGTAAAAGTGCTGTTTTCCCATACTGGAATTGATAGGACACAAAATCCCTGGCTCCCAATGGCCCACCGCACGAAATTAGAGAACAAGACAGAGGCACCGAAAAAAGCAAGGCAGCCAAAATTCTCATCGCCAAGAGACTGAGCGGAATCATATTAGATTTCAAAAGTTATTTAGCCATGAAAGGATGCCAACCTGTTCAGTTGTAATTTCTCTAGATCCCACTAAAGTTTTAAGGTCAATTTCCTCTAAAGCCTATGGCTAATATCCACACCCATCGCTGGCAGATTTCCCGGCGCCAAACCCTCCGCGGATTTGGCGCGACCCTCGCTCTCCCATTTCTTGAAGCAATGCGTCCGCTTTACGGACAAAAAGTCTCTTCAGGTGATCCCGTCCGCATGGCCTGCCTCTTCATGCCCAATGGGGTCCGACCCGACAAATGGACTCCCAGTGGCAGTGGAAAAAACTTCGAGCTTTCCCCTATCCTAAGCCCGCTTGAAGCGGTAAAAGAACACCTTACGGTTATTAGTGGGCTGACCAATAAGCCTTCCCACAAAGGCGATGGGCACTACTTCAAAACCGCCGGCTGGCTCACCTGCTCCACCATCGCCAGCACCACCGGGTCGGATGTCTCGGCAAATGGGATCTCCATCGATCAAATTGCCGCCGAAGCAATCGGCCGAAACACCAAACTCCCTTCCATGGAGCTGGGCACCGAGCCCATCACTTCCGGGATCGACCGTAATGTCAACCTGACCCGGCTTTACGGTTCCCATATTTCTTGGAAGAAGCCCGACGTCCCTCTTCCTTGCGAAATCAACCCTCAAAGCGCCTTTGATCGACTCTTTCGCAACACAGACAAAAGTGGTAAAAGCAAATCTGAAGACCGCTCTGTCATCGACATCGTTCTAGACGATGCTAATTCTCTCAAGAAAACCCTAGGCACCGAGGACAAGCACAAGCTCGAGCAATACCTTGAAAGTGTTCGTGAAGTCGAACGCCGCATTGAAAACGAGGCCAGACAAATTGGCGCCGGACAAAACATAAGCGAGGCTGCTGCTAGGCAACTCGCCGAGCTGAACAAGCGGATTGGCACCGCGATGGGGGGAGACAAAAAGGGCCTAGGCTCGGTCCAGCGAATCGACCACACTGAGCATGCACGTCTTATGTTAGACCTCATTGCCCTCGCCTTCTGGACTGATTCTACCCGTGTTTCCACCTTCATGTTTGGCAACGCCGTTTCCGGGAAGAACTTCTCTTTCCTTGATGGCGTCAGCGGTGGACACCACTCCATCTCCCACCACAAAGGTGACGAAAAACAACTGGACCAATACCAGAGAATTAATACCTGGCACTCCGCCCAACTTGCCTACCTTCTTCAGAAAATGAAGAGCTTACCTGAAGGCAACTCCACCGTCCTCGACAACTCCATGGTCCTCTTTGGCTCTGGCATCCGTGATGGGAATGCCCACGCCACTCGCGATATCCCTGTTGTTCTAGCAGGCGGTGCCAATGGCCAACTCAAAACCGGTCGCCATCTCAAAGCAGATGACAATGCTCCACTTGCGAGCGTTTACGTTGGAATGATGAAACGCATGGGCGTGTCCGCCAAAAAAATTGGTAATGCTGACAGCGAACTTCAAGGACTCTAGGAAAAGGAGCCGAACAACAATCCGGAACCTTTTCAGGGCAAAAGCAAACGGACCGACAATGATCACTATCTAGCTATCTTGCCCGTCGCAGTTTATTGATCTCGGCCTGCATCTTTGAAACTGTCTTCTCAGTTTCCCCAAGCGGTTGTGGCTTCACCACCTTCTCCCGAGTGTAACCGACATGCTTCATCCACTGCTTTCCGCGGAAGCTCCGAAGTTGATCGACCTTTTTAAATAATGGATCTTGCAGGACCTCCCCGACATCTTCGCTTGCTGTTTCGA
>DCQM01000179.1:0-14174 GCA_002323895.1 Akkermansiaceae bacterium UBA1518
GTGCGGGCAATTCCTTTAAAAACGACGGGCTTGCGCACCTCGAGATTTAGCCCAAATACGATGGGCACAACAGAATCACGCAATTCGAGATCCAGCCCAATCAAATGACGATCAACAGCCCAATGAAAATCAGAGCTTTTCCCTCCGTTACTCAGAGGATCTCGATCATCTAATCTGAGTTGCCATTCTTCCCATGAGGTCAAACCATCTCGATCTTCGTCAATCACCTGCCTCACCCGGAAAAATCGAGTTGAGTCTGTACTCCTATCAATAAACTGCTCAAGAACTAGAGACCCATTCCCGTTAGAATTAATCACTGTCTCAGGTCTCCAAATAGCTTGTGGCCCCAATTCCCTAGCTGATTCAATTAAATACCTCACTCCTTTGACCACCTGGAAATCGAGAATCAAAAGAGTGTTATTTGATTCAAACCGATAACTATTCAGCCCAAAATAAGATTTAGGATCGAAAGGGTCAGAACCGATTTCACTTTCAAATCCGTTACTATAACCATCTCCGTCAGTATCAGCATCCGCTGATAAATTATGTGCTTTATAGACTTCAGTCCAAAGATCGCTTAGACCATCATTATTAAAGTCAAGTTGGCCAAAAGCGGCGTGAATCAACGATATGGTAATACACACAAAGCCCAAAGTCTTAGAGCGTAAAAACTTAGTGATCTCGATCATTGAAACTGAAGGGTAGATAAACAAAAGCGGTCCCCTTGGGAACCGCTTTTCACTTTTTAAAGCTTTTTATTTTCTCTGATGCCTAAACTTCTGCAGTAGCAATCACGGCACATACAGCAGCCACCTCTTCCTCACTCAAGTATGGATTCATTGGCAAACTCAGGCCACGTGATGCCACATCTTCTGTAACAGGAAATTGGCCCTTCTTACAGCCAAGGCCATCAAAGACAGGCTGCAAATGAAGTGGCACCGCGTAATAACTCACGGAAGGAATTCCAGCCTCCTTCAAAGAAGCCGAAAGCGCATCACGATTCGATGACAGAATTGTATATTGAGCAAACACGGAGGTATTCCCTGGCCCCACTTTCGGAAGCGTAATTGATGAATTCTTAATTCCATCTCCATAGGCTTGGGCCACCTTCTGCCTTCTCAAAATTTCATCATCAAAAATCTCAAGTTTTTCGAGAAGGATCGCAGCTTGTAATGTATCAAGGCGACCATTGATGCCCAAGATGGGATGATGGTGTCTTTCCGTTTGGCCATGCACCCGAATGTGGCGCATTCTTTCCGCCAACTCATCATCATTGGTGAACAGCCCTCCACCGTCTCCATAACAACCCAAAGGCTTAGAAGGAAAAAATGAAGTCGATCCAATCGTCGAAAGTCCACCTGATTTTTCACCATGATGAGTGGCGCCGAAGGATTGCGCGGCATCTTCAATGACTGGAAGATTTCCGTTTCGAGATGCAATTTCATTGATCCCTGTCATATCTGCAGTCTGCCCAAAAATCCCAACCGGCATAATCGCTTTAGTCTTTTCAGTAATTGCCGATTCCAATTTTGAAACATCGATATTCCATGTGGTTTCATCGATATCAACAAACACAGGAGTCGCGCCGATCAGCGCAATCATTTCGGCTGTCGAAATCCATGTGAACGGCACCGTAATCACCTCATCCCCTGGCCCAATCCCCAATGCCATCATAGCAATCAACAAAGTATCAGTGCCACTTGAAGCTCCGATGCAGTGTCTCGTGCCTACATAATTTTTCAGCCGTTCTTCTAACTCATCCAACTCAGGCCCCATCACATAACGTCCATGGCGCAGGACATCTTGAATACGGTGATCAATTTTCGCTTTGATGCGAGCTTGCTGGGATTTTAGATCGATGAATTCCATTAAATTTAAAAGTGTATAAGTCCTAAGTTTATTTTTGTTTATAGTGAGTTTTCAAGAATTGTCCTAATTCGCTTTGCAGCTTTGCCATCACCATAAGGATTCTTGAGCTGGCTTCGCCGCTCATATTCAGCGTCCTCTTCCAGAAGCAAACGAGCTGTCCTACCAATCTTTTTAGGGTCGGTCCCTATCAATTCGCAAGTCCCAGCTTCGACTCCCTCCGGACGCTCGGTGGTATCTCTCATTACCAAGACTGGTTTACCGAGACTTGGGGCTTCCTCCTGCACTCCACCAGAATCACTTAAAGCAAAGTAGCAACGATTCATCAGCCAAACAAAATCTTCATAGCCAGCAGGTTCTACTAAAGCAATACGCTCGTGGTTTCCGAGCTGCTCCCTCACGGGCTTCCGCACCGCCGGGTTTAAATGAACCGGGTAGAGAATTCCCACCTCGGGGTGAGCTTCCGCCAACTGCCGGAGTGCCTTGCAAATATTATCGAACCCACCTCCGTGCGACTCACGACGATGGGCCGTCACAAGAATCCAACGCTTATCTTTTTGCTCTAGGAAATTCTCCCGAAAAAAGACCGGGATATTGAGCCGCTCCGCCACCGCCACGGTTCGATCTTCTTCAGCATTCACCTTGTTGCTCATCCACAAAAGCGAATCGATCACAGTATTTCCCGTCACATGACAACTGGCTTCGCAAATCTTCTCCTGTAAGAGATTCGCCTTACTCACCTCGGTCGGAAGAAAATGCCAACGACAGAGTGGAGAGACCAGACGCCTATTCATTTCTTCGGGCCATGGCGATTGCATGTCGTAGGTACGAAGCCCAGCCTCAACATGCCCAACCGGAATATTTTGATAAAAGGCCGCCATGGCCGATGCCAAGACGCTCGTCGTATCACCCTGAACTAACACGGCATCCGGACGAGTCTCCTCAAGATACGCTCCTACCGCCTGCAGAACACGCGCGGTCAAACCAGTAAGATCTTGGCCAGGCTTCATCAACTCTAGATCATAGTCAGGTATTAGATTAAAAGCCCCAAAAGCTTGGGCTAACATCTCACGATGTTGCCCCGTCGAGAGAAAGATGGGCTCTAACAAATCGGACCGCTGTAACTCCATATAGACGGACGACATTTTAATAACCTCTGGTCGCGTGCCAGCAACAACTACTACTTTTTTCTTTTCCATTATTCGCTATTGTTTGCGCTTGATCAGCTCTTTGAAAAATCCCTCAACCTTGGAGACAATAAGCTCCCAGCTATATTCATCTTGAACCCTCTCAAATCCCGCCTGCCCCATTTTTTCAGCCTCCTCCGGGTGGTCAAGAAACCATGAAAGTTTGTCCGCAAGAAGGTCTGCATCTTGCTGAACCATCACTCCATCGATCCCATCACGGATGGTGAGGAAGGGAATCTTGCATGAAATCACGGGCTTCTTCAGGGCCCATGCCTCAATGTAAACTCCCCCGATTCCTTCTTGTCGTGAGGGGAGAGCGAAGACATTCGCAGCATCTAAAGCAGCCACTTTTATCGAATCAAAAGCATCGATTCGCGGAATATCAACGATTCGCGGATCGTTGATCTTATCAAAAACCTCCTTGGTTCCAGGATAATGGGGCCCAATAAAAACGAAGCTTGTCTCAGGGTGCTTTTCCCAAACCTTGGGGGCCGCCTCGATCAGGGTATCGAAACCCTTATATTCCAACTTCTGCCCCAGAAAGAGCACCATCTTATCCTTAATCCCATAGTCCCGGCGGAAGGCTCCAGTGTCCCACTCATCTGCAAGCAATGGTCCAACCCCAATTAAAAGAATATTCTCTGATTTAACCCCGAGCCGGATCATCTCATCTCGCTCGGCAGGAGTAAATACCACCACACCATCCGCAGCTCTCAGGAGACGAAAAAAATTCCGCATCACTACTTGCCCAAACTTACTTTGCATCCGTGGGCTATAATTCGGACAAATGACGAAAGGCACTCCCCGTTTTTTGGCAACATGATAAGACGCCCAAGAGAAATGCTCCCGCCCGATGCGGATATTCATCACAACATCAGGCTTAAAATCCATTTGCCTCATCTTGCCCGCGAAGTAGCGGCTGATGAGGGGATAACCAATCTCAGGTAAAGGCAGGCAGAGGGGTAAGAGAGGAGCCATCCAAGCTCTCGCAAAACCACTCGGCTGATAACGATAAACCTTAATGGGGCCCGCTTCATAGATATCGTCACCCCAGGGAGCCTTTAAAGTTGAGTCGATCAAGTAGCGATTCCGATGATCTTTCCACTGCCCGCAACCAGTCACAGTATGCCCTCGTTCTGCCAGCATCTTACCAATCGTAAACCAATGAAGCTGGGCTCCTCCCATACTGGGATAAAAAGCCGTAGATGTTTGAAATATATTCATTTCAATTTGGGTTTTTGGCCTCCTAAGAGGGCTTTATAAAGATCTAGCATTTGAGATCCCACAGCATCCCATGAATAGTGCTTGAGGGCACGCTCACGCGCTTTTACGCCCATTTCAATTCCCCGTGCAGGGTCATGTGTCAAGTCCCTCATCGCGTTCGCCAAATGGGACACAAGCTCTTCTAGGTTTTCCCCGGTAACCTTAATCCCACTCTCATCTGTAACCATTTCACCAGGACCTCCATTATCGACCACGATAGGCGCGACCTCCCTCATCATCGCCTCCTGAAGAGCCATTCCCGTTGTCTCGCGGAGGCTCGTAAAAATAAAGGCGTGGCTACGATCCCAAATCGCATTCATTTCATCCAACGTCACCCACCCAAGAAACTCAAACGCCTCATCAAGTCCAAGCTCGGCTATCAAATCTCGATAAAATTTCTCCAAAGGCCCACTTCCCGAGACAACGACTCTCACCTCCTTGTATACGTCAGGAAAAGTGGTTTTAAGGTGACCAACTGCTCGTATTAAAAGTTCAAGGCCCTTGTGATCCACAAAACGCCCCGACCAATGAAAAACGATAGGGCCTTCCAGATCAGGACAAGGCCGAGCTGCAATAATTGGAGTCCCTATCTGCAAGCCAGTCACAGCTTTATCTCGAATAGCTTTGGGCATGACCCGCTGATTGGCCCCATTTGCCATCACAAGCAAATCAGCCTTCGAGGCCGTTAAAAGTCCTACCGGATTTAAACGGAAAAACTTTACGGCCACTGTTCGAATAGCCTCCATCATGCGACTTCTTATGACTGGATTTGCTGCTTTCGGAACCGTCTGTAATCCCCCAATCGGACCAATGACCGACTTCACGCCCAGAAAAGGAACAAACGACCCACGGGTAAGGCTCATAAAGCTAACATGGTGAGCGATATCCACTTCAAGCTCGTCTACTAAAGACCGGCATTTCCACCAACAAGCTAACTGCCAGAACATATAGTAAATGTTCATTCCAAGATTACTCTCTTTGAACCTCAAGGTCCACCGAGGCAATTCGACATATATAAATTTGGGATTGTCGAGCCCATGCTCATTTAAAAAAGCCTCCACTGCGGGACGTCGTGCTTCTCGGGTCACCACATGGACCTCGCTACCCTTGGCAAGCTGTAATGCCCAATTCCAACCAACTCCTCCTTCCGAACCTTTGTGAGGTTCACAACCATATGCGGAAAGTAATATGACAGGGCGGTCTTTCATAACTCATCCAAAATTTTTAGGGTGTATGAACCTCACCGGCTAATTCAGCAAAATTCTCCAACTGCTCACTCATTGAGTAAAAATAACTTTTAACCAACAAATCAACATTCCCAGCCCAACCCCAATATTTGACGAGCTCCACACACTTAGCTTTTGACTCTAATAAATCGACAACACGAATACTCGCCTTACTCGAAGGAAGACGGTCAACCAAATGGGCCGAAAGAAACAGATAATGGACAAGATCCCATCCCGGAACACCCTCTTCTCTTCCAAACTCCCAGTCGATAACGGACACATCCCCGTTTTTAGAGGAGAGAACATTCCAGGGAGCAAAATCTCTGTGACTCAGCGATTTTTTGATCTTCAGCCCAGCAGAACGATAGATCAAACATTCGCGCTCCTTCTCATCCGAAATTTTCGAAACTACTCTCATCCATTCATCCAAACTCGAGAGCTCAACAGCAGGAGAATCAGGACACCAAGATTTAAGGACGTCACAGACCTTCTCAAAAGAAACACCTCCCGGGGCATCAAAGTAAGGAATCGCAAAAGCTTCCCATTGGTCCTCGCGCCAAACATTAGTTAGCGAAGGGATGACAGGATTTCTTCCAGCATTCATTTCCAGAAATTTTCGCTCTCGAGATATCTTCTCTACCGCGAGAGCACCCCAACCTAACTTGATAATAAAATGATGCCCGGTTTCAGTTTCAGCAAGGAGGATGATTCGCCGTTCCTCTTGAGAGGGGTTGCCGAGGAGAAGACAGACCAAGGTGGCTTCTGTTGTATCAAGCACAGTTTGAATGGCCCCGCCACTTAAGATGGAACCTTTAATTCGCTTCAATAATAACCGGCCAAATGGAAATCTCGAAACCGCTCCAACAAACAAGCGCGCCGGAAGTCTTTGCGGTCGATATAGCTGTAATCCCTTACTGACTGATGCAGCGTAATCTGGAACTAAGAGAAGGATGTGTCCACCTCTCCTGAGAACTCTCCACGCACCATCTTCATTTTCATGAAAGCCCAGAGATGCCAAGATTCCCCTATCTTTTAAGTTCATCTTCATCAGAAATGCCGACGATACATATCAAGAGTTTTTTCAGCCGCTTGTTTCCACGTCAAATTGTTAACCACATAGTCACGGTTGGCCTCGCCCATTCCCGGCCATTCCGATCTCGCAAGACAGGCCTCAACGAGCCCATCTTTTATGCCCTCCACAGTGGGTTCGAACAACCAGCCGCCCCCCGCATCATCAACATGGCTTGAGACCCCGGCACGTCTTGAGACCAAGACCGGCCGAGCTGCGAGCATCGCTTCTACGATACACAAACCAAATCCATCAAACCGTGAAGGAAGGATCACGACATCTGCCTCTGAGTGAATGACTAGCGAGTGCTCGGGCCGGGGTCCGGTAAAGAACACCCGATCCTTCAGGCCCAACTTCAAAGACAGGTTCTCTAACTCTTCTCTGTCCTCCCAATCATTACCTGTGAGGATAAGGTCTACCTCATTAAAAGATTCCTCCCTTACGAACTGGCCGAAGGCTTCAACTAGCAAGTCCAATCCTTTGTGATTACGATCCATTCTTCCTATAAACTGAATGCGCACGCGATCCCCCGTTCCGGGTATTCTTACTTGGTCTGGAATTTCTGAAATCGTCTCAAGTTCACAGCCATTTGGGATGACCTCTGTAGGAATATCAAATCCCAGTTCGCGGAGCGGCTTTTCATGTTCACCAGCCAATAGCTGAACCGCTACTGCGTTTCTGATTGTTCTCTTCTCAAAGACGTGCCAGAAAACCCACTTCCTCAAGGCATGGTGCTGAGTGAGCTCAGGGACATAGGGATCATGCGGCACAAAAATGAACGGAATACCAATCCGCGTTAGATGACGACGTAGCATGCCAACTTTGGGGTGATAGGCCCCATGAAACACGACTCCATCAAGCTGATGAACATTGTTTTCGAGATCCAAAATCAAATTTTTTGGCAAGCTCATGGGATTCCGAGAATCATGGGGGTAATGAAGTAATTCCTCATCTCCGGATAGATTCTTAAGCTCTGTCCTCAATGTAATGACAGGACAGCTGCGTGGAGAAATGAGATTCATTTCCTTGGACAAACCACGACAATAGGCGGAAATACCCTCAACCGAAGGATAGTGCGGAACGAACTGAGCCACTCGCAAATGCCGAGTCATGTCAGCTTTGAATGACTTCTTTTTTTCTCCCCGTAAATAAGCCTTTAAGTGGCCAAAGACATCTTCAATAACATCTTCAAGGCTATCGTTGACATTGATCAATCGCCCTCGATCTCCAAGCCGTCTTTCCAGATTCCGGTAGAGCACCAACTGTTGGCTAAGAACATCCATGGGAATTTCCCTTTTCCGCGGAAGGATAATCTCCGGGTCTCCAACCAAAACGAACACAAGCTCCGGTTCGGGGAATATGTTAAAGACACGGCGAGCTAGGCCTAGACCCGCACCATAGCGGTATCGGACCGGATCTACCAACATGTCATTGTAGTAACGGTCAGAAATAACCAGAGACGTTTTTGCGCGAGCGTGCTTTAACACCGTAAGCGAAGCCAGCCACCAGTCCCAAAACAGGACTCCTAATTTGACTGTCGAAGAGAGCCACCCTCTCGGTGGATCCGCATGCGGATTATTTACCGGTTGCCCCAAATCCTCGCGACCTTGGACTCCATACGGTCTCCAATGCAAAAATTTCTGCTGTAATCCCATGTGACTCAGCTTCTTGGAAACTCCCTCAATGACCGATGATTTCCCACTCCCATCCGGACCTACAAATGCAAGCATTGGCAGTTGAGGTTTCAAGTGATGGAGGGCTTCACACCACCAATGTCGAAAAACGCTACACACCGTATCGCCTCCGGATCTCCTGAACTGTTTCCATTTAAGAGCCCTTCTAATACTCATGGCGTGCTTCGCGCTCTTTCTCGCATCACCTCTCTGTGCCCATTCCATCATTTCATTGGCCCACCCAACTCCAAGCGCCCATTCAAGACTTTGATAAAAACAATCGCTATCCTCATGTGCAGCCCTCGTGATTATTTCATCGTATTTCTCTTTGTAGAACCCCCCCCAAAGTAGACTTGTTAGCCAGGAAATTACTCCATCATGACCCAACCGGGGCCTTCGGATCCCATCCGGCCCAACAATTGCTGCGGCAATCACGGCCTCCGCATCGGCATATCTAAATCCATTCCACTCCAGCGATGGCAGAACATCCATCTGTCCCCATTCATAGTATCTCTGATGGACGTATGCCCGAGTTATTTTAACCAGAGGTGTCCCTAATTTTTCTTCAATCCTTTGACCCAATTGATCGCCACCAATCTCGAGAAAATCATAGTCACCCCCTCCATCTTCGCTATCGAAATCATGTGGTCTTAGCAGGATCGTTCCGGGAACGTCTACAAAATCAATAATTCTCTCTTTAGTCATTAATCGGGAATAGTTTGTTTCAATAATCAATTCGTCATAACCCTGCGCTACTTTAATAGGGACTCGTTTTATCGAACCAAAATAGCGGTCAACTCAGCTCTCTTGAACTTAGAGATTCTAGTGGAACTCACGCGTCTTATCAATTTCATCAAAACGATTCTAAGAGGAAGGAGATTTGTTACGACAAAGACAAGGCAACCTCTTTATTCTTTATAATCTTTAGGAACGAAACTGTGGCTGAGAGAATTTTCATAGTCGGAATGAGGCTTATCAGTAGCGAGTCGCTCTGATGACAGAAGGATGTTGTTGCTTCAATATACTGGATTTTTTTTTGAAGAAATTGAGCAAAAATACTTCCAAGTTTTTAGGGCTTTCTAGGTTGCTCCGCGAATCGACCCCTTGAGATTTCCAATAAATCTGATCATCTTCATCGCGGGCTACCGTAATCTCGGCTTTGAGCCCGGCGGGAACGGGGGTATTTGCAAAAACTAAGACAACCTGAAGACAGGAAAGTCGGCACCAATGCCTCGCCTTTTTCTGAGACGAATCTTCAACAACCCTGACGTCCTGATAAACAAGTTTGCGAAATTCTTCCGTAATTTTCTCAAGTAACTTTCGCGACTCACCATCATCTCCAGAAGTGAGCTCAATCACTGGGGCCCCTTGTCGCGGAAAAAGATTTACCACCCACTGTTTTTGGAATGCGCTCGCAAGACGGGCAATTGGACGCTTAGTCCAGATAGCCTTTAAAAAGCACCTTCTCCGAAATGAAACGAGCTCACTTTCTAACAAAGTAAGATCTTTGCTAGATACCGCTCTCACAATCTCGGGCCAATGACGGCCCGAAAGCCCTGTAAGAATTGAAGGTAAAACCGCTAGCTCTCTTTCTGAAAAGTCAAGGTAGGTAGGTTTTTCACGAAATTTGGTTACTCCCGTTGATAAAGCATGAAGCATAAAGCGCTTGCCAACCGCAGCTGCCGGATCTTCATAAAATGGCCCTCTACGTATCAAGTCTTCCTTGTCTCCGACTTTATCAACCACCCAGGTAAAAGCCCACTGCAAGTGCTTGAAAAGATCAACCTGAAGAGAAATCAGTGAGCCATCTGAGCTTTCGCGAAAGGCCACAATCCACCAAATCCAACCCTGACGGTTTGGCAAAACGATCCACCCAGCCGATTCCAATACCTTGATCACATGACCAACCGCAAGATCCAGTGAGCCTTCAACAATCAAATCTAAGTCACGCCCAATACTGTCAGGATATCCACCCAAACCATTCGTGACAGCCCACCGAAGTCCGGAATCATTCAGTTCGCGGGCCACATCTTCAAGCGCGGAGATCTTTTCGAATTCCAAGCCCATCTAATTTGACTTCAAGACCTTATAATAACTCTTCTCTATAATACGGCCAATCACGTTCCACGTCATATGGTCACGGACGATATCAGCTGAAATCTGAAGTAACGAAGTTCGCTTATCGGCACTAAGATTCATGCCTTCTACCAAGCCTTCTCGAATCCCTTCAATTGTTGAAGGGAAGACGACTCCCCCCCCTTCTTTAGCGAGCAACCCAGCGGGGTCGGAAGCCGGGGTCACCAAACAGAGTTGCCCGACTGCCATGGCCTCAACCACTGCAAAGGGCAATCCCTCCCAACGACTCGGATAGAGGAAGGCATCAGACGCTTTCATAAGATCAAATTTTTCATTCCCGTATGCCGGCCCATACAGATGAAAAGAATCTTCAATCTTATTTTCCCGAATCATTTCTCTGATCCGACTCTCAGAACCCTTCCATTCCGGACCAACCAGAACGATTCCGAGATTCTTAGCATTAGAACCCAAACTAGCCACCGCAGGAATTAGCATATCAAGACCCTTTTGCTCAATATCAAGCCGCCCCACAAAGACACACACAAAACGCCCCTGAAAGCGTGGAACGGTCCTTTCGATTACTTCCAGATCCACCTTCTCGGGTAACGTTTCGAGATCAATTCCGTTGAGCGCCTCAACAATCGGAACCTTAATCCCGTAATGTTCAATTTCGGCTTGATCCCCCACCGATTGAACAAAAGCAGCCTGGTTCATATAGGGTCTCTCAAAAAAATATTTGTAGGGGAGCTTTATCCAAGGACGACGCTTGAGCAACACCCGAGCGCAGTTGCCATTTGGAGTCACCGCATAAGGAATACCTTTTCCACGCAAGTATTTCGCCAAACTAATATTTCCCGGCACATAAGCAGAGTGAAAATGACCTATATCTGGTTGAAGCTGATCTACAATTTCTCTGACCTCTGGAGGACAAGAAAAGCAGTTGCGAAACGGCTCTACCCGATGAATCGATACGCCTGGGATCTCAATTGGATCCTTTTTAGTCTCGGAAATGAGATGCACTTCGTGCCCCAAAGCGGCGAGCTCCCGAGTCAAAAAATAAATCGTCTTATCCACACCATTCGCGGTGTCTGGATTACAACGACCCTCAATAAAATGGAGAATTTTCATTCAGATTTTTGGGCGGGAAGAACAATCTTGAGTAGAAACATTTTCGAAATAAATTTATCTCCCAGAATCCATAGTCTCGTGCATTTACGCGCTAGCTTGACCAACAACCGGCCAATCAACGAGCTCTTTTCATTTTCATCATAATTTAGATAATCTTTTGCAAGCGCTTCTCTCTCTGAGCGATGTCTTGGGGTGAGTTCGCCTGACTGAATATGATCGGCAGTTTTATTATCATCGATCCGGAATGAAACTGTTCTATAATTCAATCGTCTGATCCCTAGCTGGCGGCCTACCCGCAGCATCCACTCTGTGTCCATTATCATGTGAAAGTTCTCATCGAGGGGGTTTTCAATTAACACCCGCCGACGATACAACGATCCCGTGGATGGAGCAGCATAACAACCAATCGCGGTCATCCAATAATGCCAAATTGGTTGATAAATTGTCCGCATCGTTCTGCTTGCGGCATCTACAAATACAGTATGTCCATACAAGAGATCAAAATCGGGATCTCCAGATTGTAATATTTTTAACATTTTATCGATGACACCAGGCAAGAGAAAATCATCCACGTTCAGCCATAAGATCCATTCTCCTCTAGCCATCGCAAATCCCTTATTGAGAGCTTCACTTTGACCCCCGTCCTTCTCAATTATTCTAACAATTTCAGGAAATTGATTCAGCACCTCGGATGTTTCATCGTCCGAACAATTATCAACTACGATATGTTCCACAAGACCACCTTCAGAAGGCAAGACACTACGATGGCATTCAGCGAGATGTCTGCCCTGATTCCAAGAAGCACTAACTACAGAAATTAAGGGTCTCATAAAAAAGCTAACAAGCAGGCCGCCTACGATCACGCAAATCCCGGACGAGCACCTATCGAGCTTGGTTCAGAACCGAGCGGAGCTGCAGCAGCTCTCTCTTCAGCTTCTTGAGTGGCTTTATATTCCATCTCGTCCCTAGCAGCTATGCTTTTAATCAAGATGACCATCAAAATATGGAAAGCGCCGAACCATGATCCTCCGATAGTTGCGGTGATGATTTCTAGCCCCGTCGAAAGCGTCACAACGAAAGAAATGATCCTCAATTCCTCAGAATATCCATCACGTTTCGCAACCTGGTAACTACGCAAAAAGTACCAAAACATCATGCAATACACTAAATAATAAAGCACACCTCCAAAAATTCCGTACTGGATTAAGACAGATGGAAGGAGGGCATGACAAGTGCCAGAATTTATGTTCACCATTAAGAAAGACTCTTTATCTCCTACGATTTTTTTCACCTCCGTGTAATCCATTGCAGTATAAACACTTCGCCCAAAAAGAAGGACCCGGGAGTCATCTTTCCACTCCTTGAGTGCTTCAACAAACAGAGTACTGCGATAGTCTGAAGAGTTTTCAATCGATTTCATCGAACTTCCTTTGTCGATCATCACATATTGAAGAGGCCTCGCCACAAAAACAGGCATGTCATTGTTAATGAATTTTGAGAAGATATTCGCGAATAGCACAACGAGGAATACCAAACACATCGCCGCAAAAATGAGGATTACTCGACGGTAGATGAGAGCAATAATCACGGCGTAAACCAATGCGAGCAGAACTGCCGCTCGGCCTCCACTTACCACCGAGCCAAGCAGGCCCAGACCCAAAACCGAAACTGACAAAACCCTCAACAGTAGCGTCTGCGCCCTAAACCAGCCTGGTTGACAAAGAAAAGCGAAGGCGAAAATAACTGCCGAAGGCGCAAGAACACGCATCGTAAAAACCCCCAAAGTTGCATTGATGAGAGGAATGTAAAACATCCCGACATCTGCGGACTCGTCAGCAAGGATGGACATACCACCATATCCTTGCCGGAAAAGATGGATTGTATTAGCAAAATTAAGAACCAAACCAATGGCGAGAATCCAAATGATAGCCGAGATCGCATTCTTACCCACTCGGAAGGTATAAGGCATGCGAATTGCCAAAAAGAGGACCAAAACCGGCGCAAAGGTCGAAGAATACGCCTTTAACATATTTTTTGTGTTATAACTACCTCCATCAAATGGGATTGTCCTATTTAACGCAAAAGTGAGAGTTCCATAGAAAAGTAAGATACCCGACCAAATAAATAAGCT
Organism: Akkermansiaceae bacterium UBA1518; assembly: GCA_002323895.1. GTDB lineage: Bacteria > Verrucomicrobiota > Verrucomicrobiia > Verrucomicrobiales > Akkermansiaceae > SW10. The sequence continues at coordinate 13,620 of DCQM01000179.1, forward strand.
TTTTCCATTCACCCGCTTGAGAAAGTCAGGATTAGGATAGGGATTCTTACGCAATAAGAAGATGATTATGCCGTAAAGCAGCAAAATGGCAGCCGCATACTGTTGGGAGGTTAGCCGGAAACCATAATTCAAATTCACCCCACTCCAGACGAGAAAGAGAACAATTTGCCAAGTAAACTTATAGAGAAAACTTAGGTAGAGAAAAAAGAGGGCGACTAATCCGTAAAGCGAAAGGTCAATAAAACGTGACTGCCCGATCACCGAACCGAAGAAAAGGGCTCCGATGCTTATGAATACAAGGAGCGCTGCAAACGTGATTTTGTTTTTCATCGCAAGATAAGATTTAAATTAAAGAAAGTATTTTTTTTGGCGCAAAGAAAATTCACGCTCACACGGCTTAGAGTTGCCGATAGAAGATTATCAGCGACCGATACAGTATCTAAGAGGGCTCGGAGGGTTCAACCAATGATTTTTTTAGTCACCTTCGAAAAATTACTAGATTCCCCTTGTCGCTTGCGATCCAAACGGCCTTCCCAGAGTTTGCTTCCACCAAAG
>DCQM01000179.1:14518-14977 GCA_002323895.1 Akkermansiaceae bacterium UBA1518
TTCCAGACGAATCCTGAATTCCAAAATATCCAAGAATTTCATCATACTAGAAGCCGCGGCTGAAATTACACCACACTTAGCAAGTCCTCCAAAGAAGTCATCACCACCCGCGTCGTCTTCCAAATTTATTTGATAGCCCCCCGTTTACCGTGTTCGCAATCACGCTTTGCCACCTACTGATCTCAATCGTCTCTTGATTTAGCAAGATTCATAATTGCCCTGATTTAAAAGGCTTCAATATCTTCCCTCCTACGATTATGGAATCTTCTTTGTGGAAGTGCACCACTAGCCCTTGAATTTTTTCTCGAAGAGAAACGAACGACACGATCTAACTTCTTGAGATAGCTAACACAGTTTAGAGCCAATTACCATCTAACCCTCAACAGCCGATCTTTTTTTGGACCCGTCTCATCAAAATCTTGAGTCCATTAAAACGTAGGGTCAAAAGTACATCACAAA
>DCQM01000194.1 GCA_002323895.1 Akkermansiaceae bacterium UBA1518
GGTTCCGCACAATTCCTCTCTTCACGGCCTTTCCACTATCTAAAGGCCACCCAGTCCACCGGGAGAAGAACTCGCGGACGTCCTATATAATTCGGTGAGAGATTTTTTGGTCCCTAATATGGGCATGAATTTGCTTCTTTTGATATCTGGTTTTATGAAGTCAATTCAGCCGTAAAACCAGTGAACGAGCTGTCTCCGAATAGCTTATTTTCTGGTCCCGGTCGAACGGAGGAAAAGATGATCATAGGGAGCCAAATACATCGATGCCAACTCAGACGGTGAACTCATTTTCCCTTAGTATCTCAGGGTTTTTGGGGAATAGGCTGTCTTATTTAGTTTCGGTAGAGGTTTCTTCAAAAGACACCCTCACTTACCCTCAGTTTTGCTAGCCACCGGTGTTTTTGTAATTTGCTCGAGAAGTTTTTTTGCCTTTTCCCATCCCTCCTTAGACCCGGTAAACTGACCATTCCATGTCTGTGCCCCATCGTTGAACATAAAGATTGTCTGGAAAATTTCTAACTTTAGTTCGAAGATTGCTGCCTCCCCCTCAACTTCAGCCCCCTTTAATTTTTCTATTTTAACCTTATTTTCTTTTAATTTAAGATTTGGGTTTCCTTTGGCCGTTTCGATAAAGCTGTCTGCCATGAGTTTTATGGATGAAGCGATTTGTTCTACACCTCCGGGGACCGGCCATCTTGAAATAGTCATTTGTCCATCACTCCCATCTTTTTGACTGAGCTTGAGAGTGAAAAAATCAACCCCTTGGTTATTTGCAAATTCGATCTTCCATTCCAGGCTGGCTTTAATTTCTAGGGGGGGAGTTTTTTCAGTCTCAGCAGCTTGGCACGATAAAAAACTAAGAAGCGCAACCGATATGAGGAGAATGAAAAGATGTTTCATGTCTTTAATCATAGAAGGAGATAGAACATTGTCTATCTGATCGAGATTTTTTTAAAAAGAGATTGGAGGATAGGTTTAGCACCTCATGCCTGATTTGAACGAAACGTCGGAGACTGAAGCCCTCGGGCTTGATCCACGCTCTCTGATCCCCTCACCGCCATCTAAAGCTCCCCACCCTACCGGGGGAAGAACTTGCGGAGGTCCTATATAATACGGTGGGAGATTTTTTGTCCGAATATGGGATTCATAAGCTCTGAAAAAAGGACCGCCCTTTCCAGGCACGGGTGTATTCGATAAAGACCTATCCAAAAGGCAAATGATGAACAAAGCTTAAGGCTGAACATGAAAATCATCCGTTCCCATAATTAGTTTCTGTTAATTTAAAGATCGGAGTTAACCTCAAACTTCTTAGATTTACGGCATGCACCAGTTCTTTTTACTAATCACCTTGATAGTTACTCTTCCAGGATTAGCGGCAGAAAAAAAATCCACACCGCTTAACCTCAAGCAAGTTTCGATTGCGAAGAAAATTCTATTCGTAGGCAATAGTTTCACTTACTGGAACAAGGGATTGTGGTATCACATGGAACAATTGGTTCAATGCCGCCCGCAAAAACTGAATTTCAAGGCCGAACATGTCGTGCGCGGTGGGGCTTCCTTGAAAGTTATGTGGGGCAAAACTAAGGCTTCATCTATGATTTCTAAAGGACATTACGATGTTGTTGTTCTGCAGGAAGACCTACCAGAGACAGATGTAAAATCGTTCTATAAGTTTGCACGTAAATTTAATTCTTCAGTTCGAAAGTCTGAAGCCCGACCTGTGTTCTTTATGGCCTGGCCGTATAAACGACTTGGCTGGATCGGCTTGAAGGAGATCGCCAAAGCCCACCGTGCGATCGGTGCCGAGCTTGGCGCTCAAATTGCCCCTGTTGGTATCGCGTGGGAAAAAGCTATGAAAGAACGCCCTGAAGTAGACATGTATGCCAAAGATAAGGAGCATCCCAGTATCCAGGGAACTTACCTTGCGCTATGTGTCCTCTATTCTACGATCTATGGCGAAAGTTCGACCATGCTGGAATATTTGCCAAAAAAACACGGTAACATGACCGCTAGAGAGGCCGCGTGGTTGCGACGAGTCGCTTGGGCAACGGTTCAGGCTGAGCAGGCGTTTTTGTCAAAGTGAGCCTTTCCCTTCAGCGTCCTCACCACTTGACCAAGTCGCACTACTCTCTGTTCCATCAACCGCGAACTTGATCAACTGATCCACATCCAACGATTGATTACCCCTTCTCCGTTCCGGTCTGAATGCGGCCTTATAGTCCTCCCCGCCATCTAAAGACCACCCACCCCACCGGGGGAGGGACTTGCGGAGGTCCTATATAATACGGTGGGAGATTTTTTTGGTTCCTAATATGGGTGTGACTCGAATTAGTTTGTTAGTCAGCTTCAAGAGGATGATTACTTAGAAGATTTTTCCTCCGCTTTTCACTTTTGCTCAAGAACAGCATCAATCTTTTCTTGATATAGTTTCTTTCTCCACTTTTGAAATTTTCTCCAATGTTTCGAATTACCCCATACTACCGCCAACATAAAAATGCTCATTCCCAGTGCGGCTATTTTTCCTAATAAAATTTCCCCAGGTTGAAGTTGGGCCGTATTGTTCTTATCGGCAGCAAACATCAAAAAATTTAAGCCCAAAATTAAAACGATCACGACAACTCCAAAAAGAAATGGGTTGGTTGGATTCCATGTATTCGAGCCACATTTATTACAAGTATACATTGCTCTAGTTTTACCAGGCCTTATCTCTTTCAAATGATAGTCCGTATGATCCTCACAGACCGGACACCATGGTTCGTTGGGATTTCCAATTTTCGCTTTCATTCTAACGTCACTCTATCGTTTTAATACTTATATTAGAATAGAACAAAAGGATACTGAACATTATAAACACTCTCTTCTATTATAATCGATCCGGGAGAAAGATAGCGCAGGCGAAGAAATCAATTCACCAGAGAAAGAACAAGCGAGAGTGTCATCTTTTCTAACTATCGTTCGATGATTAAGAAAACTGAGGCCTCAAAGCTCTGGGAGATTTACCCGTAAGGACACGAGACACCCCTTAAGCAGACTTCAAGCTCCCTCCCTGACATCTAAAGACGACCCACCCGCCGGGGGAAGGACTTGCAACGCTCTTATATAATACGGTGAGAGATTTTTTGGTCCCTAATATGGGTGTTACTTGGAGAGTATTTGTTAACCATTGGCTTACAAGGCAGTTTACAAAAGCGTGCTAGATTCAAGCAGGTATCAAAGTGAGCTTAGCCGAGCAAATTCTAAACCAAGTGTGCCTAAAATGGCATAAAATGAGGTAAAATTGAAGTATTTTGGCTACTTTTGGGTAAATGGCTTTCTTTGGTAGAGATGAAAGTGGCCCATAGCGTGCCAAGAGGGTAATCTCTGAGCGCAAAAGGGAGAATATTTTTCAAAAACGGAGGATAACGCTTGAATTGACATTCAGCAATAAGAGGTGTCTTTGACTATGAAAACATGCAAATAAATTCCTTCTCTCGGTCGCTCTCTGTAATAATCGTTACCATTCTCATTTATCAGTCTGCGATTGTAGCTCCGGCGGTCAACATAGCTCTCCCAACTGATGCAGCCGCAAAAATGTTGAGGTTCATTTGGCCCATTTTCTTTGCCCTAATTGGTCTGCTCGGGCTGGTAAATGCGATACTCTCTAAAAAACACAAAGTAGCTGCTGTGGTAAATATGGCTACGGTATTTTCTATGGCGACCTGCTACGTGTTAGTTCCGGTAATAAATGAAGCGAGAGACAGTGAAAATCTAGGTGTCTGGAAAGCACTACATGCGGTTACAGTAGCCCTGACTTTTTTGTCTTTAGTTCTGCAACTTGGATTTACTTTAAGATGGTACAAATCAGGTCCGAAGCCGGATAAACTATCGGTATAATCGCGAGAATTACGTGAAATCCAATGCAGCCTATTTACTGTTGGGGTATGGATTAAGATTGTGAGTTCCCTTTTGCCCTGCTTAGAAATATGGATTCCAATGAATAAGCTAACCAACTGTCAGCTGCGCCAACTACATCGGTCAGCTGGGCTCACCCCCCTTTCTCGCCCATGTATTCCGCCAAACCCCGGTTGCCGCGACCTTCCCGCAAAAAGCAATTTTCCAGCAGTAACAGAATGAATTCAAAGATCACAAGCAGCCTTTTCGCAATGTTGCCACTATTGGTAGTGCTCATGTCGATTGGCTCCTCCGAGGCAGAAAACCCCTTGCAAATAGCGAATGTGTTGCCAAATGCGTCGTTCGAGAAGAGGTCGCAAGACGGGGTTGAGGGGTGGTCTTCTCGTTCCTGGAACGGCCATTCGGATGGGATTTGGACAGTTGCCGCGGCTGGTCGGACGGGAGCTCGCTCTGTTTCGATCGCTTCCGAAAAGGGTCTCGACGCGGCCTGGACCGCGACGGTGCGTGTGAAGCCGAAAACCTTCTACGAATTGTCGGGGTGGATTAAGACCGACAAACTTCAGGGTGCTATCGGCGCGCTTATGAATATACAGAACATGCCTAAACTACGCACGCCGTCGGTAACGGGCACGAAGGGTTGGACGCGCGTCGCGACTCTTTTTCAGACCGGTGCGACGAAGGAACTTGAAATCAACTGCCTCTTCGGCGGATGGGGCCGATCGACAGGCCAGGCTTGGTATGACGACGTAGCACTAGTTGAAGTAGCAGGCCCACGCGAACAGACGATGACTAGTATGAGTGCGACTGTCATCATTGACGTCGATGCCCCCTCCGTTGAGTACAACCCGATGATCTTTGGTGGCTTCATCGAACATCTTGGCAAGCAGATTTACGGGGGTTTCTTTGATCCGGGTTCGCCGCTGGCTGATGAGAAGGGGTTCCGCCTCGATGTGATCGAGGCGATCAAGGAATTGAAGACACCCGTGATTCGCTGGCCCGGAGGATGCTTTGTCGACAGTTACCACTGGCAAAAGGGCGTTGGAAAGGATCGCCAGCCGTATGACGACGATCGGTGGGGAGTTGTTGAACCGAACACGTTCGGGACTCACGAGTTCATCGAGCTCTGCCGGCGAGTGGGGGCAGAACCTTATATTTGCCAGAACGGTCTTGCAGATACCCAGGAGATGGCCGACTGGGTTGCCTATTGCAACTCAACGACGGGCAAGTTCGCCGAAATGCGCAAAATGAACGGTTACCCTGAGCCGTTTGATGTGAAGTTCTGGAGCGTAGGAAACGAAAGAAGCGGAAAGACTTATATCCACAAGGTTCGTGACGGTGCCGAGGCGATGCGGCAAGTGGATCCAAGCATCTTGGTAACCTGCTCTGGATCACACGGTTCGCAGGCCCATATTGATCCGTATCTTCTGAAAACTGCCGGTAAGCACCTGGGCCTTCTTTCGGTTCATGAATATTGGGTTGCCAACTACCAGAGGCATCAGACCCCCGACTACCTGTCTTGCATGATGCTTTCCGAAAAGCCGAATACTCATATTCGAGCCATTATCAAAGCCTTTGATCAAGCCAATATGCAAGGTCAAATCAAGATTGCCTTTGACGAATGGAACTTGCGTTCATGGCACCACCCCGGTTTTTCAGGTCACAATGCCCGCAAAGTTGACCAGAAGGACCCGGAGATCATCGCGCTGATCAAGGCTCGCGACAAGAGCCTTCAGCCCTCTCTGTATACGATGGCTGATGCCTTGTTCTGCGCGTCGTTCTTCAACGCTTGCCTTCGCAACGCAGAGGATGTGGAGATGGCGAATATCGCGTGCCTGGTCAACCAGACCGGGCCTCTCTATGCCCATACGAACGGAATCGTCAAACGAACTCATTTCCATACCATGGCGATGTATGCCAATTTGCTACAAAAACGTGTCGCCAAACTCGAACTGAAAGCGGGAAGCCTTCGCCACGGCAATCAAAGCGTCGGCATTGTCGATGCTATCGCCACGGTGGATGGAACGGGTGAGAAGTGGTCGGTCGCGATGGTCAACCGTCACCCATCCGATGCTGTCGCCTGTACGATCAAAATGGGAGAGATGCTACTTGATGGCACTTATAAGGCAACGATCCTCTCCGGTCATTCGCCCGATGCCTACAACGACATCGAGCATCCCGATCGGGTAGAACCGAAGGAGGTCGAGCTGATCTTCAACAATGGTATCGTTAAGTTACCTCCTCACTCGTTGCTAATGATCCAATTACAGGATCGGTCATGAGAAAAAAACCGGGCGGGAGCCATCGATCGACGTCGTTCAGCCGTGCGGAATTATCGTGATCTGTTGCTGCGCTCCAATGCATGGCAACGGACTCAGATGGTTTGAAATGGCGTCGCTTCCTCCCCGCCATCTAAAGCTCCCCACCCGACCGGGGGAAGAATTTGCGGAGGTCCTATATAATACGACCAGTTTGTTACACTTATGGCAT
>DCQM01000163.1:0-3300 GCA_002323895.1 Akkermansiaceae bacterium UBA1518
CGAGACCAATGGGAAAGAGTCAAAACTCTCTCTTCACTCAAAGAGGGCGGAGAAATCGACGATGAAATCGTTTCCTCCATGATGCCTCTCTGGACCGCTTCACTCGAAGACCCAAAGGGCGGATACCTTCGCTGGCAGCTTCTCGAAAATCTACGCGGGACGACCAATAGAGAATTCCGGACCAATATTCTTGAGTGGATCGGTGAAGAAGAATCTCCCAAAATGCGGGGTCAGGCACTCGAAACTCTGGCTCCCATGGCAAGTGATCCCAACGTTACCGAATGGCTCGAATACCTCGCCGAAAATGATTCCGAACCACGAATCCAAGAACGCGCGCTTGGGATTCTCGGAAACAACAACGAAGGTAAGTAAGGACAAAACTCTCGGTCCTCCACCTTTTTTCCAAATTTGACCCTAAGAAGACTATCACTCGCCCGCCTTCGCGGTGATCTTCACATGGAAAACTTTGTTGTGTTCACCCTTGCGCTTACCAAGACGCATTAGGCCTTCTCCACAAGTCACCCAGCTTTCGTGGTCGCTGACGCGACAAACTCCAGAATTTCCAAGGGTAGCTTGATTCTCCGCAATGAGGACACGCTCCGTTTTCCGTATCACCTGCAGGGTTTCCGGATTGACCCGAGCAATGAAAAGAGGGGCTCGATGCCGGAATATGTGGTCATTATTTGCGCCCTTGCGAGTATAAATGAGAAAGAGTCCTCCGCCACAGGTCACCCAATGTTGTTGCGTGTTATAACTGCCGAGTGGCAAGCCGTCGTCAAAAGTCCACTCACGAACCGGGTCAAACTTCAGTCCATCCTTTGAGCTCGTCACATATGCGGAGTGATCGGCTCTTAGGGTCAGGAAGTAGCGACCTTCAAACTCCGTCAATGAGGGTTCGTAGAGACCACGATCTCGGGGGATGTTCAGTTCAGTTCCATGTTCGAGATAAGTCAGCGTTTCACCATCAAAGCGACAGCGGGCCACCGTGCTGGTGTAGTTGTGCTTTCGAACGTCTGCGACGTAGCGCACTGGCAGGAGGATCTCCCCATTTGGTAAATCGACTCGCTGGTTATTTCCTGCATTACAAGCGGTGATCTTTCGTCCGGAATAGTCTTTCTCTGGCATAGCGAGAAATTTCATTGCTCCCCAACTCTTACTTCGGGGATCCGCCACAGCATAGGACACCTTCTCTCGTAAGCGCTTCTCTTCGGTCCCCTTCGCAAAGTTAAAAGTCTTTCCAGTAGTGAGGACCATCCCTGACTTAGCATGCCAGGTTGGCCAGAGATCACCTGGAGAAACCTCGAATCCATCCGCCTCTCTCTCACGCTGGAGCGACTCAATGAGCATTGGCTCACTCCATGTCCTTCCACCGTCACGACTGAATGATTGATAAACATCATGGAAGTCGTGCGACACGCCCTTGCCTGTCTCCGACATCGTCGTAATCCATAACGGGTCATCGCCCGGAACAAAAGCGGTGCGCGCCTGCCACCAATCCCACTTATCGGTCCCTTCGATTGAGCCGAGAGTCTCGAATTCAAGAGCTATGGGTTCACGAGGGTGGGCCGTCACTAGGAGCATGAGGCATCCCAAATAGGTGCCTGTGGTGGTCAGAAAGGTATTCAAGGCTTTAGGTTTCAAACTCTAATTGTAGAACAAGCTCCGCTAAAGTCGCTTACAATCCTACTCTGTTGTGAAACAACTTGCTGGTAATCCCTCGCCATTCACGAGATTTGCGCCCAGCGGATTCGAAGCCCAAGCATACCGAGCCTTCGTTGGATTTTTGATGGCATCATGCCAGATTAAGATTTTGTCCCCATCGATCTTGGCCTGAGCCCACTGCCACTTGCCATCAGGACCTGCGATCTCAAAACGTTTTAGAGCTTTTCCGTCGCGCGCCTCTAGACCCGAAGCATGGTCAAACGAAGCCACGATTTTGCCACCTCTCTTCTCCATGCCAGAGTAAAGAGGGCCAGAGATCACGACATCTTTCTTTCCGTAATCCTGAACCAAGGCCCAGCGAGCGAGGCGCTCACCAACATCATGCTTATTCTTGGGATGGATATCCCGAGCATCCCCAATGTCGTTGATCACGGCCATTCCGCTCTTTGGAATCGATTTTAACGCGCGGCGCATTTCATCCTGCACAACCACCCAGTCGCTCTCAGTCCCAGCTTCTGTCGTTGGCTCACGGAAATTAGCTAACTGAACCCAATAAAAAGAAAGATCGTGTCCCCAGCGCTGGCGCCAATCGCCCACCATACAACCAAGAAGCTCTTCGTAGCTACGTGCGGTCCCACCATTGGCATTGGCCTCGCCCTGATACCATATCGCTCCCCGGTTCCCATAACCCACAATTGGAGCAATCATCCCATTATAAATGGTCGATGGCATCGAGGGATTCTTGCCTGGATCACTAACCTTGCGAGGACCGCGTGGCTTACGTCCCTTCTTGTCATTTTTCCATTGGGCAAGTTTTTCCTTATATGCCTTCACCTGCTTTTTAAAGTTCTCATCCACCTTCTTCGAATCATATCCAGCGAGAGCTTTCGCTTTCATTTCGAGAAGCTTCTTTCCAGCCGGTAATTCGCCCAATGCTTCCTCGCTCGTAAAAGCTTGAACTGGCTTTCCTCCCCAAGCGCACTCAATCACTCCAACCGGCACCCCTAATTCCTCACGAAGCTTTTTGGCAAAATAATAGCCGACCGCAGTAAACGATCCGGTATCCTGAGATTGAGTTGCCTTCCAATTCCCTTGCCAATTTTTTTGCGGTCGATTCTCGGCTACATTCGCGGAAACAAAAACTCGTAACAAAGGATCATTAGCTTTAGCAACCTCCTCCTTGGCATTCGCGCTTCCCGAAACTCGCCACTCCATATTTGACTGTCCGGAAGCTAACCAAACTTCACCAACCAAAACATCCTTGATCACCCTCTTCGACCCGGCGGCTTCAACCACCAATTGGCTTCCCTTGGCATTTCCCTTGAGGCTCTTCAGGACGATTTTCCAATCACCATTCTGATCAGCTCTGGTTCCATGATCTTCTCCAGCAAAAGACAATTTTACAGGCGCATTCGGCTCAGTCCACCCCCAGATCGGTGCAGTAGTATTGCGCTGCAATACCATCCCGTCCGAGAAAAGATTCGGCAATGTCAATTCGGCCAAGGCAGGAAAGACTGTCAAAAGTAGGGCGATGTAAACTCGTTTCATATAAAAGAGAGCCCCGATCTTACGGTCCAATTTACTGCGGTCTTTCCAGATGTCGCCTTGCACTGCATAAAAAGGCGCTCCATCTTCCCG
>DCQM01000163.1:3646-6810 GCA_002323895.1 Akkermansiaceae bacterium UBA1518
ATGCGATTTTTCATCGTTTTTTCCATCCTAATGGCCCCACTTTTGAGCGCCACCTTGGTTCCGATGCCAAGAGAAATTGTTCTAGGTGAAGGAAAACTGGTTGTAGATGTTCAAACGGCGGTCATTGCCCCCGACTATTTATCTCCGCAAGCCGCGGTTCTAACCGGCGCTCTGCAAAAAACCACCGGTTATGTGCATCGCTTCCGAACAATCAAACAAGTGGGCCGGCTCCGCTACAAACGCGCGATCAAGCTTAGCTTAGGTGAATTCGAAAAACCGGAATTTTACCGCATTGAGATTACCCCGGAAGGCGCCACCATCCAAGGCGGTGATATCCCCGGTCTCATGCATGGTATCCAGACCATCGCACAGCTTCTTCCCGTTGCCGAAAAGCCCCTACCGAGAGCGCTCATCCCAGCCCAAGTTATTGAAGACTGGCCGGAAAATCCACGCCGTATTTTTCATCTTGATGTCAGCGCCCACCTCTTCCCGACTGATGATCTGAAATCGCTCATCGATTGGCTCTCATTCCACAAGCTCAACGAACTACACCTTCAACTGAACGGAGATCACGGATGGCGGATGGAGAGCCTAAAATTTCCCAAGCTCCACAAAATCGGGAGTATTCGAGCATCGACTCCACCTTTCGGTGACCCCACTGGAAGCGACTCGACTGAATATGCCGGCTACTATTCTCGCGAAAAAATTAAAGAACTGATTACCCATGCTAATTCGAGGGCCATCTCTGTGGTTCCGACCTTCACCTTCACAAACGGAGCAACCTCGTTGATCGCCTCATATCCCGAACTCGGCGATTCTCCTCTCAAAGTCGCCAACACTTGGGAAGATCGACAAGTGGGTATTCTACAAACCGAATCCACTCTCGAATTCCTTGAAAAACTTTTGGCAGAAGTCGCCGAATTATTTCCTGCAGAAACTATTCGAGTTCAGGGTGGCCCATCAGAATTCCACGACTCTCTTAAAAAAATTGCTACCAGACACCGGAAGAACCTACTTCTCTCCGAGAACATCAAGACCACCGACTTCTCGGTCTACTCGCGGCGTAAAGAGGCTGAGCTCCTCCTTGCCGAAAAGCTCGAGGCCGAGGAAGGATTTAACCCCGTTCACAAAGTATACCAATGGCAACCAGCACTACTTTCGCAAGCCAGCCTCCGCACGCGTTACGTTCATGAATTTGCCAAGCTCCAATACCTCGTTTTCCCAAGAATCGCAGCCTTTGCTGAAGCCACCTGGTTGCCAACCTCAAACCTAAATTACAAAAAATTTCGAATTCGACTCGACTCCCTCGACAAGCGTTATCGGCTCGGCAAGGTCTACGCTTCTCTCGTTTACGACCCCCCCGCCAAAAAGGCGGTCTATGATACCATCATAACTTCATCAATCGAAGCCCGTGAAGGATACAGTCCGGAGCTCATTTTTGACGGAAAGCTCGATAGTTTCTTTTGGTCCCTTGGCGGTCTAAAAGACAATGATCATCTCACCGCCGAATTCCCATGGCCAGCCACTGGCAAAGTGACTGTGACTACTGGAACGAACGGCATGGACGTTGGTATTCTCGAATCCGGTAGCCTCGAACTTTCGAAAGATGGTAATACTTGGGCTCCTCCTCAGAAATTATTCGAAGGTTCCGCCACCCTTCCAGTTCCGCAGGGAACGCGCTTTGTTCGAGTTCGCGCCACGGCCCCGCAAGACGAACCCCTAATTTTTAGCGAACTTCTTCTAACGCCTGTGCTACTTGCTCCTATCCACCAAGAGGAGAGGGAGGTCGAACTTCGATTTAACAAGAAGAAGATCGAGCTCACGTTTAAAGCAGACTTCAGTAAAAATCCCGACTTCCGCGACGAAGTCGAAATCGCCAGGAGGATCTTTTTCGAAAGCTGGCTTCCGCTCGCTAAACGCATTGGCACCGCCGACTACCCTGATACCCCCCGCACTTTTGAAATCAAATCTGGGGAGCCCGGAAATCTTACCGAGACCCAAGTGAAAGATTGGGTTCTCAAACGCCTTATCCCAAAACTTCAAAACTACCCGGCTAATTCACCCGATTGGATAGCGACCGGCTTACAAGCTCGACTTCGTGGAGACATCGCAAAAGATCCTGACAAAAGGAAATTTAAAGAGGGTGGTTCACAAACCGCCGCGTTCTTCGATTGGATCGCCAAAACCCATCGGGAAGAATCTCTCATCGCAATCTCACAAGACTGTCGAAACGGCAGCTACCGTGAAACTCGCTGGAAGCTCTTTACAAGAAAAAGCCTAGCCGAGCTGGCGGCACTTTATCAGGCGGCACCATAGAGGAATTTACGGTCCTCAGAAGCGCCCCCCTGAATCTTATATCCACGGAATTGATAGGGAAAATTGTAAGCCTCGCTCTGAAAAGACCTAGCCGTCATTAAGCGTTGGGCAAGGTGTGGCCTTCACGATAATGTTCACGATCAAGTTTAGTCGCAGCAGCTCCAAACTCACCCGTAAACTTCTTCCCATCAGTAGTCAAAGGTGCCCCCAATCCAGGCTGGGTCGCACCAATACCATTAGCCTCAAAATGAGCCATCATGCGATCAACCGCATCAGCTACCTGCGCCCGCCCTTTTAAGGACGCCTTAATTTGCTCTGCCGGAACTTCCTTCCCAAGTGACAACGCATGTGCCCCGATATGTGCGAGCGCGGCTGAATGATGACCATTCTCAGCATTGTGAAGCGCGTTCTGATTCCCATTTAGGCAAGCGTCGAAGAAGTTGTGGATATGATTCTGACCACCTTTAAATTCCTTAACCACTTTCCCTTCCTTATCGACAACCTTGCAGCTAGCTCCATGTCCTCCAAGAAGAGAACCTCCCTCATATTCAATGACATTTCCAATCGTCACTCCGCGGTAATTTGGCATACCATTTTTCCAGTTGAGACCTTTTTTGGGTAACCCTCGCACTTCGAATAAAATCGGGGCTGGCTTCTGATCCACGTAAAGGATTTGCGTATTCGCGGTATCTCCATCGTCATCATAGCCGTAACGACCACCAATACTCAAAATTGCCGGGGGAAGCTGCATTGGGTCACCCAGAGCCCAGCGGCACACATCAAGCTGATGTGGGCCCTGATTGCCAAGATCTCCGTTACCATAGGGTGACTGCCAGTGCCAATCGTAA
>DCQM01000144.1 GCA_002323895.1 Akkermansiaceae bacterium UBA1518
TCGCCCCGAGCCTAAGCCTCGCCCTGAGCCTAAGCCTCGGCCTAACTTTCGGAAATAACCCGATGTTGAGGGTATAGCTTCCCGATTTTAAATTCAGGCTGACCGGATCGTAATCGCTCCGGTCAGCCTTTTTTGTTGGTTCTTCCTTCTCCTTTCTGGTCCCTTTTGCTGATGAAAGTCGCCTTTCTCTTGATCCTTCTTTGCTGTCCTTTTTGTGAGGGACAGACGATTTATGCCACCGAGTTTGAGGAGTATGAAGATGGCGCGGAGAACTTGGATGATTGGATTGGGAACAGTCCCGGGACCGGTTCCTACGGGCTTGATTATGAATTGGTTTCCGGCCTCCAGAACTCCGCTTTTATCGGATTCGAGCGTCCCGCCCGGTCGCTCGTAACTCTCGTTAAAGCTCATGACTTTGATCCGGTCGCGGCAGGAACTCCTACTGTGGTCCTTGAGTCGCTTTTGGGGGTAGAAGACTCTACAAATGGGCGTCGAGATACCTTTTCGATTGTTTTCCTAAACACCTTAGGAGATCTCCTGGCCTCGATTCAATTTCGTAATGACGATGATGTTTTTGGTCTTTGGTATTCAGATGGGGTCACGATTAGGGATAGCGGATTGGATTTTGTGCGGGGTGAACTCCAGCTTTTGACCGTCGAGATCGACTTCGCCATCAATCGATGGTCTGTCCAACTCGATGGAATTGACATTATCCGGAACGTTGTCTTTTACGCTGGCAATAAGGAGATTGATCTTGGTTTCACTGGAGTGCAATGGGATCTGACCAGTAACGTTACTGTGGGATATGGTGATAATTATCTTCTAATCGCGGATTGGTTTGTCCGAGCGGTTCCGACAACGGCATTCAAGGTTTTGGGCTTCTCTAGGGCTGGTATCGTGAATGAAATCTTATTTGAGCCAGAGGCAGGGTTTTCTTACCAATTACAAACTAGCCCCGATCTTTTCACTGATTTTCAGGATCAGGACTCGGAAATGACAGCAAATGGGCTTCGTTATTCTGATTCTAGGCGGATATCTTTTAGCCGGGTTGTTAGGAGATATGCTACTCCGGCCTCGGAGTAGATAAGACCAAAGAACCTCATCTAAAAGGGTTTCTCACGCTCTTCTTTGTAATGCTGGTATCTTCTTTTCTAGGGCTGCTACTCTTGATGGCACTAGCTGGGTTTAGTTTGTTTGGTTTGGGTTGGCGATTGGGTCAAATGTTGAGCTCCCTACCGTTTCTCAGTGTTCGATCAAGCTAGAGCGAGAGTCAGAGGATCTCTACACCAAGAAATGCGAGCTCGATTGGGAGCTAACGTGCAGTTGATAGCAGAAAAGGGTCTATCCTCTCCATTGTTCCGGTCAGGTTTTCTTGCGGTATAATTTTTAGTCAAAATTATAGTGTCTAAAAAGTTTTTCTCGGTAGACTCTAGGAACCTTGCCTAAAAATGATATATGATTGAGTGGTGGACAAATCTTGAGCCGGAGGGAATGAAGACCTTCGTAGGAATCGGGATGGTTTCTAGTGCGATCCTTTTTATCCAGATGCTGATCGTCCTCGCTGGTGGTTATTTGGATGTGCCGGATTTAGACTTTGATATTGCTGAAGCGGGTGAGGGAGGTGCGACTGGGATGTTTTCCATCCGTGGGATTGGTTCCTTCTTTACCGGATTTGGTTGGACTGGTGCTTCTGTGTTGGATGCAGGCGGATCTTTGTGGCTTGCGATTGCGGCTGCGATTGTTGTCGGTCTGTGTGTTCTCTTTGGCTTTGTTTCCATGATGCGTTGGTTGCAAAGCCTTCGCGAGCAGGGGAACATAAATTATAAAAATGCAATTGGTCAGGTTGGCAGTGTCTACGTTCCTATTCCTCCGAACCGCGAAGGGCTCGGGCAAATTGAAGTCAAGGTCCAGAGCAGAGTCTCAACGGTTCGGGCGGTTTCGGATCACTCGGAGAGGCTTGAAAATCGTGTGGCTGTGCGCGTGACAGAACTTGTGGACGATAGGACGCTCCTCGTCGAAAAACTTAAATGAAATAAAAGAAAATAAATTATTAAAACTATGAATACGTTAAATATTATTGCCGCTGGAAATCCCTTTACCTTGGTCTTGGTGTGCTCACTGCTCATCGTCGCCCTTGGAACTCTCGTCTTTTTCTTCTCTCGTTATCGACGTTGTCCATCCGATAAGATTCTTGTGATCTATGGTAAAACTGGAGGTGACGGTAGATCGTCGAAATGTATCCATGGTGGTGCTGCCTTCGTCTGGCCTATTTTCCAGGATTTTCAGTATCTTGACCTGACCCCCATTCCGATTGATATCAAGCTGGAGGGTGCCCTTTCTAAACAAAATATCCGAGTTAACACACCTTCGACCTTTACGGTGGGTGTCTCCACGGAAGAGGGCGTAATGGAAAATGCCGCGGAACGAATGTTAGGCCTTGATCTTAACCAGATCAGATTGCTCGGGCAGGACATTATCTTTGGTCAGATGCGTGTCGTGATCGCCACCATGGATATTGAGTCGATTAACGCAGACCGAGATCTTTTGATTGAAAAAATCACCGCGGGAGTTGAGGTGGAATTGACGAAGGTCGGGCTCAGGCTCATTAACGTGAATATTCAAGATATCACGGATGAATCTGGCTATATTCAAGCCTTGGGTAAAGAAGCTGCTGCTAGGGCAATCAATGAAGCGAAGGTGAGTGTTGCTCAGCAAGAAAGAGATGGTGAAATTGGAAAGAACGACGCCGAAAGAGAGCAGCGGGTTCAGGTTGCCGATGCTCAGGCGGTCGCGGTAGAGGGTGAGAACCTCGCCAAGATTAAGGTTGCCGAATCCGACGCATCTCGTCGTGAACGCGAGGCCGAGGCCGAGCGTCTTGCCATTGCTGCTGAAAAAGTAAAAACGGCGCAAGCCTTAGAAGAAGCTTATGCCTCAGAGCAAAAGGCCGAAACCGCTCGTTCACTCCGCGAGAAAGCAACCCAATATGCAAATATCGTGGTTCCTGCTGAAATTGAAAAAGCAAAAATTGAAACCTTGGCGGAAGCCGACGCTGAAAAAATTCGTCGTCTCAAAAAAGGTGAGGCTGATGGTATCCAATCTGTCATGGAGGCTGAAGCTAAGGGAACGCTAGCGACTCTTCAGAGCAAGGCGGAAGGATTTGGGAGAATTGTGAGTGCTTCTGGAGGATCGGCAGATGATGCGACCCTTCTGTTAGTGACCGAACAGCTTCCGGCTCTCGTCGAAGAGCAGGTCAAAGCAATCGCGAATCTGAAGATCGATTCAGTGACTGTCTGGGATTCAGGAAAAGGTAAAGATGGTAAGAATGATACGGCCGGCTTTGTTTCTGGATTGGTAGGGTCACTCCCGCCCTTGCACCAACTCACGAAGAATGTCGGAATAGAATTGCCCGAATTCCTTGGTAAGCTTGCAGATAGCCCTAAAGACTCAATACCTGCTGAACTGACTGCACCTGCTGAGCAGACTGC
>DCQM01000111.1:0-9446 GCA_002323895.1 Akkermansiaceae bacterium UBA1518
TTCTTTTGATTGGTGATTTTACCGCGACAGTTGGCGATCCCACCGGTCGAAGCGCGGCGCGTCCTCCGCTTACGCGCGAAGAGGTTCTTTCGAATGCTGAAACTTATACTGATCAGGCCTTTAAGGTTCTTGATCGCGAAAAAACGGAAATTATTTTCAATGGGGAATGGTTTCGTGAAATGACTTACGAGGGCGTTCTTAAGTTAAACGCTCGGGTTACCCTTCAGCAAATGCTCCAGCGCGAAGATTTCAAGGAACGTGTCTCGAAAGGGACCGAGGTAAGACTGCACGAGCTTCAATACCCGATCATGCAGGGATGGGATTCTGTCGAACTACAGGCTGATGTTGAGATTGGTGGCACGGATCAGCTTTTCAACATGCTCGTGGGGCGTGATCTACAGAAAGAAGAAGGGCAAACCCAACAATCTGTAATCTGTATGCCCCTTCTTGAGGGGCTCGATGGAGCTAAAAAAATGTCGAAAAGCGCTCATAACTATGTGGGGGTTAGCGAACTTCCGAACGAGATGTTTGGAAAATTGATGAGCATCAGCGACGATTTGATGGATCGTTACTACCTCTTGTTGCTAGGAAGCGCTCGAGATGAGATTCTTCATCCTATGGAGGCCAAGAAGGTGTTAGCTTGTCGTATCGTGGCCCGTTATCACAGCGAGGAAGAGGGAAAAGTAGCTCGTGAGGATTGGGAAACTCGCTTTTCGAAGCGCGACCTTAATGCGGCAGATCTTCCTGAAATGGCTGCGGCCGACCTAAATGGGAACTTACTTCAAGTTGTTGGGCTGGTTTTTAAAGATGCTTTTGGTCTGGAAAAATCGAATGGCGAGCTACGCAAGCAATTTATTACCACAGGAGCAGTTCAGCTCGATGGAGAGAAATTAATTGATCCTATGGCTGATTTTCGTGCCGAGGCGGGACAGGTTCTGCGGCTCAGTAAAAAACAGAGTATTCGTTTGGTTTAAACCAAACTATTATCCAGCGACGTTTTCTTATTCAAGAAATGCCACTGGCCCTTAACCTTAGTGTGGGCTAGTTTCACGCACCGAAATTCTATGACTGATTTTTTATACGGACTTTTACTGGTGATTATTGTGATCGGGTTGTTTAACATCATGATTTTTGTCCATGAGCTGGGCCATTTTCTGGCTGCACGATGGCGGGGTTTGCAAGTGGATCGTTTTCAAATCTGGTTCGGTAAACCCATTTGGAAAAAGACAATCAATGGGGTTCAGTATGGCCTTGGTTGGATTCCAGCGGGCGGGTTTGTTGCTCTCCCTCAAATGGCTGCAATGGAATCAATCGAAGGAGAAAACTTGGACAAGGAATCGCTTCCTCCAGTTTCTCCGTTAGACAAAATTATAGTGGCTTTCGCTGGGCCACTTTTCAGTCTGATGTTAGCTGTAGTCGCGGGGTTTTTGGTTTGGGGAATGGGTAAGCCGCAGGACTCAATTAAGTCAAATGTAGTGGGTGGCGTCATTCACGAGAGTCCTGCTGAGGGGATCCTAGTTCCGGGAGATAAAATTTTAAAGGTCGATGGAGATCCTGTAGACTGGTATGTCGGGAAGGTTTTCGATGACATTCGAACTCGGATAATGTTGACCAAGGGAGAAACCATCGAGTTTGAGATCGAGAGGGATGGCAAGGTCATGGTGGTCAATACAGAGTTTGATATCCGCGAGACCGGACTTTTTCAAAGAAGAGCTCTTCCTGATCCTGGAATTACTGCTCCTGGACCTGCCATAATCGGCAGTTTGGCTGGGGGGGAGGGAGAAAGCCCGGCGGTGAAGGCCAAATTGAAGGTGGGTGATCAGGTCTTGAAAGTTGATGGGAAAGAAGTCTTCGGGACTTACCACGTCAGCCAACTTATTCGGGATAACCAATATAAAACTTCAACTTTCACCTTGAGGCGTGGTGATGATGTGATGGATATCGAAGTGACTCCAGTGAAGCCGAAGGGGGATGTTTACAAAGATCCAATGGTGGGGATTGCTTGGGATCGTAGAGCCGGTGTGGTCACCGAGATTACTTACCCCAATCCTTGGGAACAGGTTCGCGATAGTCTCCGAACGATGTGGATGACGATCAAAGTAATCTCCTCGCCTGATTCAAATATTGGACCGGACCAGCTTGCTGGACCTGTTGGTATTGCTCGTACCAAGTTTCTACTTTTGCAGGAGGAATACGGATGGTTACGAGTGCTGGCTTTCTTCGTCTTATTCAACGTAAACCTTGCGGTGCTAAATATGCTTCCGCTCCCGGTTTTGGATGGTGGTCACATTGTCATGGCAATTCTTGAATCGGTCCGGGGGAAACCCCTGCCAGCTCGTTTCTTGGAAATGATCCAAGGTGGCTTCGCTCTTCTTTTAATGGGTTTCATGCTCTATATTACGACAAAGGACCTTGGAGATATTTTTAGCGGGGGATCAGAGTCCCCGAAACTCGAGTGGCCCGAGTGATGAAATTGAAGGGCTGGTTTCTAGTCTCGAGTTAAAGGTCGCAAATATTGGGAATTTATGACGCCTTCAAAACCATCGGTGAATGTCGCCCGAGTGATTTATATCATTCTCTGTTTGCTGGCTGGTTTCGCGGTTGTTCTGGGGGCCCCAGAGGTTCCGCTTTGGGTAGGCCTCTTCGGAGGCCTTATGGTAGCAATCGTTTTTATTCTTATTGAGAGTTCGATGCGAAGCTTCACCTTGCGTGGTTTTTCAACGGCTACTTTTGGGATCGGTGTGGGCCTCTTGTGTGCTTTCCTTCTAAACCGGGCCCAGATCCCGCAACTCATTGAGATCGCAGCATCAGGGATTAAAATTGAAGGAGTGGCGGAAGCTTTGGCTTTAGCTTTTACTGTCGCTTCATACGCGAGCTTTGCGTTTCTGGGCGCGGTTCTGGCTCTAAGAAGCGACCAGGAAGAATTTTCCTTCATCATTCCCTACGTTCGCTTTCGACAAGATGCAGCTTCTGGTCAATTACTGATTCTTGACGCTGAAGTGATTATGGATGGTCGACTCCCATCGCTCATGGTCGCCGGTTTTCTTACGGGCCGGGTTTTAGTCCCTCAATTCGTTCTCGATGAATTACAGGTTATGGCAAACTCGCCAGCCGGAGCTAAACGTCAACGTGGCCAGCGTGGACTCGAAATTCTAAGTGAGCTGCAAAAGAATCCGGCAGTTCCAATTTCTATTCAAGATTCACGAGGCATGGCGGAGGATGAGTCGTTTCAGGGGCGGCTCGTTCAGACCGCAAAGTTGCTCTCGGGTCGGCTTGTAACTACTGACGAGAACCTGACGAAGGTGGCTCATCTACAGGGGGCTGATATTATAAATCTAAACGACCTCTCTGATGCCTTGAAGCCATCGGTCGTAGTGGGTGAATCAGTTCGTCTTGCTTTAGTCCGTCCTGGGAAAGACGATCATCAAGCGGTGGGCTATATGCCAGATGGAACGATGATTGTGGTAAATCATGCCATCAATAGGATTGGATCTTCACAAGATGTTACTGTCATTAGCACCCTTCAAACGAGTGCTGGGCAAATGGTTTTCGCTGAATTAAACAGTAAGGAGGATTCCTAAGATGTTAGAGGTCAAGGCGATCTCGGTCACGCAATTGGCCCGGCGAATTCGAAACCTCCTCGAGATTCAGATCGGCGAGATATGGGTAGAAGGAGAGGTTAGTAACCTTCGAAAGCAAGGAAGTGGGCATTGGTATTTCTCGCTGAAGGATCAATCGTCGCAGATTTCCTGTGCGATGTTTGGGGCGCGCCGGCGTGCTGGTCACGAAGTTATCGAGGATGGTGCAAAGGTGCAAATTTTTGGTGAAGCCAGTTTTTACGAGGCACGAGGAAGCACCCAGTTGATCGTTAAAAAAGCACAAGCGGTTGGAGTGGGTGATTTGCAAGCTCGGTTTGAGGATTTGAAGAAAAAGCTCGATCGTGAGGGGTTGTTTTCACAGGAAAGAAAAAGTTCGCTGCCAAGTTTTCCAAAGGTGGTCGGCATTGTTACTTCGGCAACAGGAGCAGCTTTACAGGATATGAAAAATGTCCTTTTGCGCAGGGCCCCTTGGTTAACAGTCGTTCTCTTTTCAACTGCCGTCCAAGGAAAGGGTGCGGAAAGGGGGATAGCGCGTGCCGTTAGGCAGGCAGGACAAGTAGGAGATGATAGTGTTCCTCAGCCGGAGGTCTTGATTGTAGCTCGGGGTGGGGGTTCTCTCGAAGATCTCTGGAATTTTAATGAGGAGGTGGTTGCTCGGGCGATTTCGGATTGTCCGATTCCAGTGATCAGTGCAGTCGGTCACGAAATTGATTTTACGATTGCTGACTTTGTAGCTGATCTGCGAGCACCAACTCCAAGTGCCGCTGCGGAATTGGTCGTTCCGGATCAAGCAGAGCTTCGTGAACGCCTCATGAATTTGGAATCACGATTGAAGCGGGTTGTGGAGGGGCGCCTCAATCGTCTTGCGGATCATCTCGACTACTGCGAACGAAGCATTTTCAGTCAAACTCCAGAACGCAAGTTACAGTATCAACTGTTCCATATCGAGGGGTTGAGGAAGGCATTTAATAACGCAGTTGATGGCTCCTTAAAGGATCGGGAGCGGCTGATTGATAACTACCACAATAATTGGGATCACTATCATCCTCGTGAAATCTTACGAAGACGCGACGAGAGGATTGAACAGCTTCAGAATGGGTTTCTTCTTGCTTGTAACCATGCATTAAAGGTCCAGGAGAATCGGCACAAAAATCTCTCTTCCCTGCTTCAAGTCCTTGGGCCAGGTAGTATTCTTAAACGAGGCTTTTCGGTAACATATGGGGCCGATGGAAGGATCATCAAATCGGTAGAAGACGTCTCATCGGGCGATGAGTTGAGGACTCAAGTTGGGGATGGCACGATTGAAAGTCTTGTTTTGGGCGACTCCTAAAATGGGATGTCGTCATCGCTTGGATCAGGTTCACTGTCAAAGCTACTGTCGAACGAGCTCGGCTGAGGGTCTTCTGACGTTTCTCCTCGGTTGCCGCTATTTCCTTCAATTTTCCAGGCGTTTAGATTTACGTAGTATCGTCCATTGTACTCGTTACCACGTATATCGAACGTGACTTTTAATTCATCACCGATACTCATGCTGTTGAGTAGGTCAATCTTGTCGCGCACTACCTCAAATTTAACCATTTGGGGGTATTTCCCGTCAGGAACTTCAATCACAAATTCGCGTTTTGAGAAGCCACTTGCGAATGTTTGAGTTTCTTCGAGGACCTTAAGAGTGCCGGAGAGTTCGAATGTATTTGCCATATCGTAATAGGTGTTTGGAGTGTTATTTAAAGTGTCGTCTGATCACGAAATTTTCGTGTTCCAAGATTATGTCCGAGTTGGGGAAAAGGTGGGAGTATTGGGGGAAGTATGTATCACCTTCGTAGGAATCTGCAACGTGGGTGATGATGATTTCATCGAGAATTGGTAGGAAAAAGCGATAAATTTGCTCTCCTCCAATCACAAAAACGCGGTGGTCAATGAGTTGTAACTTAGCCAAGTCTTCTGGGTTCTGAATCATTTCGACGCCATTGTGGCTCCATTTTGGATCGCGTGTGAGGACGATGTTTTGTCGCTTCGGGAGTGGGCGGCCAATCGAGTCGAATGTCTTGCGTCCCATCACGATCGGATGACCAGAGGTGTGTCCCTTAAAGAATTTCAAATCATCCGGGAGATTCCATGGTAGTTCGCCTTCTTTCCCGATGATATGCTCGGGAGTCATGGCAACAATAGCTGTTAAGATCATACGGCGACGGGGGCTTTGATGTGAGGGTGAGCTTCGTAGTCAACCAATTCAAAGTCATCAAATTTGAATTGATCAATTTTGCTAACGTCAGGATTAATTTGCATCTTGGGAAGCCGCATTGGATTTCTGCTGAGCTGGAGCTTTGCTTGCTCAAGATGGTTTGAGTAAAGGTGCAGGTCCCCAAAAGTATGAACAAATTCCCTTGGTTCGTATCCACAAACTTGCGCTACCATCATGGTGAGAAGGGCATAAGAGGCGATGTTGAAAGGTACTCCGAGAAAGAGGTCTGCGCTGCGTTGATAGAGTTGGCAGCTCAGACCAGGGCGTTCTGAGTCCGGGTTGTGGACGTAAAATTGAAAAAGAAGATGACAGGGCGGCAATGCCATTTCGTCAACTTTTCCAACATTCCAAGCCGAAACGAGGTGTCGGCGAGAAGTCGGATTGTTCTTCAGGCCGTTGATCAGGTTATCAATTTGATCAATCGTGGAACCGTCTTCCTTGGGCCATGACCTCCATTGCTGTCCGTAAACGGGGCCTAGGTCACCTTTTTCATCTGCCCATTCATCCCAGATCGTTACTTTATTTTCTTTAAGGTAGGAAATATTGGTATCCCCCTTAAGAAACCAGAGCAGCTCATGGATAATTGAGCGAAGATGGAGTTTTTTTGTGGTAAGGCATGGAAAGCCTTCACGAAGATCGTAGCGGACCTGTCGACCAAAAACGCTTAGCGTTCCCGTTCCAGTTCGATCGCCCCGCTCCTCGCCGGTTTCTAAAACGTCGGTCAGAAGGTCAAGGTAAGTCTGCATGCCCAAATCTTGAAGGAGGATTTAAGACAATCAATCCTGAAACCCCGGACGGCGCCGGTTTTGTTTCTTTTGGCCATGTTGGCGCTTCTTTTCGACATTCCGTGCTCGAGCCCGAGTTCCTTGACGGCGGTTCCGGCGTCGCGCTTTCTCTCGCGCCTGTTTCCGGACCTGGCGCTTAAGTTTTTCCCGCTCTTCGAGGCGGTTGCAAAGTTCTTCTCGAGCTAAAAATCGATTCATTTCACGAGATCGCTCACGTTGCACTTTTACTTCAGTTTGGGAAGAGGGGTGTTGGAGAAAAACGCAGGAAGAAGTCTTATTAATTTTTTGGCCCCCGCTGCCAGTGCCACGAATAAATTTCTCGATCAGGTCATCCTCGAAAATTCCGAGTGAAGCCAGCCGACGCTCGAGAGCTTCTCTTTTATCGACTGAGATCATCGAGATAAGCTTTTACGGCTTTTGTAATTTCTCCAGCGACTTCACCTCTTTGAGTCGCAAATGGTGGTAAAAACCAAGGGAAAGAACCGATGACGTCGGTAATCACTGCTATCTCACCATCGCAATTTCCAACCCCACAGCCTATTCCAATAGTAGGGACATCAAGATTTTCGGTAAGTAGGCGAGCTGCTTTAGGTAGAATGCTTTCAAGAACTATTGCAAAGACTCCTGCCTTCTGAAGAGCAAACGCTCCCTCAAGAATAGTTTGGGTTTCGTCATCAGTTTTACCTTTTTTAGTGTAGCCCCCTTCCTCTTTGACTCGTTGGGGTAGCATCCCGAGATGACCGACAACGGGAATACCTTCCCCGACGATCGCTGCAACTTTCTTGGCCTGCCGAACTCCGCCTTCAAGTTTCACTGCTTCTGCACCGGCTTCAATTAGCCGATGAGCGTTCATGACGGCAGTTTCTGGGTTGGGATAAGTGTGAATGGGTAGGTCTCCGATTATAAGAGCATTCTTTGTTCCGCGAGCGACTGCCGCGGTATGGTGGATCATATGATCCAGAGTCACGTGAGTGGTATCTGGAAATCCCAAAACAACCATACCGAGGGAATCACCGACGAGAAGAAGATCGACACCTGTTTCATCTAAAAGGCGCGCAGTGGCATAGTCGTATGCAGTGAGTGCGGAAATGGGCGCTTGGGCTTTGCGTGCGCGGATTCGGTTAGCTTTTTCGGAGAGAGACATCGTTCTACCAAGCGGTTTGGATAAGAATGGGATCTGTTTCGTCCGAGTCGAGCCTTCTTAAATGTTCGCTTACTGTTGTTTCGTCCCCGGGAAGTATGAGATTAGGGTGAATATCTAGAAGTGGCTGTAATACAAAACGCCGATCTGTTAGTCTCGGATGGGGGATGGTTAGAATGTCCTCACCGATAACAAAGTGGTCGAAGTAGAGGATATCTAGATCGATGGGTCGTGGTGCATTGCGAACAGCGTTAGATGTCCGGCCGAGCTTCCACTCAATGCCCTGGGTTGCCTTTAAGAGCTCATGTGGTTTGCCAATGAAGTCGATTTCGATCACCGCATTGTAAAAGTCTGGAGATTCAGGGGGGCAATCTACAGGCTCAGATTGGTAAACCCCAGACTGCTTGTAAGTGGTACCTGCAGGCATCAGATTGACCAAAAGATTTCTGGCTTCGCGAAGATTTGCAAGCCGGTTGCCAACATTCGTGCCAAGTGCAATTCCTGTTCTTGAAGCCATGGGGTTGTTTCGTCTACTTCAATCCGAGGACATTTTGCATGTCATAGAGCCCCGTTTCACGGCCCTCAAGCCAAAGCGCAGCGCGAACCGCACCAGACGCAAAGGTCATCCGGGAGGAGGCTTTATGTGTGAGTTCGAAGCGTTCTCCATCAGCCGCAAACATTACGGTATGATCGCCGACGACGTCACCACCTCGTAAAGTGTGCATCCCGATTTCCCTGGAAGGACGAGGGCCTGCATTACCTTCGCGGCCATGTTTTACGTCGTTTTCATAAGATGTGGTGGTCTCGTCGTTTAGAATGTCGAGAAGAGTGCGGGCCGTGCCCGACGGAGCATCGACCTTGTGCCGGTGATGCATTTCGGTGACCTCGATATCAAAGGCCTCATTGCCAAGGATCGCAGCGGCTTTTTGAGTCAGGTGGAAGAGAAGGTTAACTCCGGTTGAAAAGTTTGAGGCGTAAACGATCGGGATCGAATTGGCGGCCTCATTGATCGCTTGTTTTTGAACTTCAGAGTGGCCAGTAGTGCCTATCACAAGTGCCACCTTTTTCTCGACTGCAGTTGTCAATAATTCGTCAGTTAAAATAGGGAGGGTGAAGTCAATGACGACATCGGTATCAGAGAGGGCGCTACAAAGGTCTTCTCCCGAATCATGCGTAGCCTGCAGAGAGGCAGCCGCCTCGTTTTCGATCGCGGCTATTACTGTTTGACCCATGCGCCCCGAACGGCCGGTTACAGAAATTTTCATGAGTGAAGGATTCGACAGGAATAGGGTTTTGTCTAGGGCGCAAGAGAAGGAATCTCATAAGTCACTCAAATTTCTGGTAAGGAGGGCTCTCCTTCGTTAAGGCCCCTGGGTGAGCAATACTCCCGAAACACCCAAAGACGTGGCCGCTGCGCCTTCAGATGCCGAAGTAACTGATTCTGGTCTGGCCTCGAAGATTCTGCAAGTTGGTGAAGGAGATCAAAGGCCTGGGCCACGAGATACTGTGGAGGTTCATTACAGCGGTTGGATGATTGATGGAAAACTCTTCGATAGTTCGGTTTCTCGTGGTGAGACGACTTCGTTTCCTCTCAATCAGGTGATTCCAGGGTGGACGGAAGGCTTGCAGCTCATGACAGTTGGTGAAAAGCGCCGGTTTTGGATACCTGCTGATCTGGC
>DCQM01000111.1:9841-12267 GCA_002323895.1 Akkermansiaceae bacterium UBA1518
TCCATTGAGCTGGCTCCTGAGGCGCCTGAAGTTCCTTCGGAGTTAAAGGCGCCTGAAAGCGCTGAGAAGGCTGAAAGTGGTCTTGCCTCTCAACTGCTCGAAGAGGGCGAAGGCGGCGACAAACCTGGGCCATCGGATATAGTGGCAGCTCATTTTACCGGATGGCTAGAGGACGGCACACTCTTGGAAAGCACGATAATGAATGGTAAACCCGCCCAGTTTAAACTCGATCAAGTGACGATTAAAGGATGGGTCGAAGGGCTTCAGCTCATGACCAAAGGCGAAAAGCGCCGATTTTGGATTCCTGCTGCCTTAGGATTTGGCGAAAATCCGCCTCCGGGTGCTCCCCAAGGAGATTTAGTCTTCGACTTCCAATTGCTTGATTTCAAAACAATCCCCAAGGATCCTGAGCCAATTCCAGCGCCGGATGATGTCTCGGCTGCACCTTCGGATTCGATTGTAACCGATTCCGGCCTTGCTTCTAAGGTTCTTTCTAAAGGTTCAGGTTCCAATCATCCTTCCGAAACGGACGAAGTTCTTGTCCATTACACAGGCTGGACCACCGACGGAAAGATGTTTGATAGCTCGGTTGCTCGAGGTGAACCAATTTCTTTCCCCCTCAATGGTGTCATTAAAGGTTGGACCGAAGGTGTTCAGCTTATGGTTGAAGGAGAGAAGCGCCGCTTCTGGATTCCTGGCAAGCTTGCCTACGGGGAGACTCCAACCCGCCCGGGAACTCCATCTGGTGAGCTCGTCTTTGACGTTGAACTGATTAAAATCGGTAAGTAGAAAATATCTTCCGTTTGGTATTTGCTGCTTCTGCCGATGTGAGGCAGTGTTTTTCCGTGCCCGAAATTCTTGATATTGGCTGGGTCTTAGCCGGTTTGGTCCTGCTTTACTTTGGTGCCGAATGGTTGGTTAGGGGATCCTCGGAGCTAGCCATTCGGTTTGGTATTAGTCCACTTGTTGTGGGGCTCACCGTCGTGGCATTTGGCACGAGTGCGCCCGAATTAGTGGTGAGCGTAAAAGCAAATCTAGAAGGGAGTGGCGGAATGGCGATTGGCAATGTGGTAGGCTCAAATATCTGTAACATCGCACTTGTTCTGGGAGTTGGAGCGATGATTTTTCCGCTAGTAATTCAACGTCAGGTCGTCCGTCGGGAAATGCCAGTCTTGCTTGGTGCGACCCTAATCTTTCTTCTAATGATAAAAGATGGAGTGATCGACCGCCTTGAAGGGGGTCTCCTTTTTGCGGGCGTCCTTATGTATGTCGTCACGAGTTTAGTTCAGGCGCGAAAAGAGGATCCAAATGTCAGTGAGGATCTTGATCCGGAAGTTATCAAAGCGGCTAAAGCTGCAGGGGTAGCGAGGGTATTCCTCAATATATTTTTGATTGTGATTGGTGCACTTTTACTCGTTGTAGGCGCTGATCGAATGGTAGTCGGCGGTGAAAATATTGCGCGATTTTATGGCGTTCCCGAGGCAATTATAGGGCTGACCTTGTTTGCTTTTGGGACTTCATTACCCGAGTTGGCAACCTCGGTTGTTGCGGCGATGAAAAAGCAGGGCGATATTATTGTCGGTAATGCAGTTGGCTCCTGTATTTTCAATCTTCTGGCAGTGGTAGGACTAGCGGGGATCGTTTCTCCTCTAAAAGGAGAAGGGGTTACGGTGATTCATCTTTCTGCTATGTTAGCCGTCACTGTTATTCTCATGCCTATGATGTTACATCGTATGAAGCTCGACCGTTGGGAAGGGTTTCTTTTGGTGACAGGTTACTTGGGATTCACAGTCTGGCTCATCATAGCTTAGAGGACTAAAACTCTTTTCTTTTTGCCGGGGGGAATTTACCCATCGGTAAAATTATCTTAGGAGGAAAACGGCAGGTTAGATTGCCAGCTGCTTGTTCAGTAAGTGGAAGGAGTGACTATGCTCGCTTGCGAAAATCAACCAGATGGTGTGGAATTGAGAGGTGATTGATTTGTTAGCCACATACGTCCACGATCTTGATCCCGTGATTTTCTCGATAAGTGAGAAGATTAAACTTCGCTGGTATGGTCTGTCTTATGTGATGGGGTTCGCGGCAGCTTACATAATTCTGCTCCGGCTTTCTCGAAAAAAACTCTGGCCGATCGACGAACTAAAAGTGGGAGACGCCGTCACTTACACTGCTATTTTTGGAGTGTTTTTGGGTGGGCGAATCGGCTACGTCTTGTTCTATATGCTGCCTAGCCCTGGCGGATTGGAAAGAATTTTAGAAGATCCGATTACTATTATTGCGGTATGGGATGGAGGGATGGCCTCGCATGGTGGAATTCTTGGTATTATGTTTTTCACTCTGTTTTACGCGTGGAAACACAAGTTGTCGTGGCTGGGAGTGGGAGATGGTTTCGCGATTGTTGCGCCACTTGGCATATTTTTTGGAAG
>DCQM01000077.1 GCA_002323895.1 Akkermansiaceae bacterium UBA1518
CCTCTACACTACCGGACTAGTTAGTTTTTTACCCTGCTGAAGTCTAAATGATGCGATTGCGAGTTGCTCGTAAGTCTCATCCACCCCAACCAAAAGCCCCATAACCATAATGGTTACAGGGCTATAAAATGGAGCCACCTGACGGACTCGAACCGTCGACCTACTGATTACAAATCAGTAGCTCTACCAACTGAGCTAAGGTGGCTTATTAGCGAACCGATTAGGTGACCGTTCCGCCGACGGCGCGGATAATATCCCTCAATCGGAAGCTGACAAGTCCTGATCTTTCAATTTTATCTCCTTCATTATGATGGCGGTAGCAATCACAATAAGAAACGCTGAAAGCCCTCCCACCCAAAAAGGCCCGAATGCGGCCGCCAGCGGAAAGGCTAAAAATGGCGCGATCACTCCTCGGCAACCTGTAAGAAAAGTATGCACGCTCATATATTCTGCGACATGCTCGGCATCTGAAAATTTAGTCACCCAAAGACTCCATACAACATTCCCTCCCGCTCTTGCCACTCCGTGCAACCCAATTCCTAAATAGAGTGCCCATAATCCATCTCCCATGAAATAGAAGATGA
Source organism: Akkermansiaceae bacterium UBA1518 (assembly GCA_002323895.1). GTDB lineage: Bacteria > Verrucomicrobiota > Verrucomicrobiia > Verrucomicrobiales > Akkermansiaceae > SW10. Next base: position 585 of record DCQM01000077.1, read on the forward strand.
TTCCTGCTGCAAAAAAGGCGTTTAGGATACAGCGCAGAAGGTAGAAGTTGAGCCTGTCGAAGAGCCTGCCCCAGACCAAAACAAAAACAAAAAAACAGGTTTCCGGAATGACGGTCGTGATAATGCTGACGTGGTTTTCGCTGAGATCAAAACCGTATTCCTTATTGGTGATATATTCTACGAAAAGAGAAAACGAGAGCAGGTTACCAATCCCAAGAATCATCCAAGATACGAGTAAACGTCGAAACCGATGATTTTCGCTCGTATGCCTAAAGGCATCAAAGAGCCTCACTTTATTAGAGCGGCTTAATTTTACTTTTTCAATTGCGAGAACACATCCTGCCATCATAAAGGAAGAACCTGCATAAAGTTGCAGCAATAATGGGTAATTATTAAGTGAGGCCGTGAGTAACCACCCAAAGAGAAAAGCCGCCCCAATGGCATAGATTTTCCTCATAAAGGCTGTTATTGAAAACAACTTACCACGAACTTTGTCAGGATAATGACTATGGTAAATTTGAGAAAAAAGGGGGAGATTCAAAGTCAGAGTGACTAATGCGACCACCATTCCAAACATGTAGATCTCGAAACAATTTCCCGCGAATGAACTAATCGTAAAACCGACACCGGATATCCCAAAGATAACGGCCAACATTAAATTTGCCGAAAGGCCAGTTCGCCTTACTGCCTGAACGACAAAAAGACTCAACAGTAAGCCAAGACTAGGCAACGCGACCAAGGTCGCTTTAGCAACCCCGCCAGCCTCAAACACCCGATTCGCGATTAGAATGGAGAAGGTCGTACTCAGAGTTTCGACCACACCCGCCGGAAAAGCTCTCAGATTTTCGAGATGAAAAGTTCGTGAACGATATTCGTTCTCACCCACCTGAGCCTCCCCCATCCAGTGTTTTGGAGGCCAACCACCAATAATAGACGGCAGCCACCAATCCTCCGGCAACCCCTACATGCAGAACCTGAACTACGGCATGAATACCCGAGCTACTCAAAATCAACCCCATTAGCATCAGCGCAAAAACTAGGCCCAGAACTAGGCGAGGAATTTTCCCCTTCCACCTCGATTTGTATCCCAACCAGAGAGCTGCAATCAAAATAGACCAAGAAAAGCTTCGATGAATGAGGTAGATTAAAGACTCTGAAATTTCATCAATCCAACTGCCACGCGATGCAATCCCTTGTTCCATCATAAGCCTGTCGGTAACTTCGCGGATCTGGGATCCCATTGCCCATTCAATCATCACACAGGATAAAAGAATCATGACTTGCGGGCGACTAGGGCCTGCAATCTGAGTCCGAAAAATTCCGGGTCGCACGCCCGCCCAATAAAGGTAGGTAAGAACAAAGAGCTGAAGAAAAGCAAGAGCCATGTGAATCGTCACCACGCCGGATCTTAAACCACTAGCTACCACCACAATTCCAGTCAGAGCACTTATAATCACCAGAGCAAACGCACACACTCCAAGCTTGGGCATGATCCGACTCCTCAAACAGGCTATCATCAATAAAAAATTTGCGAGCAAAACCGGCAGAGCAAGAAGCCGATTCGTAAATTCGATCCAAGTCTGTACCGGGTCATATTCTTCAAGAAGCCGCTCCACCGTAATTTCATCAGGATCACGACCGAAGCGCTCCGCAGATTTCTTAAACCTCGGAAGCTTCTTTTCTAGGTAAGACTCATCAACCTGCTCGATACTTGTTGGAGGGATAAATTCTCCCCAGCAAGTCGGCCAGTCAGGGCAACCCAAACCAGAACCCGTAACCCGAACAACCGCCCCGGCAAAAATCAGCACGATTAGAAGAACGATCGATAACAACGCCAGTTTCTGGACACCAGTTTTCCGCACAGCCGAATCTTAGCGCATCAATTTGGGAAGGCAACCATGTCCACCCTAACCTCGCTTCTCTGCCGTAACCGAAGATAAATTAACTCGATTGCGGGATGATAACTCATCAAGCGAGCCATCAAGGTCGTGGAGATCTAAAATCGAGTCTGGCTTTTCTTTGGTGATCGCAACAGCGATCCAACGTAGCTCATCTGAATTATCCAACATCACTTTTAGAACCATCGTCAATGGAACAGCGAGAAACATTCCAACTGGACCCCAAACAAATCCCCAAAATAAAACTGAAATGATCACCACCAAGGTTGACAGACCAAAGCGACGCCCCATCAGCATAGGTTCAAGGAAATTACCTAGAAAGATGTTGATGGAAATATAGCCCACCCCAACCGCCAAAGCACTGGGACCGCCATCCACCAAAAACGCCAAGATGAAGGGAGGAATTCCTGCGATAATAGAACCGAGCACAGGGATGAAATTCAGAGCGAAAGCTAAAATTCCCCATAAGATGTAGAAATCTAATCCAGCAGCCCAACAAAGAAACCCTGCGAGCACACCAGTAGCGAGACTAACCACGGTTTTCATCGCCAAGTATCTCTGGATATCCGCAGTCGAGTTCATCAGACGATCCAGATTTGGCCCGCGTGCTTCCAGGATCGCATTGACACGGCGTCCAAACATCCGAGCTTCGCTCAGCATGAAAACCGTGAGAATCAGGATCAAAAGAGTAGACCCAAGAAACCCAAGAACTCTCACTGCAACATCTTTTCCGAGATCAAACGGGTCGAAGTTTTTTCCAATCTGCGCAGGAATTTCGATCGTCGCGTAGTTATCAACAGTTTTGCGGGCGTCTGGAACCTTTAAGTTTTCGAGAACCCCGACCGCCGTCTCTCGGACCTCCTCGATCTTGGAATTCATGGCCGGGTAATATCTATCCTGCCATTTCGATTCCAAGTCGCCTGTTAGGGTGATCACAATAATGACAACTCCAGTCATAAATGCGAAGTCAACAAGCACAGTCAAGAGGACCGCAATAGGCATGGGCACTCGGCGTTTACGAAGCCAGGAAGTGATTGGGAAAGAAACAGTCGCAATAAAACCCGCAAGTAAAACTGGGACAAAAAAGGACTGACCAAGCTTGAGACCTGTGACCACTATAACAACTGCAGCAGCGGTCAGTAAAATTCGGGTTGCTTGCAGCTTTTTTGCTTCGTCAGGCATGGTTGTCGCTAGCGGGACCTTCATCTCAATGCACCGCTGTGATAATGATACTAGATTTTCCTACTTTTGATAGTAAAAATCTTACGAAAAAATGGTTTTAGTAAAGGTTAGCTTTTCACAAAGCAAACAACCACTCTTTAGGAAATTTTCCTCACGCTAAGAACTAGCCAAAAAGCCGGTTAGAGGACTAGTTGCCTCAGCCTCCTCGCTCGTCTCGGGAAGTCCTATTTCGAAAGCATCCCGCCCCGCTTGCACCGCAAGTTTGAAAGCATTTCCCATCCGACAGGGATCTGAAGCAATAGCAATAGCCGTATTTACCAGCACCGCATCAGCCCCCAACTCCATAGCCTCTGCGGCATGACTAGGAGCTCCGAGTCCAGCGTCCACCACCACAGGCACTTGGGCCTGATCGATTATGATCCGAATCTGATCACCTGTAACAACTCCTTTATTGCTTCCGATTGGAGCGCCCAGAGGCATGACAGCAGCAGTCCCAACCTCTTGTAAGCGTTTGGCTAAAACAGGATCGGCATTGATATAAGGAAGAACCGTAAATTCCTCCTTAACCAAAATCTCAGCGGCCTTCAGTGTCTCGATTGGATCTGGAAGTAAATAGGTTGGATCCGGATGAATCTCAAGCTTGATCCATTTCGGAAGACCTGCCGCTGCTGCTAACCGGGCGAGTCGGATCGCCTCCTCTGCGTTCATTGCCCCGCTTGTATTAGGTAACAACAAATATTTTTCAGGATCGATGAAATCCAAAATGTTAGCAAAAGGATCGGACTCCCCAGTAAGGTCAGCCCGCCTCAATGCCACTGTGACAATTTCGGTCCCGGAAGTAACTAGAGCTTCCCTCATAAGTTCATTGGACGAAAATTTTCCCGTCCCAAGCATCAATCGCGATTTAAACTCACGATCTGCAATGACCAATGATGATGCCATAAAAGCTAAAAAGTATTTAGGAAGGAATAAGATCAGCAACCGCTTCTCGCTCACTTGCAAGCTCAGCGACCGATGCATCAATCTTAGCACGAGAGAACTCATCGAGTTCGACCCCTTGGACCACTTCCCAAGTCGAACCATCGGTTCGAATAGGCATCGAAGCAATAAGCCCTTCGGGTATCCCGTAAGATCCATCTGAGCAAACTGCAACGCTGGTCCAATCTCCTTTGGGAGTCGGAGTCACAAGTGAGCGGACAGTATCGACCACACCATTTGCGGCAGAAGCCGCTGAACTAGCTCCGCGTGCTTTGATAATAGCGGCACCCCGCTGCTGAACCGTCGAAATAAACTCACCCTCAAGCCACTCACGATCAGTGATGAAATCAGCAACCAATTGGCCTTTGATTTTGGCATTTGTGAAATCAGGATATTGGGTAGCAGAGTGATTCCCCCAAATACAGAGATTTGTGACATCGCTACTATGAACTCCCGCCCTAGCTGCAAGCTGGCTCTTGGCACGATTCTCGTCGAGTCGTGTCATGGCAAAGAATTGCTCTTTAGGAATTCCGGCCGCATTGTTCATCGCGATCAGGCAATTGGTGTTGCACGGATTTCCAACCACCAAAGTGCGAACCCCAGAAGCTGCGTTAGCGGCTATCGCCTGCCCCTGCCCGGTGAAAATCTTACCATTAATCCCAAGAAGATCATTTCGTTCCATACCCGCTTTGCGGGGAACTGAACCAACCAAAAGGGCCCAATCAGTGCCACAAAAACCCTCGGCAAGGTCACAAGTCGGCACGATCTCGTTGAGAAGAGGGAACGCGCAGTCATTAAGCTCCATCACAGTGCCCTCGAGCGCACCCATGGCAGGCTCGATCTCAATCAAACGAAGATTCACCGGTTGATCCGGTCCGAACATCGAGCCAGAGGCAATGCGAGTGAGAAGGGCGTAGCCGATTTGACCGGCGGCACCTGTAACCGAAACAGTGATTGGAGCTTTCATAGACGCCCCTTGCTTACTCTCACCCAGCCACTTGGTCAATGGATGTCGAGTGGAATTTTTCACAAAGGCCAAATGATCGGAATAAGAATGGATGCCACGATCCACAGAATTACCGCCAGAGGAAATCCAGCACGAAAGAAATCGCCAAATTTATAGCCGCCCGCCCCATAAACGAAAGTGTTCGTTTGATAACCAATTGGCGTTGCAAAACTAGCCGAAGAACCAAACATCACTGCTGCAATAAACGGTTTTGGATCCACTCCGAGCTGAATTCCAACGATTATCACAAGCGGAGTGAGCAAGGCTGCCACGGCATTATTACTGACCATCTCCGTTAAAATTGCTGACAACAAATAAAGGAGCGAGATCAGAATACGGGGGTCCATTCCATGGGTCGCTTCAACAACCTTGATCGCTAAAAGGTCAGCGACACCCGAATATTGGAGCGCCTGCCCAAGCCCCAGCATTCCGATAATCAAAAATAATACCTTCCACTCGACCGATTGATAAGCCTCGGAAGGATCAATGCAACCTGTCAAAAGAACAAATACAGCAGCACACAAGGCGACTTGAACAATCGGGATGGCCGGAATCACATTTATCCCTGAAAGGAGGCCCAAAACCATAAAGGCCAGAATCGCAGCAATTGCGAAGGGAGCTTTTTTGGCGCGAATCGCGACCTCTTTTGGCTCACTCAAGTTTACAAAGTCTTTAAGTTCAAAAAGTTGCTGCATCCTTCGAGCCGGCCCTTGCACCAACAAGGTGTCACCAAAGGCCAACTTCACATCCTCAAAACGCTCCTGCAAATTACGGCCGCGCCGATGCACAGCCACGATAATCACGCCAAATCGCTGGCGAAAATTGAGCTGCTTAAGGCTTTTGCCTGCTAGGCTTGAATCCGGCCCAATAATCCCCTCCATCATCACTGCCGTCTCAGTACGAACGTCCTCAAGGCCCAGCTGATCAGACGTATCTTGGGTAATACCATCCTTTTCGGACAAGCCCATCAAATCACCCAGCCGCCCCTTAATTATGATCTCGTCTCCCTCTTCGAATACCACCTCGTTCAAACTTTCTCGGACCCGGTTCCCATCGCGAACGACATCGATCACCCGCGCCTTTTTCATTTTCTTTAAAGACGACTCAAGAAAGCTCTGGCCGATCAACGGTGACTCTTGAGAGACAAAGGCTCGCGTTATAAATTCGCGAGCATCCTTACTATCAATTAGGGCCGCAAGGGTCACACGATCCGGAAGCAGCTTTTTTCCGATCGTCAGTAAATAGACAAAGGTTACCGCCACGAAAACAATCCCAAGAGGAGTGACATCAAAGAAGCCAAAAGCATAGCTTGGATCATAGGAGGCGGCGATTCCGGATGCCACCAGATTAGTGGAGGTCCCAATGATTGTAATCGTTCCCCCAACGATTGCGGCATAGGAGAGCGGAATCAGATACTTGGAAGCAGCCCAGTTCTTGCGGCGACAAATCCCTAAGACGATGGGAAGAAAGACCACTACCACAGGGGTGTTGTTCATAAACCCGGAAAGCCCCGCTACGATTACAATCATTATCACTAGCATCCGAGTCGGACTCGTTCCGGCTGTCCGCTCAAACCAATGCCCAAGAACTTCAATCACTCCAGTTCGCTCCAAAGCAGCACTCAGAACAAACATGCAGGCTACCGTAATCGGCGCTGGATGAGCAAAGACTCGTAAAGCATCGGCGTTGAATCTCCGCAAGGCATTTGTAAGAGCTTCTCCTTCCAGTCCCGGAGCAGGAGACGGCACCGCTATTGGAAGCACTCCAATCAAAACGCAAGCGACTAGTGCACCCAATGCGACCACTTCAGGAGAGACCCACTCCTTGATAAAGCTTGTAAAAACAAGAAGGACTAATACGCCGAGCGCAATCTGTTGCCAAGTTTCAACCATGGAGAACTAGGCAGATTGTGCCTCGCCATCACCCTTCAGGAAACCTTAAATCACTTTTGTGTTAAATCCCCATCTCCCAGAGGCTTCTCCGGATCTTGGTCCCAATCACACACGCCAGCATCGTGCCAGAGGCGGATTCACCTTTCATAGGGCCTGCCTTGAGTTATCACAATCTCTTTGGCTTCAAGAAAAACCTGCGCAGGCCATTCTCCAACTGAATAAAGCTTCGATGATCCCTGACCAAGCCGCACCTTACCCCGCGCTTGTCTGGTTTTTAGTCCACCGCAGGAACCATCTTTTCATTGGAAATCCCGTTCGCCATTTCCAACACTTGGCCTCTCGGATCTCTGGAGACCATGCTAAACTTCGGGGCTGGAGAGCTTGGGCTTGTTTTCATTTGGCGGAAATTTCACTTCCTTGTTCTGACTTTCCCCGCGATCAGCAACAAATTAATCAGGAACAACTTAAAATCCCCGTTTTTAGCGATATTGAAAAAAAATTACCTTCTTGTGACTCATCAACCTTGTCTGTCGCCAAAGCTCTCGCTAGAACCTTCGCTTCCAAGCGCCCATAGCTCAACTGGAT
>DCQM01000161.1:0-3642 GCA_002323895.1 Akkermansiaceae bacterium UBA1518
TCTATCCGTAATCTGACAAACCAGTCAGAATTTGAATTAGAAGGTGGTGTGAGACGAACCATTACCGATTCTGTTCCATCTCCATTATCGATCGGCGCTCCTTCCACTTGCATCGCCAAAGAAGCACTCGCCGAAGTCCAAGGGATCAGATTATTGGATGCTTGCACCGTATAATTGAGCCCATAAATTGAATAACCATTCCCGGTCTCTCCTGAGGCATCTCCTAGATTAATACCGCGCAAACGGCGGTAGGTGAACAGAAGGTCTCCCGGTGTGATTGAATCTTCAACGAGTTTCGAAATAGCGGCATCTCCTCCTTTCTCAGGATTACCTCCGGTGGCATACTCCATGAGATTACACACCCCATCGAAATCAGGATCTCCCAACGCCGACGCATCAATGAGAGTATATGCTGTAATCCACTGAGCATAACCCTGCGCCGCTTCAACCAAAACGGTGACCTCGTCGACCTCGCCACTTTCTATTTCAAGGCTCAAGACATAGGTCCCCACCTGATCAAAAAGGACCGACGAAGTCAGACTTCCATCATCTCCAAAAGTCACCGTCCCCGGGCCAGATTTCCTTGCCCACTTCACCTGCCCCAAAGGCAACCCACTCGCCCGCGTTCCATCCAAAGTCAGATCAAAGGCAAGGTCCGAACTCGTTTGTGACCGTTGATGGACTTCCACTGCGATCACATTTTCTCCGGCCACTAGATCCAAAGGATTAAGCTCCCAATCGAAAAACGTTTTCTCGTCGTCTCCTCCAATCGTATCCTTTGCTGGGGTGGAATAAGTGACTTCTCCGGGATCCATATTGATCCGCTCTACTTCATTCCCATTCAGATAAATCACTGCCCCATCATCAACTAAGAGACTTGTGGTCAGTGCTGAATAATCAGTCGGATCATTGAGAAAAAATCTCCGCCGGAAATAAGTTGTGATCTGTTTTTGATCGTCTACTCCGCCGTAATTGACCGTGGTTGTCTCATCGTCGTCTCCATAACCAAACTTCGCTAATCCGACCTGCCAATCATCATCAAGATACGGCAAACCTTTCCAGCCGACTGTCGGGGCAAAGCCCTGATCATCAAACTTCCAATAATCTCCCGCTGCCACAAACTGTTGCCGCGATTGAATCAGCCCAGCTAAGTTTGTCTTGGTATTAACAACCACTGTCACATCAAGACCTGCATCAGGAACTTCAACTACCGCCAATTCATCATCAATGATTGTGATCGAAGCGACTCCTTCCGATCCCAAAGCAAACAAGTCAGTGGCGACCGGTGTTACAAAAATCACCTCACGTCCTTCCCTTAAAGAATCATCGATAATCGAAACCTCAAAATCTACACTCGCCTGCCCTGCTGGCATGATCACACTCTCGGGCACCCCAGAAAAATCAACCCCGCTAATTGCATCACCGCTCACTACCAACGAGACCTCAAAAGCCTCTTCTATCGAGCCGGATCGCGTGACTTCAACGGTGGAGGTCGCAGCGCCATTCTCCCAGAGGAATCCGTCGAGAGCTGCAATCGAGACTACATTATCCGAAGCAACCGAAATTAAGGCCGTAGCCTCCACCCTATCGGAAACTGCCGTCACCGTATAATTTCCAGGAAGGCTAGCGCTAAACTCACCGGTGAGAGAAACATCGGCACCTTCCGGAGCCACCGACCAGATTGGCGTCACTTCACCAAGATTGCGTGACCCACTCAATTCGAGATCGAAACTCAAATCGCTACTCATAGCATCTTCCTGATGAATCTCCGCCGCGATAACATTCTCCCCCTCCACCAACAATTCCGGATCAACTGCAAAATGAATCAGAATCTCCTCGTAAGTTGATGAGATCTCATTCCACGCTTCGGTTCCAGAACTCACGGCTCCCAAAGTCAAATTATCACGGGCAATCTCAGAACCATTCAAGAAGACCCGCACGCCATCATCCCGCTTCACCGACAACTTCAATCGTGATACTTCGCTCACATCCGTCACCGAAAACCTCCGACGAAACCAAGTCGTAGTGTGCTTGTCCGCAGAATTTGAACCATAACTCACCACCGTCGCTTGGCTGTCACCATAACCCAACTCGGCCACGCCAGACGCCCAAGCCGAGTCATCAAAACTTTCATCCATCCAACTTGTCCCCGGATTCACTCCGGTATCAAGATAGTTCCAAGTATCGCCCATTGGCACAAAAACGCTCTCAGCTTGAGTATTGTTCCAAACTTGTGCTGTGAGCTGCACCGGGGTCGCAACATCAGTCGAAGTATACCGAGGCGTCACCGTTAAAACTCGGGCAGGCGCTCGAGGAACCTCTGACCGATGACCCCAAAAATCTACCCCTTCAAGAGAAGGGCGAGGCGTGACAGGCATAGCCATTGATGATTGGAAAACCTCCCCATCCTGCATCGCCTTAATTGTTATTTGCGAACCAGTCGAAAGACCCGCCAAAAGATACGTCCCGTCTTCCATCGTGATTGATTGTTGATCCGAACCTTCCACGGAGACCCGCGCTCCCGCTACTGGCAGGCCGCCTTGCAAAACACGTCCACTCACCAATCCGTTGCTAGAGGGGTTTCCCACTTTAACCAAGACCCGATCTCTAGAGATACCCCCTTTACGATCCGAGCATGTCACCGTCACCGCATACCAGCCCACCCTGCTCCATCGACGAATCGCATTTGCCTGATTCAGACCTTCCGGTGCAAATTCATTTCCAATATCGTAATCCCACGCATACGCCAGCGCATCACCGTCGGGATCACTTCCATTCGCTGTAAAAGCGACCTCCTGGCCCACCGACACAGCTAAAGTATTTGCTGTAAGAGAAACCGTCGGGGGACGATTTGACCCTCCTTCAAAGACCGCTGATAATTTTGGCTGAATCAAAAAGTCCGAACTTGCCGAACCATTGTTCAAACCATGAATCGCGAGGACATTCTCTCCCGGCACAAGAGCCGCCAAGCCCAAATCGACAATGAATTCTTGATAATCTTCCGCCAGACTGTCCCTGCGGTTTCTCGCGGCACCAGAATTCCATTCTAGATCCCCCGGAGCATTATCCTCCGCGATTTTCACTCCATTCAAATAAGCTACGAAACCATCGTCATATCGCATCCTTAGTTTCAGCGACGAAATATTAGCAAGATCAAGTTCCTCATTAATATTAAACGGAACACGAATGTAACAAGACTCGCTAGTGTTTCTCATCGACGTTCTTACATCCACCCCAAAATAAGGAACATAGTTTGAATTAGTATCGTAGCCCACTCCCAACAATCCTGAGAAAGGCCAGCCACTGTCATCGAAATCCAGAGCCGTCCAGTCTGTTCCCGCTGCAGTCAGGGAATCGGGAACGATGGCAGTGCAATCGTCATTTTCACCTACAAGTGGCACTTCGTTTCCCGTTGCCAGATGGACGTGCACATCAATATACTCATTGGGTGCGGTTCCACCACGTGCGATCGGGGTAACGCTCACATTGCTTTCCGGATCTGTGTAAGTCCGCCCTATCGAGAGAGGAGCATCCCACTTATCGCTGTTATCTCGTGTCGTAGAGCCATTTCCTACCGACCCTTCATCGGAGTAGGGCGTCATATCCAACAAGGTGCTTGTCCCTCCACCACTACCTGACCAA
>DCQM01000161.1:3959-13513 GCA_002323895.1 Akkermansiaceae bacterium UBA1518
CTCCACCACTACCTGACCAATTAAATAGAATCCCATTCAACAAAAAATCATTGTCAGAATTTCGATTCGGCTGGCGCCAAGCCGTCCGATAGCTCAACCAATATTTTGAATACAATCCCCCTGAGGGAATCCGAATCGCCCGAAGTCCCGTGACGTCTTGATCGTCATTTTGATAAAGCCTATATGTCCCCGATTGATCCCCCGTAGTAATATCGACAATGTCACTGTCAGTGACCCAGTCCAAGCGCCACTTCTCATGCACCGTGAAATGCGGTAAAGCCGGATTGTTCATGTCACTTCCATTTTGCGCACTCATCACACTAAACCGATGTCCATACTCTATTCGGCCGGCACCATTGCTCGGGGTCGCTCCACGCGGGCTCAGGTCGCTCGTATAATTGTAGTAAGCATGCGACAATCCCAAGTTATGCCCAAACTCGTGACCCGACGTCCGCAACGAAGTGTAACCCTTTTGATGGTGACTTTTTCTTCCACCCACCTGCGCTATTCCAGCATAACCACCAATCCCACCGTCCGAAATAATGGTGTAGAAATCATAATTCCGATAGTCCCAGTCCAACCCCTTTGATTCCCCAAGAATAATCGCAGCATCGCGAGCTTCGTCCATCATCTTACCCAGCCCTTGCTCGACATAACCCGACTTGTTTTCTCCCAAAGTGATGACGTCTGGAAAGACCGTAGTGACATTCAGTTTCCCATAAGACGCAATGCGGTAATGCTCAGCAACATCGTCCTGATGACTCTGCGCCGTTGCCAGAGAAACCGGCTCGTAGGCTAGGTCCTGATCCGCAAAGCGAACTCGCAAATAGAGGATTCTCTTGCTACCCTCCGTCCACGTGCTTTCTGCTATCAAAGATTCATTAGCTCGGACTACCGCTGGCCCCGGAGCATTTTCATCCGCCACTGTCATTGCGATATAAAAATCAAGCTCCTCTTCGCTCGCAAACTGCCTTTGCTCACCAAAAGACTCGGCCAGCAATCCCTTTCGTAAAACCGGGTCAGGGGAAACTGCCACCACGTCATCTATGAAAATCCCATGAACCGAAATCCGATCTTTAGTGAGCAATTCAGCCCGGCGACCATAAGTAAATGCTCGATAGCGCTTCTCATCCACCGTCACAAAACACTCCTCGTCCGGTGCCCCTACCGGCCGAACGAATCCACCAGTATAGCAGCTCACCACGCGCTCAAATTCTCCTGCATCAGAAATCGAAGCCTCTAGTAACTCACTAATTTCTTCCGGAAGACCCACTCGATCCTCATCCGAAATCGCTCTCTGCAAAGCCTCTCTCGGATTAGTCATAATCAAGTGTTTCATTGTCACCCTCCGCTCTCGGGCAAGGGTCAAGCCTTCATCCAAATCAATCCGCCCGTCAGATTTGCGATAAGATCTCAACCACTCCTGAAATTCTTCCGGCGCTTCCCAAACAACATCAATTTTTTCAAACTGTCCTTTCTTTTGAATCCTCTGAACTGCTTTCCCCTCTTCATATCGGGACCCGACCGGTCGTCGATTCATCCACACCAGACACACCAATAGAACAGGCATTCCGACACAGATCAATCGCACTGGTTTCATTAATTATTGGAAAGAATTACGTATAAACCTCCTTGAGGCCAAAAGCAAATTCCAGCATCCCCCCGGTGAAAAGGCTAGCGCTTGAAATGTCGGTCGGCAAAGCACAGGTATTGTTCCCAATCATAGGCCGTAACTGCGTGTACCCCATTCCGGAGATGATAGCCGATAGTGCCTTGAACTGGGACGTTGGGTTCCGGAATTTGTGGACTTGGCAAGCCGGTCTTTCCCAAAAGTTCGTAGACAGGAGAAGCAGCGAGCGCAGCGAGAAATTCTCCTTTGGGATCCGCCCATTGATCGCGAGTGGCACTCGCGACGTAGAGAGGACGGGGAGCTACGAGCGCTAGCAGCATGTGTTGATCGACTGGGAGGTCTTTTTCTCGATGAGCAAAATCTGCGTGATTCCGACAAAACCAATAGCCGACGGGCTTGATCATGTGGTGAATCCGCTCACCAAACTCACGGCGATAAAGCGCAGCACCACCGCATCCCGAGTTATTGCTAATCACAAGACCAAAGCGCTGATCCTGAGCACCTGCCCAAAGGGCGGTTTTCCCAAGGCGCGAATGCCCGATAACCGCAACCTGTTCCGCATTAATAGCCGATTCTGATTCAATGAGGTAGTCAAGCATACGCGAAAGACCCCATGCCCAAGCCCCAATAGTGCCCCATTCACCTGGATCGGGTTTTGATTGATCATCGCGGTAAAAGAGCGGGTGAATGCCATCAGTAAAATCGTGTTGGTAATTGTCTGGATCAATATCTCCACAATAAGCGGTAGCAACAGCATAGCCCCTTTTTATAAGGCGTTCGATTTGCCAACGTTCGTGGTAGACCCCTCGGGTAGCCTCGGTCGCTCGGTTGTTCTTAATTCCGATTTCAGACTTCCCGGCCATCCATCGAGGGTTAATTTGAATCTTTGGGTCAGCATGAACGGTCTGATTGCCATAAAAATTGAGCCCCATAAAGCAGGGTACTGGTCCGTCTGCTCGGTTAGGGAGGTAGACAAGGAGATCGATCGACAACTGATGCGCGTCATCAATGATGATCGAAATCTGCTTGCGAGTGGCACTTCCATTGAGTGCTTGTGGATCAGTATCAACAACTTGAGTTTGGAAGGGTCCAAGGTTTCTAGAAGGCGTTTTGCCATAGATATGACTCTCAATAAGAGCTTGAAGCTCAGGGCGTCGTTTTTCATACCAGTTCTTGGCTAACTCAGCCCCCCTAAGATCGGACTTTAGTAATTTCGGAAGCCGGTATTCGGGCACTTCTGTCTCGTCGTAGTTTGTGTCGGCTGGCTCGGCACCATTTAGAAACGAGAAGAGAGAAAGAAGGACGACAAAAAGTCTGATGCTTGGTTTTTCTTTCAGTGACTTAATCCAACATATCATTCGCCCATCATACGACTTCTGATAAACGGCACCATCGAAAACTAGACTTAAGACGGGAGGCTCAATTGGAGCAAAATCTAAGCAGAAACGCTGCCCGCGTGATCGCCTGCTTCCCCATCTTCCTCCCTGCTCTGATTTCCCAAATGACACTTTTAACCTTTCAAACTTAAAAAGGATTCTCCCGATTGACAGAAACACCCTCTCAATAAGAGTAAGTGACTTCATGAAAGTTTTAAGCCAATGGCTTTTCGCCGGTCTCATCTTGACAAACTTCGCCTTCGCCGAGGAAGGAAAAGATCCTAACTCAACTCCGCTTTTCAATGGCAAGTCCCTGCAAGGATGGACTGCGCTTCCCGGAGGGACTTGGTCTGTTGAAAATGGCGCAATCGTAGGCCGGAGCCCCAAAAGTGAAAAACGACACGGAATGCTTTTGTCTGACAAGCGATATTCTAATTTTGTGGTAACCGCAAAATTTCGGGTTTTATCGGGAGACAGTGGGTTCTATTTCCGCTCAGACCGGGTCAAAAGCAACGTAAGTGTCAACGGCTTCCAAGTAGAAATCGACACATCTCAGGAAACTGGCGGCCTTTACGAGACAGGCGGACGAGCTTGGGTGAAAAAACCCGATCCCGAAGCTGTGAAAAAGCGGGGCTACAAGGCCGGAGAATGGGCTAGCCTTGAGCTGCGCGCGATTGGCCGCAATATCGAAGTCAAAATTAACAACGTCCTTTCGGCTAAACTGACCAAGGACAAAGGCCGGCTCAAGGGCCACTTTGGACTCCAGCTCCATGGAGGACAAAAAATGCACGTCGAATACAAAGACATTCAAATCACTGAACTGACCGAAGAAGCTGGCTTTGTGGAGTTGTTTAATGGGAAAGATCTCACCGGATGGCAAACGACTGGAAACTGGGTTGTCGAGAAAGGCAATGTCATCACCTTAAAACCTCGCCCCGGCGAAAGCGGGTGGCAACGCTATCCCGATTACCTAACGACAGAACGAAAATATAAAAACTTTGTTCTCGATCTCGAATTTAAGTTCAACAAAAAGGGGAATTCTGGGGTTTTCATGCGAATTGGCGATCTAGAAAATCACGTCGATAATGGTTTTGAGGTTCAGATTCTCGACACCCACGGGAAAAAGAAATTTGGGCACCATGATTGTGGGGGAGTGATCCGAACATCTGCTCCCAAAAAAATGGCAGTGAAGCCAGCCGGAGAGTGGAACCGCTACACTATTACCTTAAACGGCAGTCAACTTAAGGTTATTCTCAACGGGGACCTTATCCAAGATCTAGACTTGAGCCGATCCGCAATGAAGGACCGCCCGGATGAAGGATATATTAGCTTCCAAGACGAAGCAAAACGGATCTGGTATCGGAACGTCCAGATCAAGGAGCTTCCCTAAACGTTTCCATTCGATAATCCGCCGGATACGTACCCGTCTAAAGGCTTGATCCGCCTTTTAATTCTCCTAGTTTGGCTCACCCCTTGATCGACGGCGAATTGCCTCCTCTTTCATCCAAAAGCAAACTCCTAACAATCAATCAATTCATGAGAAATAAACGCATCGTCATTATTGGCACACGGACATGGGAGCTAACTTCCATTCACATGGAATATTTCGTTAACAACGATGCTAACATTGTCGGCATTTTGGAATCACCTACAGAAGGAATCACAACAACAACATCAGGTGGCAGCTCAAGCAAACCCATCCATGTGATTGCCGAAGAACAAGATATCCCAATTATTTGCGGAAAGCCCAAAGATGATGGCATTATGGATCAAGTGCGTAAATGGGCACCTGATGTCATTGTTGTCATTGGGTATCAATTTTTCTTACCAGACGAATTTCTCAATATCCCACCCATGGGCGTTGTGAACTTCCACACATCCCTCCTGCCCCGCCATTGTGGCAGACATCCAGGCTTCTGGACGATCTGGTATGGTGATGAGAAATCTGGTATGGCCGTTCACTTCATGGACTCTGGATTAGACACCGGTGAGATTGCCTATAAGTCGTATGTGCCGGTAGAAGATGGTGACACGGTCGATACGCTTTATGATCGAATCTGGAAAAATGATGAGCCTATGATCAAGCAGCTTCTCGATGATATTGAGACCGATACCATTCCTCGGACCCCCCAAGACAAGAGCCAGTACACCTACAACTATGTCCCCCATGAAAAAGATTTTGAACTCGATTTCAGACAAGACGCTCAGCTGTTAGTGAATAGGCATTTAGTGAAGCCCTATAAGTCATACATCGTTCTGAACGGAAATCATTACCCAGTTTATGATTGCCAAGCGATTGATGAACCAACGACATCCCGTAACTTCAAGTTGAATACACCTTACGAATGTAAGGGAAAATTGGTGTATATGACACCAAACAAATGGCTTCAAATTGACCAGCTCATGCTCGAAGATAAACCTTACCCTGCGCTAGAACTCGCACAAGAGAAGGTCGGGGAAATTAACATGATTAAAACGGGATAGAGGATAAGACCCTTTCTCTCTGTCCGATCCGGTCTGACGAAGACCATCCCCGCCATGAGATTAGATCCCCAAGCGAGTGCTTTTCTTGCCGCTGTCGCGGAACTGAATTCACCAAAATATGAAGACCTCCCGGCCGACGAAGGCCGAGAGATCTTCACAAATCTCTCCGATTTTTTTGGCACCGGGCCGGAAGCTGCTTCCCAACAAGACGTCGCGGTGCCAGGTGGCTCCAAACTGCGCCTCTACCGCGCAACCGGTCAAGGACCGCAACCATGTGTAATGTATTTCCACGGTGGCGGCTGGGTGCTGGGGAATATTGAAACGCATGATACCTTGTGCCGCCGTATTTCTGCCCAAGCAGGTGTAACTGTCATTTCTGTCGAATATCGCCCGGCTCCTGATGACGTATTCCCCGCCGCGATCAATGATTGCTACGATGCAACGCGATACGTCTCGGATCACGCCTCAACACTACAAATCGATCGGTCTCGTATCGCCGTAGCTGGAGATAGTGCGGGTGGCAATCTTGCTGCTGCAGTATCTCTCAAGGCCCGCGACGAAGAAGCTCCGCCGATTCATTCTCAATGGTTAATTTATCCAATCACCGACGCCAACACAGAGACCGATAGTTACCAAAAGTTCGCTGATGGTTACGGACTGACCAAAGATCTTATGGCTTGGTTCTGGGATCAATACGTCCCTAACGTCGAGGAGCGGGGGCATCCACTTGCCAGCCCGTTACGCGCGGCCTCTTTGTGTGGACTCCCTCCTACCTATTTGTTGAGTGCTGGTTACGATGTGCTCTACGACGAAGGCCAAGCCTATGCTGAGCGGTTGCGTGACGCCGGTGTTCCAGTCACCGAACAAGCCCACCCAACTATGTTGCACGGATTTCTGCATACTTCCGAACCCTTCGATGAAGCGGTCACAGCCATGTCTCAACTGACCTCTGCGATGAAAGGCTTATTTGCCGCCGAAGACTGATAGCTACTTGGCCTTTCCTCTGTAAATTTCTGCATTCCAAATAAAGCTTTGGACCTTTAGGATGCCCGTCCATGAGCGCGACCTCTAAACGTCTCCTTTATACGCTATTGCTGTTCGCCTCGATCATCAGCAAGGCTTCTGCTGACAAAGCATTTATCCATCCGGGCCTTCTCCACTCCCGAGCTGATCTCGATCGTATGGAGGTTGCGGTGGCACAGAAGAGGACTCCAATTTTTGAGGGCTTCAAAGTGCTGTCAGCCAGCCCGCGGTCGCAGGCTAGCTACCGTAGGCTAGGACCTTTTCCTGAAATCGGAAGAGCTCCAACCATTCGTATGAGCGAAGCCAAAAGCGATGCGGAGGCGGCTTACCAGAATGCTTTGATGTGGACTATCACGGGCGAGCAGGCTCATGCCGACAAAGCAATTGAGATCATCGATGCCTGGGTCGGCTCACTCAAAAAAGTGACCGGGATCGATGGCGTCCTAGCAGCAGGACTCCAGGGCTTTAAGTTTGTCAATGCTGCCGAACTCCTCCGCTACACGAACTCTGGCTGGCCGGAAGAAGATGTCAAACGCTGCGAGAAATGGCTCATGGACGCTTGGCACCCCACCATCAAGCACTACGCCCACTTCGCTAATGGCAACTGGGAAACCGCCGCATTACAAACAAAGATGGCAATCGCCATTTTCTGTAATGATCGTCAATTGTTTGAGGCAACTGTGCGATACGCGATCGCTGGAGCAGGCAACGGCAGCATCCCTCACACGATCGTCTACCCGAGTGGCCAATGTCAGGAATCCTCGCGTGCTCAACACTATGCACAGCTGGGACTGGGCTTATTAGGCTGCGCGGCCGAGGTCGCCTGGAACCAGGGCGTCGACCTTTATGGCTGGAGAGATAATCGTATCCTTGCAGGTTTCGAATACTGCGCAAGGTATGGCCTCGGCGAGGATGTTGACTACCAGCCCTACCTCGACCGCACTGGTAAGTATGGAATCGGCGGGCGTAATAATCCTTACACCAAAATATCTCCCGCCAGTCGCGGTAACTTTTACCCGATCTTCGAGCGCCCGTTCAACCACTACGTAAAACGCCGGAGAATCGAGGCGCCTTACTCCGCTCAAGTCGTCGCAAAGAAACGACCGGAGGGCCACAGTGGAGACCACATCGGGCTTGGCACGCTCACTCACTGGAGACCACCATTCGAAACGGCCAAGACGACTAAACCACCCGGCGTGCCAGCGGGCCTTATCGCTCGCACTACTCGCGAAGGAATTCGCATTACTTGGGTGAGATGCGTAGAACCGGACAGCTGTGTCGATGCCCAAAGTTACACCGTGTATCGTTCAACAGACTCTAGCGGGCCCTACCAAAAAGTTGCCACTCAGCTTTCCTCCCCTACCTACCACGATACAAAGACAAAACCTAAAACACTCTACTTTTATACGATTACTGCCTCGAATGAAATCGGCACAAGTGCGAGCTCCGCAAAGCTCGCAGCGAGTTCAGGTTTGCCAGATGGTTTTATGAGCATGGATGTCGGCAAAGTCGGACTCCCCGGCTATAGCGAGTTTAATGGCAAAGCCTTCACCATGGAAGGTGAAGGCCATGATATCGGCGGCATAGATGACTCCTTCCATTTCGCCTACGCGCCAATGACTGGCGACGGAACAATCACCGCGCGTATCATCAGACCAATGAGTTCGCAGTGGACGAAACCCGGCGTAATGATGCGCGAAACCCTCGATGCTGATTCGCGTCACGCATCAGTATTACTCATCCCACACTGGAGCGGCGCGCTGGTCACCCGATCAAAAAAGGGCGGTGAAACGACCCTCCATAAGGCGCGATATCTCGGCGAAAAGCATGTTATTAAAAAAAACCGTTTGAGCACGCCTTACTGGTTACGCTTGATTCGCTTCCGTAACCGCTTCACTGGCTACATGTCTTCAGATGGTTACAACTGGAGAGATCTTGGCTCTGCCGAGATTCCCATGGCACAGACTTTTTATGTAGGGCTACCCGCTTGTTCGCAACTCAACAAGGTCACTACTACCGTGACTTACGACCACGTTAGTATCCCAACATGGCGAACACCTCCCCCCAATGGCAAAGACAATCTGATCGCTGCTCGCCCCGAGCCACGCTGGCACAAAATTCCTTGGATAGAAAGACACCGCGCCTTTAACGCACGCGTGAAAAAGGGCAAGGTAGACTTACTGATGATCGGTGATTCGATCACCCATTGGTGGGACAAAGAAGGTGAGGCAGGTGGTAAAAAAATCTGGGACCAATACTACGCAAAACGCAATGCCGTGAATCTAGCAATCAGCGGTGATCGCACCGAGCATGTGTTGTGGAGATTGGAGAACGGAAACATCGACGGCATCTCGCCCAAGCTAGCCATCCTAATGATCGGCACTAACAACCATAGTAGTAGCCCGCCCGAAGTTACGGCGCGCGACATTCGGCTGATCGTGGGAAAACTAAGGATCAAGTTGCCGAAGACAAAAATTTTAGTGTTGGGGATTTTTCCGCGTGGCGGCAACGATGATGATACCGCAAGGCAAAAGAATATGAAGGTCAATAAACTCATCTCCAATATTGGCGATGAAGACGGAATGATACACTACCGAGATATCGGCGCGACCTTCCTCGACGGCCGCAGAATGAAAAGCGATCTCATTCCCGACGGTGCGCATCCCAACCAGAAAGGATATGCAGCATGGGCAAAAGCGATGGAACCAATAGTTTCGAGTCTGCTCGGAGAGACCACACCCATAGGTAAATAGGTAGCGCCATCTCAAGCATCAAACTTAGCAGCTTCACACAACCCTCAAGCAGATAGCGTAATCAAAGAAATTATTCTCCCGCGCCTTTAGCTAGAAAGAGGAAATCACCAAGGTCCGATTAATCGCCCGTTAGAAAATCACATCAATCAGTCATTTCCCAAAAGGCCAGCGTTCGAATTCACCACAAGATTGGAGGGCTAGGACTGCAAATGCGGTACCAGTATTTGTGATATAATGCTTACTATCTTCTGCGGGAGAGCGGGTAAACCAACTCCCACTCTGGCGTTG
>DCQM01000161.1:13912-42264 GCA_002323895.1 Akkermansiaceae bacterium UBA1518
GATAATCGCGAGGCCAGTGCCATAAGCATCTGGGGTATTGGGATCGTGCGGCTTTTTATCCAATCGCTCATAATCCTCCCAATCAACTAGAAATGCCGGTGTAGCCCATCCTCCGCCAGAGAGCTGCTTCGAAAGCATTTCCTTGAGGATCTCCGTTCGCTTCGAGTCCTCTAATAGGCCATCGATCCGCAAAGATGCCCAGGCGAGCATCATACGATGATGGAGAGAGTGCGCCCGATTGTCTTTGAGGAACTGGCGTATCTTTTCCATTCCTTTTTTGGCAGCTTCGCTTTCTCGGTAATCTCCCGGTGCGATTCCGACAGCGAGAGCCGCCAATGTTACCCCAAAGTGGTCATCAATCTCCATTGGAGCCCATCCACACTTAGCCCAATTCCATCCACCATCACTCCGTTGCGTCTTCCACATCATGTCCAACGTTTGCCGAGTTACGGCCGATAATTCCCCTGAGGTTTGAGCGTCATTAAAAGCAAGGGCAGACCCTACGACCACCGGATTGTATGCGTGCTTTGGAGGGGTATTTCCTTTTCCCCACCTCTCCAAGTAGTAGCTCTCAAAAAATCCTCGAACTTCGCCAGAGTCTTTTAATACCTCGCTTAGGGCAGGTCGAGCCATGAGATAAGCCATGTTAGTATGGCAAGTGACACAATTACGGCGCTTTTGCCATGCGAGTGACGTATTGTCGAGATATCGGGCCGCTTGTTCAGCTGAAAACCTTTTCCGGAGTGGTTCGTCTGCTACGATTCTTTTTGCTGAAGAAACGTTTTCTAAAGTGATGAGATCTGGCTCTTGGCAAAGTCCACGCGAAACAAAAACAAAAAATATAAGACAAAAACTAAGATATCCTTTCACTGAAACTTCTGTGTATTAACGTTCACTCTTGATTCTATTGTTATCGGCATGCCGGAGCGAGCCAATTCCTCCGGTGGCGCCTCCTTCAGTATCTCCGATATTGCTTGGTTCACTAGAGCGAGAAAAATACCTACGAAACACGCTATGAGAATTCACCTCATTATCTTCACGATCACCTCCGGGTTTTTCCTAGCACCCTGCTGGAGCGAGATCAAAAAAGCCGCCGATGCTCCCCAGCCACTTTCCCCAAAAGAAAGCGCAAAACATATCCGTTTACCGGAGGGGTTTCGTATCGAGCTCGTAGCCAGCGAACCAATTGTCGAGGAACCTTCGTGCATCGCGTGGGACGAGCACGGACGCGTCTTCGTCTGCGAATTGCACGGCTACAATATTGAAGGTCATATTGATACCGAACAACTGAACAAGACTGGGAAACTCGATAAAACTGTGCGGCGCGTACGCTGGGAGTTCCAGGGAGGACCTATCGCGGAAGCGGCAGCAAAACGGCAGACCGGAACGGTCAAATTACTTACTGATACAGATGGCGATGGACTCATGGACAAAGCAACCGTGTGGGCTGACGACCTGCCACCATGCTATGGTATTGTGCCCGCGAATGGAGGAATCATCGTGACGTGTGCGCCACATATCATGTTCTTCGCTGATCGCGATGGCGATGGCGAACCCGAGGTCCGGGAGACCCTTTTCACCGGCTTTGCCACCAACACTATCGAACGCGGTATCAACAATCCCATTTGGGGACTCGATGGCTGGATCTACATCGGTAGCGGCAGCGGTGGGGGAACAATTACGGGGCCAAGGCTCAAGACGCCCTTTGAAATAGGGAACTCAGATTTCCGCATTCGGGCGGACGGCAGCGCAATCGAACGAGTAAACGGCAGCGTGCACACCTTTGGCCTGACAATGAACGAGGTTGGCGACCGGTTCCCTTCATCCGGCGGAACCTCGGTCCGCTACGCCCTTCCTCTGCCCCATCGCTACCTTGCCCGAAATCCTCATGTGCCGTCGCCCAACGACACCCACAACGCTTCGAATTATAATCGTGGCTTCCGCATAAGCGAACCACACCCATGGCGTGTAACGCGCCGCAGTGATCCAGCGTGGGTTAAATTTTACGGTGACCGCGAGACGAACAGCAACTACTTCTCCGGAGGTTGTAGCACCACTTACTATGGGGGAACGCTTTTCCCTGCGCAATACCGCGGCAATCTTTTCTACTGCGAACCATCCCTTAATATCATCCACCGCGCCGTTCTGAACCGCGACGGCGCAGGCTACAAAGCAACTCGCGCCCCAGAAGAAATGGAGTCAGAATTCCTCGCCTCGACCGATCAATGGTTCCGCCCCATAAACCTTCGCACCGGCCCTGACGGCGCGCTCTACATTGTTGATATGTATCGCGAAATTATCGAGGATTACTCTGCAATTCCGCGATTTCTCCAGCAACAATATGGCCTCGACCAAGGTAAAGCACACGGTCGGATCTGGCGACTTATCCCAAAAAATGCCAAAGTCCAAGAATCCCCAAATTTTCCCAAGCTCAGCGGAATTGAATTAGCTCAGGAAATCGGAAGCAATAATCCTTGGCGAAGAGAAACAGCACAACGCCTGCTAATCGAGAGAGCAGACAAGAATACAGCGGAGGTGCTCGCGAAACGCCTAGATGAAAACTGGCGCGGCGCAATTCGCGCAATAAACACCTTAGCTAGTATTGGAGCTCTTAAGTCTTCACACGTTTTGACCGCACTTCAACACGAACACTTTGGGGTTCGCATCCACGCCTTGCGCATGGCCGAACCCCTTCTGAAAAAAGACAAAGCGGTTAGTGCGCATGTATTTTCGATGGTCGATACCCTCGACCCCGATCCCAGCGTTCGACTTCAAATTGCACTCACCCTTGGCGCTCTTCAGACTGAAGCATCCGCCATCCGACTTGCATCCTTAGCTCAACAACATGGGAGCGATCGCTGGATGGAATCAGCGATTCTTAGCTCTGCTAATGGCCAGAACGGATCGTGGCTATCTCAATGGAAAGAAGCCCCGGCTCTCGGAACCACGATGGCCGGAAGGAGGGACTCGAATGCTCTAATGAACCAGCTTTTACATCTTAATCGCTTGGATCCTGAAACCAGCATTCCTTTTCTTAAAGGTCTTATCGCCGGCGCCTCTCAAGGCGATACAACATGGCCAGAACCAACGAACGGCTGGGAAATAATCGCAAATCAGCTTGCGGTCATGATGACCAGCCGCAATGCGGAAGTTCGAAAGCTCTCATCTGGATTCGCCGCAAAACTCCCTATCGATTCTTCCAGGTATATTGGCAAATTTCTAAATTCAGCAACAAAACAGGCACTTGATAGTAAGACTCCACTCAACCAACGTGTCTCCGCGATCGAAATACTCTCGATCGCTCCCTATGAAACCCTTGCTCCCGTCGCGATCAAACTCCTTGATCCAAAACAACCTCCCTCTCTGCAGCAAGCTTCCGTTATCGCCCTCGGAAAATCTCACGATATTCGTGTCGCGCGAGAATTGATCAAGGTCTGGCCAAGCCTTACTCCAAAGTCCCGCACAGCCGTGCTAGAAACTCTTCTTTCCCAAGAAAACCGCCTCCCAGTTCTCCTCGGCGCCTTGGAAAAAAGGGCCATTCAGATTGGCGACCTCTCTGCTATCCAACGCGAAAAGCTCATTCAAAGCAACCATACCAAGCGCGCAGAAAATCTATTCGCAGCTCTCAGTAGTGATGCTGATCTGCCAAAACGTATCGCCCGCTATCAGAAAGCCCTCACCGTCAAACGAGACGGGGGAAATGGAAAAAGTATTTACGCTAAAAATTGCCTTCTCTGTCACAAGCTCGACGATGAAGGCAACGAAATTGGACCCTCTCTCGAGAGCATCTCAGGCAAACCTGATGAGGGGATCCTCATGGACATCCTGGACCCAAACGGAAAAATCGATCCTGAATACAAGCTATACCTCGTCACAACTTCCACCGGTGGTTCTCACGCTGGGGTTCTAGCCAATGAATCAGCCACCAGCCTCACCCTCAAACGCCCCGACGGTAAAACCGACATCATACTGAGGAAGGACATCAAGACAATGACTGCGTCAGAAGTCTCACTTATGCCCGCAAACCTACACGAGCAGATCACGCCAGCGGAGATGGCAAATCTCGTCACCTTCCTGCGCACCAAGTTTGGCAAGAGGTAGAATTCCCGCACCGCTGAGATGAATATCGAACAGCCGCGAAATACCTATTAAATGTCTGAAAGATCTACTGAAGAATCTTGGACCGGAGGAACATTCTTAGCAGTAGTAAAGCACTGCTCTATGCCAAAATTCCATCAATTAATTTACCATGAACATCGGTCAACCGGCGTTGAATCCCGTTGTGATAATAGGTGAGTTCCTCATGATTAATACCCAGTAAATGTAGCACTGTGGCATGAAAATCGTACCAAGGCACAGGATCAACTACGGACTTATAGCCCACGTCATCCGTCGCTCCATATGTGATTCCATGTTTCAAACCAGCGCCGGCCATCCAGCAGCTGAAGCCAACTTGGTTGTGATCGCGCCCAGTGCCCACTTGGTCGGCTCCTGATTGAGTAAACGGCGTGCGGCCGAACTCCGAGGTAAACAACACGAGCGTGTCATCGAGCATTCCGCGCTGGCGAAGATCCTTGAGGAGTGCTGCGACCGGCTGGTCAATCCGCAAGGCCTCACGGCCATGGTTACGCTTCATATCTTCATGCCCATCCCAATTGATGCGTGGCGACCCGAATGAACCGCCGGAGAAGAGTTGCACATGGCGTACGCCCTGTTCGAGCATCCTCCGCGCCAACAAACAACTACGACCAAAATCCTTTGTCTCCTTGCCATTCAATCCATAGCTCTCGCGAGTCGCTTCACTTTCTTTACTAATATCGGTGACCTCTGGCACCGCGAGCTGCATCTTGGCCGCCAGCTCGTAACTTGACACCCGCGCTGCGAAGACATCCTCGAAGCCCCTTTCTTCCATATGCAGGCTATTCATCTTGTCTAAAAGTGCACGGCTATTGATTTCCACTTCCGCCGTAATCGGCCTAGCCGGGAACAAATTGCTGATGGCATCCCCCTCACCGCTGGTCCGGAAAGGCACACCCTGGTGGACGGCGGGCAAAAAACCATTAGTCCAATTACTCGTCGAACCAGCTGGCATTCCACGAGCGTCCGGCAGCACGACATAGGTGGGTAAATTATCAGTCATATTTCCAAGTCCATAGCTCACCCACGACCCCATCACCGGAAAACCATTAAGACGGAATCCACTACTTTCCTGGAAGGTCGCCGGAGTATGACTAGAAGACTGCGCGACCATGGAATTAATGACCGTTAGCTCGTCAGCAACCGTCGCAAGATGTGGGAAGAGATCGGAGATCCAAAGTCCACTCTTGCCCCGCTGCTTAAACTCCCAATCATTTTTGCGTAGTAATCCCACTTTACCAAAAAACACATCGGGCCGCTCATCGGCCGAAAGCGACTTACCGTGCATTTCAGCAAGCTTTGGCTTATAATCAAAAGTATCAACTTGGCTCACCCCACCACACAAACAAAGATGAATGACCCGTTTCGCCTTTGGTACGTGTTTAGGCTCGACGGGGGGGGCGGCAATGCCCTCTCCTACCATTAGCGAGGAAACTGCAGCCCCGCCAAGCCCCCCCTTTGTCCACTCAAAGAATTCGCGTCGCGATAGAGGTTTACCAGTCATAGTTCGATCAATTTACGTAAAGGAATTCGTTAGCGTTAAAGAGCACCCGACAAAAAGCGGCAAGGCTGTTCTCAGTAATGAAATCGTGGCACGGCCCAATCTCCACTGCTCTTGGAGCACGACCGTAGGCGAGACGAAATCCAAGGGTAATTTGGGCCTTCACATCATCACCTGCCTCAAGCTGTAACCGCTCGGCAAAGCGATCTGACATTCGCAAAACAAAAGAGGTATTCATGAGTGAGAGTGCCCCTAGCGGCGTCGTAGTGATGCTACGCGTCGGCGTCGTAGTCGAGGGGTCCGGACAGTCAAGAGGGGATAGCAAAGGATGGACATTACCGCGCGCCCAAGTGCGATAGATACTACGGCGATTAAATTCAGAACCCTCTGGATCAATCGGATCGTAGACCCATGAACCTTTGTGCCGATACATCTTAAAATCACGAAATCCAGGTCCACCCATTACGGTATTAAGTTGGCCTGCCACTTTCAGAATCGAATCGCGGATCACCTCGGCTTCGAGCCGCCGCGGGGAAGCCCGCCATAATAAAACATTACCCATATCAATTTTTGACGCATCGGGATTGGGCCGCGAGGCCTGCCGGTAGGTTGCAGAATTGACAATCAGTCGATGCATCGCTTTCAAGCTCCATTTCTGTGCCCGGAACTCGGCCGCGAGCCAGTCCAGCAACTCTGGGTGCGAGGCTTCACCACCACTAAAACCAAGATCATTGGGTGTCTTCACTAAGCCCTGCCCGAAGTGATAATGCCAAAGCCGGTTCATCATCACACGAGCGAACACCGGATTGTCCGGTTGTGAAATCCAAGCGGCGAGTTTCTTCCGGCGCTCGGCTTCACTCGCATTCGGGGCCAAACCAAAATCTGCAGGCAAGGTTGATTTAACTGCTGCGACCCCTCCTGCCGAAACCTCTTCGCGAGGATCGAAAGGATTACCCCTTTCTAAGAGTTTCGTGACCGGCGAACCTGACGGGCGCACAGCGTAGACTTTCTTTTTCTGAATCTTAGAAAGCGCGCCTTTAAGGCGAGAAATCTCGGCTTTCTGCTCATTGCGAGTCTTACGCTGCGCCGGAGTTAAGGCCGCAACCAACTCCGCTTCGGTGACATAACGAACATCCGCCGAGATTGCGATCTCCTCGGCCGATAGAACACGATCGTATAACTGAGCTTTATCAATTTGACCCGCTAACATGCGCCCAGTGCCAGCGCTCTTCCCATGACGTAGCCCGAAGAGCACCTGATGATTCTTGGCAAGATACTTTGATCGCCCCGTGCGGTAGGTCTTCCCATACAACTTGCCATTCCGATAGGCTGTGATCGCTCCGTCTTCTGCGTAGGTCATCGCAACATGAACAAACCCATTTTTAGCATCAATTTCCTCACGACCCCCGAAGCTCTTGGAACGAGTATAACTGTTGCTCCCTGACATCCAGCGACGTGGTTCACGCTCGCCGAATACGATCGCGTCGAACTGCCCTCCATCGATGTTTTGAACCGAAATCGCTGAGCCTCCGCGCTGATCAAGATTATCTAACTTCACCCAGGCCTCGAGTGTCTTCGCACCCAACTCCCGCGGCATGCGCGCCGTGATGACATAGTCATCTTTGCCATCGAGATGCAAAACTCCGCCAATGACGCGCGCACCACCTTTGGCTTCACCGTGTGCGGAGCCAATTTCGTCCCGGAGGTCTTTATCAAAGGTCCAACGAGAGATTGGCCTCACCCGATTGACCGCCAGAACGGTTCTTTTATTAGAAGCAAGAATCTTCTGGGTGATACGCTGCTCGGACTCCGATAATTCTGCGGTAACCGCATCCAGTGAATTTTGTAACGCTTCTGGATCGCCACCAGCGGGAACCTCCCGATCACCTCGGGTGACACCAGCCAAGGCAGAAGCCATCTGGTAATATTCTTTTTGCGTGATCGCATCAAACTTATGGTCATGGCAACGAGCGCAATGCACGGTGAGCCCAAGAAAGCTCTGCGCGACCGTGCCAACCAGATCCTCCATCTCGTCCTGACGCATGATCTTGCGCTGTTTGTCTCCGTTCGGTTTTAGCCCATCAAATGCCCCGCAAACCAAAAACCCGGTTGCGGTAATCGCATCGGGATTATTGGGCTCTAAGACATCTCCTGCAATCTGGAGACTCACGAAGCGATCATAAGGCATATCATCGTTGAAAGCATTGATCACCCAGTCACGATAAGGCCACGCGTTTTCGCGCAACTGATCATACTCGAAACCTTGGCTCTCACCAAAACGTGCAACGTCTAGCCAGTGCCGCGCCCAGCGCTCGCCATAGCGAGGCGAAGCAAGTAACACATCGACATCCCCTTCGACACCGAGATTCGGCGGGAGTCCAACTAGATCAAAATACAATCGCCGCCTAAGAGTTTGCTTATCAGCCTCTGGACTAGGCTTCAAACCTTCAAGCTCGAGTTTTGCCAAAACAAAATGATCAATCGGATTACGAACCCAACTCGTATCAGAAACCTCAGGCACATCTGGCCGATCGACCGGCTGGAGTGACCACCAAGTCTCGTCGCCGCGCTCGGCAGAAAAAATCGGCAGCAAATAGCTCACAAATATCGATAGCGTCGTAATCAGAAAACGTCTCATCACCAGTAGCCGTCATTCTCTATGAATCACACTCGGAGGCGAGCGTATTCATAATTTGAAAAAATTTCAGGATTCGGATAGAATCATCCGCAAAGCTTAAAACAGTGCGCCTAAAGCCGCTATGCCGTGAATCCAATCTTTAACTTTGGCAAAGCGTTAAGGGCAAACTTTCGAAGAACCATCCATTTTGTTTGAATCAAATAGCACCACCGCCAGTCCAAATAATATGCAGCGCGTTTTATGTTTCATCGCACTTCTGGGTAGTGCTGGTTTTTTTCAGAGCTGCTCGCCAGCTCGGCAGTATTATCAACCCCTTACCCAAAGACCCAATCAGCCGTGGGAAGGGAACTCGTCCTCCTGGGGAGGATACACCGAAAATACCATCGACAAAAATCGGGTTAGAGTTGCTTTTGAAACATTTAATCGCCCTGGCTCAGAATTCGCGAGTTATTTTGTCAATGTCCGCGCTGCGGAAATTGCCTTGGCCCGCGGGAAGAACACCTTCTGGTTGGATGACGAAGGAACGAAAAAATGGACAGAAGAAAGCCACTTCCCCGCATACACCATTCCCGGATATTGGGAATACGAGGAGCGCGAAATCTCTCGTTGTTCAAAAGATTGCGAAGAAGGATGTCGGGAACATACGGAGATCGTAAGAGAAAGTTTTTGGGTGCCTGAGCGTTACGTCCCACCACACACCAGTGTGAACTTACTGAGTAAGGCCGAAATAATTATGTCGACCAAGCCGACAGGAACGCGCTTAAGAGCGACTGATATCATTGGCGACGCACTTAGCAACAGCCACGGCTTTGGCAAACCGAAGTTTAGCTCGGATACCATGAACGCCTATGAAGCCCGTATGACAAAGCCAACCCTCTGAGGACCTATTGGAACGCAGAAAGAATCACACCTTTCCTCTCGCGATTGATTTCTGAGGCAATCTTTCTAATGAGAGCCCCAATGGTTAAAGTATGCCTTACCCGGGAAGTGATGTGCCTTCTTGGCGCGACTTTGAACAGCCTTACCTCAAATCACTCCGTCGCTTGAAATGAAGCAGTGCGACTTACCGTAATTCTATGTGCCCAAGGATCTCAATAGAGTGCGCCCTATGAAATGATATACGGTTGCGCTAGATGCTAGCGCAGTCCAAAATAAACAAAATGAATTTTAAAAACCTCGTACTTTTCTTTGCTCTCTTCCCAGCCATGGCATGGCTTGGGGCCTCTGATAAGCGCGAAAAGCAAACAGGCCCAAAACCAAATCAGCTCGTGCAAAAATCACGCCTTTTAGAACTCACTGGAAAGTTTGATGAAGCCAAACTTAGCAAAGAAGTTAGAATTCTCTGGCTATCTGGTCCCGAGGATCACGGTGGCGGCGAGCATGACTACATTAGGGTCAAAGAATTGTTCGTCCCAATGCTGAAATCTATTTCTCATATTACGGTCGAGGAAGCATTTGGATTTCCAACTCAAGAGCAATTTGATGCGGCTGACGTCCTCATTCAATACCTTCATCTCCCAGATCTAGGAGATAAACAATTCAAGATGTTTAGGAATTTTGTCAGCGGTGGGGGGGGCGTCGTATCAATCCATGAATCGTGTATTATGCGACCCATTAAACAGGCCGAAAGGCTGGCCGAATGTATTGGCTGTTCTTGGAAAGGAAATAGAGAGTCAAAATGGAGTAAATTTGGACATGATCACCCTCTTTTCTTAGATACCACCCACCCTGCTTTTAACGGCCTTCCTAAATCGGTTCGTTTCAATGACGAGTCCTATTGGAATCTATTAAAGAGCGAAAATGTGAAGGTGATTGGCGCATTGGATCGCGACGCTGAATCTAAATCGTTTGCGGAGATTCTTGAAAGCGATGGTGTTCGCAGTGATGCTTTCTGGACTTATGAACTGGGGAAAGGCAGAGTTTTTGGGACTACGACCGGTCATTTTACCTACACTTACTACGACCCAATCTACCGTCTCCTCTTGATGCGTGGCTTGGGATGGGTCCTAAACGAAGATCCGGCACCCCTCATGCCAATTGTTTTTGAGGGAATCACGAACGATGAGGGTCTTGTCGGAACCACTGACACAATGATGAGTTATAAGAACAGGGCTCGTTAAAGACTTCCCACTCAATTGCCCAGCACTGGCTCATCTCCTATTGCCACTAAAACAAGCGACCTTGAAAAGTTTAATCCATAATCACCAGTCAGCAGGATTGCTTACGTTATTGATGCTACTCCGGCTTGCTGCCCCTTTATTGGCTTCAGAACCTAATTATATCACGGAGATTCAACCGATTTTCCAAAAGCACTGTTATGCTTGCCATGGTCCTGAAAAGCAGAAGGGCAAGCTTCGCCTGGACACGATTTCTACCGATCTCATTAATGACCGCAAAGCCGCAAGACACTGGCAAGACGTTCGCTCAGCAATCAACTTGGGAGAAATGCCTCCGGAGGAAGAACCGGCATTGAGCGCTGATGAACGACGGATGGTTCTAAGCTGGCTAAATTCGGAAATCAAATCAGCCGCCGACTCACGAAAAAGTAAAGGTGGTCGCGTGGTAGTGCGCCGCCTCAATCGGGCCGAGTATCAGAATACGATGCGCGATCTTCTAGGACTAGATGTTTCCTTTGTGTCGGACTTGCCGCCCGATGGTGTCTCCGTTGATGGCATGCTTAACAATGGAAGCGCGCTGCAAATGACCGGCATTCAATTTGAATACTATCTGAAGGCTGCCCGTGCCGCACTCGACCACGTCATTACGACGACCCCAGAACCAAAAGTGTTCGAATACACTTTCAAAAAGTCGACGGAAAATAAGTGGCACCGAAAGACCAAACCGTCGAACCGTCTCGGAAAAGATCAGGAATTCATCGCACGTATCAAGAACGATTACCCCGAGACCGGAGAATTCCGAATCCGCATTCGTGCCAAAGGGGAATTTAATGAGGGCACACCAAGTCCGCTGCCCCGAATGAGAGTGATGGTAGGCTATCGACCAGACACTGAGGTTTATCGGAAACCCCTGGCAGAAATCGATATTACCGAGAAGGGATGGCACGACTACGAATTCTCGGGACGGATGGAGAACTTTCCATTGCCAGTGAAAGGACAAGGCAAGTATCCAGGGCTAGTTATTTCTGTGACGAACCCTTACGGCGGTCACCCGGTGATCGAATCATTGGAATTCAAGGGACCCATTTTTGAGAGTTGGCCACCTGCTCATCATCGCCAAATCCTTCACGATCCTGTTTCACATTCTGGGTTGCTTGGGCCAGATTACGTCAGGAAAGTTATCGAGAGATTCCTCCCGCGCGCATGGAGACGTCCGGTCACTGATGATGAGGTGGTTCGATTTACGGAATTCTTCAAAGTTGTTCGGAAGGAAATGCCCACCTTTGAGGAAGCAATGAAAGAGACCCTAGCAATGGCGCTCGTCTCACCTCATTTCCTTTATATTCTTGAGCCCTTCTCAGTGAAGCAAAGGCCTTTGACACAACATGAGCTAGCTGCACGACTCTCTTACTTTTTATGGAGTACTATGCCTGATCAGGAACTACTGGCATCTGCAGATTCAGGCGAGCTAAGTAGGCCCGTTGTCCTTACCCGCCAGGTCGAGCGAATGCTGAAGCATTCTCGTTCGCAGCAGTTTGTGGAAAACTTTGTTTCCCAATGGTTAGACCTCGACGCGTTAGATCGTGTTGTCATCGACCAGAAAATCCATCCTGGATTTAAGCCCGAATTAAAAGGCGACATGCGCCGCGAAACTTTCGCTTTCTTCTCCGAAGTCCTGGACCATAACCTTTCTGCCGAAAATTTTATCAATTCGGATTTCGTGACCGTAAACAGCCGAATGGCGAGACATTATGGGATTGATGGCGTCATGGCGGGAGAATTCCAACGGGTCAAGTTAAGCGCCAAAAACGCATCGAAAAGGGGGGGGCTTTTAGGACAGGCATCAATCCTCACCGCAAATTCGACGGGTAGAGATTCGAATCTCATCAAACGCGCAGTGTTTTTACGTAAGCGGTTGCTCAATGATCCACCAGCGCCTCCCCCTCCAAACGTTCCCGAACTTGAGACTGCCGATCCAAACTTTGCGCAGCTTCCGATTCGTAAACAGCTTGAAATTCATCTCCATGATCCCGCGTGTGCCGATTGCCATCGCAACCTCGACCCTTGGGGTCAGGCTCTTGAACAATTTAATGCCATCGGACTTTGGCGAGAAAAAGTCATAAGACCAATCCATGGGAAAAAAACCATTGAATTGGAAGTTGATGCGAGTGCCAAACTTCCGGACGGGCATAAGATTCAAGGGAT
Source organism: Akkermansiaceae bacterium UBA1518 (assembly GCA_002323895.1). Lineage (GTDB taxonomy): Bacteria > Verrucomicrobiota > Verrucomicrobiia > Verrucomicrobiales > Akkermansiaceae > SW10. Next base: position 26,511 of record DCQM01000161.1, read on the forward strand.
CAGTGGACTAAAAAGCTACCTTAGGGAGCATCGGCGCAAACAATTCGCACGGGCCTTCGTGTCAAAGGTCCTGACCTACGCTCTTGGGCGTAGTCTGGAATTCTCCGACGAAACCCTGATCTCCAATCTCACAAATCAGTTCTTGAAGAATAACCTGCGCGTGAGAGATTTACTGATTGCGGTCGTGCAGCGGCCCGACTTTCAATCCAAATAACTTACGAATATGCATTCTAAGAAACCTTGGCACTTAAATCGTCGAACTTTTCTACGTGGAATTGGAGCGACCCTTGCTCTCCCGTCTCTGGAATGCATGGGGAGTGAGGCCTTGAATCCTTCCCCAAAAAGATTGGCAGCAATCTATTTCCCGTTCGGAGTTTCCATGGCGCCCGCTGACAGTGGCAAAGCCGGTTGGAATTGGTTCCCAGAAAAGGCCGGAGCCGACTTTAAATTCTCCAACCCTCTGAGTCCTTTAGAATCCCTACGCGAAGATATTTCTATCCTTGGCGGCCTGTCACATCCTGACGTTCGCAAGATCGACGGCCATGATAGCGGAGACACTTTTTTGACCGGTTGCGATTTATTAGGCAGAGATCTGCAAAACGTTCAATCGATGGATCAAATCGCCGCCAGCCAACTGGCCGATAAGACTCGGTTTTCCTCCCTGGTCATGTCCACAGATGGAGGTGTCGGTGAACCCACAAGATCAAGCACTCTTTCATACAACGAACACGGTCGCCCCATCCCCGCTCTCAACCAACCACGCCAAATTTTTGAGCGCCTTTTCGGCGGTGGCGATGAGTCAACCGCCAGGGGACGTCGCCGCCTGAGGAGTGCCGGAAGCATGTTGGACCTCGTTCTTGATGACGCTAAGAAGGTCCGAAATCACCTTGGCCAGCATGATAAGGAAAAGTTCGATGAATATTTGGACTCAGTCCGTCAGGTAGAAAAGCGAGTTGAGCGATCCCAGGCATGGATTGATCTCCCAAAACCCGGGCTCACTGATCAAGATCGCGAACGTCTTAAGCTAGAATCCGATTCAAATGTTCCAGAAGACTATGTCGGGACAATGTACGAACTCATCTATCTTGCCTTTCGAACTGATTCGACACGTGTTGCCACATACCAAATTGGAAGTATGGGAGATGCCACAAGTTTGAGCGGTAAGTTCCCACAACTTCTCGGCTTCGGGAAAAACATTCACTCTCTCTGCCATGACTGGAACAAACCCAATGGGATCGAGCCACTTGGAAAATGGGACCAGTTTTTGTCACGGAAGTTTGCCGAATTTCTCACCAGAATGCGTGAGACTCCTTCGAACGCAGACGGCAGCAAGAGCCTTCTCGATCAAACAACTATTCTTTATGGCTGCAGTAACAGCACGACTCACAACAACAGAAATTACCCTCTGGTATTGGCAGGCGGTAAGGGCTTGGGATTCAAGCATGGCAATTACCATCGCTTCGAGGAGTCAGTGCCACTGGCAAACTTACACCTCACTATGCTCAAAAAAATCGGCGTTACGACTGACAAGTTTGCGGATAGTAATGCCTTGATGTCCGAGGTCCTAGCTTAGCCAGATGACGGGAGATTCTACTCTTCACTGTTCGAGATGAATTTTCGAAACCAACATGGTTGAACCTTTCTTTGGGTAAGCTCAATCAGAAACTAAGCAGGGTGCTATTAGAGTGGCATACCAAATCAGAGGCACCGCTCCTAGCGCTTTAGCCAGCGGTCTAGAAACTCAAAAGTTCCTTTCCCATTAATCTTATGGGGTCCAACAAACCACTCTATCTCGGCACGTTCACCGAGCCCAAGTTTAGCCGAATACAAATGCCTTACTTTGGCAAACTCAAGGGCTACTCGTTCATCTGGTGCGACTCCATCAAAATGGCCCCGCTCAACCATAAAAGGGCGTGGAGCAATGAGCGCAGCCATTTCCGAATAATTAAAGGTGCTCCCAAGATCAAACTCAAAAATCTCATACTCAGCTTTATTCGAGTAACTGTATGGACTCCGTGTTGAGGCGTTTTTCCACACCCAATCGTTGAAATCTGCACTGCAAATTGACAAACAATAGTTGTCCACCAACGGAGGAATGCGCATCGCCGATTTTCCACCATAGGAAAGACCATAAAAACCAATTCGCTTAGCATCAACGAAGTCCAACCCGCCAAGCCAGTCTGTGATTTGTTGATGCTGTGGAACCATGAGAGAGAACAAGGTGCGACCAATTGAATTAGCCTTGAACTGGAGCGTTCGGAATCGGTCTTCAAAAATGTAGAGGTTCTGTGGCGCGAAAGTGATATAGCCACGCTCTGCCAATTTTGTAGCAAAAGCCCCATAGTAGTGCTCGTCTTTCTCTCCAATCGTCGACTGTGGCCGCCCTTCCAAACCATGCTGACAAACCACACACGGTCGGGAATCCCCTGATTTTAGATCATTCGGCAGAATTAAAATACCGTATGCAAAAAAACTAGCGTCCTTAAACACATCAAGGACAACCTCGTAAGCCTTTACCTTATCATTGATCTCAATTCGGCGGGTGCGGGGATTAGCCCCAAGTAATTCATCATTGAATCGACCGATCACCTTTTCAGAAAAATAGTTGCGGTAGAACTTTTGAGTTTCCCTAAAAGCGAGGGGCGAAGTCGTCTTAAGCCTCGCCATAAATTTTTGACGCACGTAGGGGCTTTCCACGAGTAACTGTTGGTTGTGGCGATCAAGCTCGTGCATTTGCCGGGCATGGCGTGCTTTCTGGTCAACGACTTTGAGTATCTTCAAGGGCTCAAGCTGCTTGTTTGAACTTCCTTCCTGATTGCCTGATGACAGAAGACGCCCAGGCTTGCCTCTTGATTTTTTTGGCTCAATCAACACTTTGGGTCCAGATGGATGAGCCGAAATCTTCAAATCCCGCGGAGCGATCATCTTTTTTAGCGAGGCGAGATCAAACTGCTTCAGTAAGCCAAAGACATTGCGTTCCGCAGGCTCCTGCCACAAATCAGCATTAGGACCAGAATAGCCACTGACCGTAGTCTTCGGGATCCGCTCATCAAGAGCTGCTGCAAATAAAGCGAGCATGCCGCCTTCACCATGCCCGTGGATTCCTGCTAGTTTAGGACCTAGACGGTCAACCAGAGCTAATACTTTCTGAATTTCATAACCGATGAGATGACGCCCCAGCTCAAAAGCTGGGCGATAGAGATACTCACGATTCGATATTTTGTGCGGCCCTAAATCCCGGTTAATTAAAACAGGAACGAAAACGTTTGACCCTTCAGCAGCATACTCACGGGCGGTTTGGTAATTCATCGATACCTTATCATCAAATCCTGCTATTTCCTCAGGAGTTTGATCCGCATCCGGTATAACGATAATCGATTCTTTTGCATTACGGGGAGCGAGCCATAGGCCTTCTCCATACACATCACCAAAAGCCTGCCACCGGATCTCGTGGACCACAAAATCATCACCCTCCGCGATCTTACCTAAGACCTCTATGTCGGATTTTACTGTAACTCGCTCATCCACCACTCCCAAGATACGTGCCAATTCCGAGCGATCTGGTTGATCCAACTCATGAGTTGCTATCGTCTCTTCAATCTTCTTTAGCAAAAAGGCATCAGCCGAATCAATAAGTCGAGAAGCAATGTCGCCTTCCCAATCAAGTGGCTGCGTTCCAGCCAACGATTCGGCGGAGCAAGTGTAATTGCAGCCAAGGAGAATAATCAGCAAACAGAACCATCGACTCATGGAAGCCAATATAACTGATAATCTCCCCTCTTAGAATAAGGAATTATGTGGCTCAAGCCAGTCACTGAAACCGACCTTTAAAAGAGCCCCTGTATCAATCCATCTTCATCCAGCTTGATTTTATCAGCTGCTGGAACTCTTGGCAGGCCAGGCATCGTCATGATTGCACCACACACAATCACAACAAACTCAGCACCAGCAGATAACCTTACCTCTCGGATAGAAAGCGAGTGATCTTTCGGCGCACCTAACAACTTCGGGTCTGTGGAAAAGCTATACTGAGTCTTTGCAATACAGACAGGTAGATGCCCAAATCCATTCTCTTGAAACCACTTTATTTTATCTCTAACAACTTTGTCTGCCATTACTTCATTTGCTTGATAAAGCATTTTGGCAATCGTCTCGACTTTCCCCATCAATGGCATTTCGTCATCATACAAAGTTTTAAACTGCGCGGCCCCCGAGTCAGCTAAACGAGCCACTTTCTCGGCCAAGTCAATCGCGCCATCACCTCCATTTTCCCAGTGACTTGTTACACTTACCTCAACATTGAATTGTTGACAGTAGTCTCTAATTACTTGGAATTCCTCCTCGGAATCAGAAACAAATTTATTAATACCAACAACCAATGGCACCCCAAATTGGCTCAAATTCCGAATATGTCTTCCTAGATTTGAGCAGCCTTTTTTAAGCGCTTCAATATTTTCATTGTTTAAATCATCTTTCGAAACGCCCCCTTGATGCTTTAAGGCTCTAACGGTGGCGACTAGCACCACAGCATCAGGCGAGAATCCAGCTTTCCGGCATTTAATATTAAAGAATTTTTCGGCACCCAAATCTGCTCCGAAGCCAGCTTCCGTCACGACATAATCTGATAATTTTAGTGCCGTTTTTGTTGCGATCACTGAATTGCAACCGTGGGCGATATTTGCAAAAGGCCCCCCGTGGATAAGAGCGGGGTTACCTTCCAAGGTCTGCACGAGATTAGGCCTAAATGCGTCCTTCAATAGCACCGTCATCGCATGATGAGCGTTAATCTCTTTTGCTCTGACTGGAATCATCTCGCGAGTGTAGGCGATGATAATATTCCCTAATCTTTCTTCCAGCTCCTCCAAGTTTTGAGATAGGCAAAAAATAGCCATAACCTCTGAGGCAACCGTAATATCAAAACCGTCTTCTCTTGGATAACCATTAGTAGGCCCTCCCAGTGATGACGTGATTGATCTAAGCGACCGATCATTCATATCAACCACTCGGCGGAAGGCCACTCTGCGACTATCTATCTTCATTGAATTCCCCCAGTAGATATGATTATCAATCATGGCAGAAAGAAGGCTATGAGCCGAGGTGATCGCATGAAAGTCGCCGGTGAAATGAAGATTAATATCTTCCATTGGTATCACTTGCGCGTAACCACCCCCAGCGGCACCACCCTTCATGCCAAAACAGGGCCCTAAGCTTGGCTCACGCAGACAAACTGTTGTTTGTTTGCCAATTTTATTTAAACCATCCGTAAGCCCGACCGATGTTGTCGTCTTCCCTTCACCCGCTGGGGTTGGCGTTACTGCTGTGACAAGGATCAATTTTCCATCCTTATTCTTCTGTGCACCATTAATTGCGTGCCATGAAATCTTAGCTTTATCATGACCAAAAGGAACGAGATCTTTTTGATCAATACTGAGCTTTGCTCCAATGTCATTGATGTGTTCGCTGGAAACTTCTCTAGCAATATCGATATCGGTTTTATACTCGCTCATTCTTTATCTTAGGTGTGCTATCAATCTTTAATTAATCCTAATCCCGCACTGACTTAGTAAGGCGACTAGGATTGCCAATCAGGCCGACAAAAGAGTTAGAATATTCTCGATAAAAATCAATAAGCGATCGGCAGTTACCCCAACCACAGCGATCTAAAGCCTTATCCTAACATTGAATACCCAGATAAATTCCATCTAGGTGACTCTAGCGGCACTTGGCACCCAGTTGACAATTAATTCCGCGGTGTAAGCTGCAGAACTGCCGAACAAAAGAAAGGGGCCGATCAGGATATTTATCCTTACCGAGTAATCAAATATGAATGGACAAGCCCACATCCGAACGATTGACTTTCTTGGTGAAAACACTGATCCGGCGCTTGCCCCGCTGATGAGGACCTTCAACCCCGGCCGCAAAAGCTCAGTCCCACGGGACGACACCTTAGTCCTCAAATATGACGCATAACTAAATACTATGAAAAAAAATCTGCCTTTGCTGCTTTTCTTTTTCTTCGGGCACCTGATCCCAGTCATGGGGGAAGAGAAAATGAACGTCCTATTTATCGCTGCAGATGATATGAACTGCGATCTGGAGGTCTACGGAAAGTCCCAAGTAAAAACTCCAAATCTAAAGCGACTAGCGGCAATGGGAATTCGCTTTGATAATGCTCATTGCCAACAGCCGCTTTGCGGTCCAAGCCGCGCCAGTTTGATGACAGGCCTTCGTCCCGACAGCTTAAATCTTCACACGCTAAAACATGAGTTGCGCCTGAAGAATCCCGATGTCGTAACCCTTGGGCAACTTTTCAAAAACAATGGATACTTTTCTTATCGATCGGGAAAAATTTATCACTACGGGAATCCCAGCATGATCGGAACCGATGCCAACGATGACCCGGCCACATGGACGGAGCGCTCCAACCCTGCCGGAATCGATAAAACTCATGAAAGCAAAATCATCAACTTTGGCCCGAATAAAGGCCTCGGAATCTCGATGGCGGTTTGGGATCCAATAAGCACAGACGAAGAACATACCGACGGGATGGTCGCGAGCGATGTGATTGCCCAGATCGAAAAGCACAAAGACAAGCCATTCTTTCTTGCTGCCGGATTTTTCAATCCACACTGCCCCTATGTCGCGCCGAAAAAATACTTCGATATGTATCCTCTCGAGGAGATCACCATTCCTGATTTGAACGAGGCCCAGAAGGATTTAGAAGATGTTCCGCCAATGGCCTATATGAGAGACTCCAAAAATTGGCCCTACTACTTTCCAAATATCACGGTAGATGAGGCACGGCGTTGCAAACAAGCCTACTATGCCTGCAATACCTTTATCGATGCGCAGATCGGCCGGCTTCTCGATGCTCTTGAAAAACACGACCTCATAAAGAATACCATTATCGTTTTCTGGTCAGACCATGGATATTTCCTTGGGGAAAAGGGGCTCTGGTATAAGCGCAAAGCATTTGAACGGTCCACCCGTATGCCGATGCTCATCGCGGCTCCTGGTTTCACCCGCGGGAAGGCATCCCCAAAACCAGTTGAGCTGCTTGATCTGTATCCGACTCTCGCAGATCTTTGTGGGTTGGAGCCGCCCAAGAACTTGGAAGGGGCATCTTTGCGCCCCTTACTTCGCAATCCTTCCGATCCAAGCTGGAAAAAACCAGCCGTCACCCAAATTTGGCATCGCCACAATGCGTGGGGATACTCCCTACGCACCGAGCGATATCGATATACAGAATGGCTGCGAGGCAAAGCTGGGCGCGAATTATATGATCATAGCGTCGATCAAGGGGAAGTGACAAATCTGGCAGAAAACCCAAAATATAAAAAATTAGTGGCTGACCTTTCTTCTCAGTTAAAACCCTTCTTCCAACTTCCCAAGGAGAAGCGTTTAGCTCCTCCAAAAAAGAAAAAATGAACAAAGTGAAATTCTATCTCGTTTTTGCTATTCTTCAGATCATCGCAAATGTATCAGCAGCCGAAAAATACAGCTTCTTGGTCGTAGGAGATCCACAATACCTCGCCGAAAAATCGCACTCTCCTAAGCGACTAGATCCATATTCAGAAACGGCAAACAGTCGCGCAATCGCACTCCTAAAAAGTTTTCCTGGTCGGTCAATTCCAGAGGATCATGGAGGGGGGAAGGTCAGTGGGGAAATTCTCGGACTCATTAATACCGGAGACCTCATTGATAGCGCAGACAAAAACGGCGCGAATTACCCGGCCATGCAAAAATTTGAGTGGGAGCGCTACAAGGCTGACTACGGACTCACGGGGAAGGATGGCTTAATTCCATTTCCGGTCTATGAGGTCCATGGAAACCATGACGGGCCGCAGGGAGATACCTTTATTGTCGCAGATATAATTGAACGAAACCGAAAACGTCCAGGAATCGTCAACCGCTCCGACAACGGGTTGCACTACTCATGGAATTGGGGACCGCTTCATTGTGTCAATCTTGGGATATTCGCTGGGGAAGGCGATAAGCGCCGTAAAGACCACCACTATGCCCCGCGCTCCAGCCTAGAATTTCTGCGTGAAGATCTTGCTCGGGAGGTTGGCAAGAGCGGCCGACCAGTCATCATTTCATTTCACTTGCACCCAAATTGCCCCGAATACGACTGGCCGGAAGAAGACCTGGAGGCTTTTTGGAAAGCAATCAAAGCCTTTAACGTCTTGGCCTTATTCCACGGCCACACTCACGGTTCGCCACCCAACAAGATGATGTGGAATGGCCAACAATTCTCAGGCAAGCTGGCAGAAGGAATTGAGGTGTTCAACCCCGATGATATAGGCGCCGCAAAAACGGATCCTAAGACCCCCGGGCAGGGCGTTGGATTATTACATGGTTTCCTGTATGTCGAATTAATCGATAAGAAAGGCACCAAGGAAGATCGCTTGATCGTAAGGAGCTACGCAACGCGTGATAACTGGCGGAGCCACGACTGGCACACAACCTGGAATCGAAATATCAAAATCCCAGACAGAAAAAATTGATCCGATTAAAAGTCACCAAAAATGGTGTCCTTTAATATCTCTCCGTCAAAAGTAATCTCCAAGTAGCCGAAATCACCGGGTATTTCTGACTTAAAAGTGTATTTTTAAAGCAATGATGAACTTAGTGCGCTCCAATCTCAGTATTTTTTTATCCCTGCTCGGGTTGTCGACTTCATGCCTCGGTAACGATCCCCTTGCCCCATTTCTGAGTGCTCCGGTCTTTGAAACTCAGCGCCTATTCGAAGATCAACGCTATCCAAATGTGGTCGTCACAATTCAAGGAACGGTCCTGGCGGTTTGGGGCAATGACGGCGTGGTCGTACGCAGAAGCGAGGACGGCGGTAAGACTTGGGGTTCAGCCATCTCAGTTTCAAAAAAGGGATATCATGGTGGAGGAACTACGGTCGATACCACCTCCGGCGACATTCTTGTCTTTATAGAGGACCGGCAGCCGCCTGCCCCACTCACGATCTACCGTAGTCAAGACGACGGTAAGTCGTGGCAAATCCAAAAAACAAAAATTGAGAACGACCAAAATGGAAATACGCCTTCCATGCACATGAATGAACACGGTATCACGCTCCGCCACGGACGCTACCGTGGACGGCTCATTCGGCCGTCACGCTATTATGGCCCCAAGGGCGGGGAAGCGGAATGGCCCCTGCAATACACGAATGCTGTTTATAGTGATGACGGCGGAAGAAGCTGGAAGACCAGCAAGCCATTTCCCGAAAATGGAACAGGTGAGGCTGCTCTGATCGAGCTTTCCGACGGGCGTATCTATTACAACTCGCGTGTTCACTGGTCCAAACGACCGCGTAACAAACGACGGCGAGAGGCATGGAGCAGCGATGGCGGAGTTACGTGGGAAAAGTGGAAAATCATCGATGCTTTGCCCGATGGAGATCAGGGGCGAACCTATGGCTGCATGGGGGGGCTGACTCGGCTGCCTGCGAGGGATCGCGACATCCTAATCTTCAGCAACCTCGACACCGACGCCCAACACCGTGAAAGAGTCACTGTTTGGGCCAGTTTCGATGGCGGCAAAACCTGGCCCATCAAGCGCTTAATCGACGCTGGACGCAGCGGATATTCGTCACTCACAGTGGGCCGGCCCAACACCCCAAGTGCCGGGTTGATTTATCTGCACTATGAACACGACCCAATTAAGGGCGCTTATATCTCCCGATTCAATTTAGCTTGGATCCTTGGCGGCCAAAAAACCGGAGACGGGACGGTCCCAAGGACACTGACCGAAGTTGTTAAATGACGCGAAAGGATCGCCGGTGTATTTTCGTAACATATTGAATGTCTTCGGGGTTGGAGACGTTACTTCGTCAGCACTTCTGACTCCTCACCGCCTCCAGATCTAATCTAAAAAATGGCCAGACTGTATTTTCCGGTTTCAAGTTTTGGCGCTTTTTGGCGGCCTGCTTTTTTATCATGCCTCTTTACCCTGATTTCTACGACTGCAACGAGCAGAGCGAGCGAGAAAAATCATTCTCTAACGGGTATTCACAGCAAACATCTTGATCTTTTAAACACCCACTGCGCGTCCTGCCACAACGAGAAGAAGAGCAAAGGAAAATTCCGAATCGACAAGCTTAGCCTCACCATTCAGACCACCGCCGATGCGGAACGATGGCAAAAGGTGCTCAATGCGCTTAACGCCGGCGAGATGCCACCAGAAGATGAAGAGCAAGTCCCACCTTTGGAGAAAGCAGACCTAGTAGACGACCTAGGGTTAGCAATGGTAACTTTACGAAAGAAAATGAGCGATCGCCATGGGGAAATCGCCATGAGTCGCCTTAATCGTCGCGAATACCGTAACACCCTCCGCGAATTACTTGGCGTCGAAATTAATGTCAGTCAATTGCCCGCAGATCATGGTCTAGGCAACTACGACACTTCCGGCAGCAGCCTTTACATTTCGAGCAACCAAATTGAATCGTATTTGGAATTAGGACGCGAGGCAGTGGAGGAAGCAATCGACCGCTACCTTGCACGCGGAGTTACCGTCAGCCACCGACACGAAGGCGAAGAGCTAACCAAAAAATACCGGGCCCATTTTAAAAAATGGGATGCGTCTACAAAATGGCGAAGTGAACTCGCCAAGGCAGGAGTGCAAACCGTGAATCAAAAAATCTATAAATCGCTAAAAACGAAACATCCATCCCGGCAAGATAAACATCTTCCCTTCTATCTCCACTTTGATGAGATATCGGGAGCGCCAGCTGTCCCCAATGACAGCGCCTTCCGTTTTTTCGACAACCCCACTCGGGTCGATCAATTCATCAGTGCTTCCGCACCCAATCATTCTTATCTCAAGAGATACCTTAATCTGCCAAAAATTGAGCAAGGCGCCTTCATCACGATCCCGACTATTCATCCAAATCAATTGCCGACAGGGTATATCGAATACCATCTCCCCCCAGGTTGGCCCCCCGGAAAATATAAGGTGAGATTTCGCGCTGCACGCGCAGACAATGCACCTAAGGACCGTCGTTTTCTGGAATTCGGACTACGCGTGCGCAACGTAGACTTACTGAGTGCCCATGAAGTAACCGGAACCATGGAGGATCCCCAAATCATCGAGACTTCATTAGAAATCACACGTAAACATTCTCTAGGCGAAAACCGCGACGAGAGGCAACTTTATCTCCGCGAAAAAGGGATGCACCATCAATTTCACTACCCGCGCAGAGTATTTGCAGAGACTAAAAAACGAAATGGATATGGCCCCGAATATGTCTTTTGGATCGACTGGCTAGAGGTTGAGCGTGTCACTACTGAAGATGACCCCCTTCCCGAAGGCATGGAAGCTGTGGTCCAGTTATTGAATAGCGAGAAGTTGGTTGAAGAGCGTTCTGAGGAGGGTCTCTTTATTCATCAAACAGATGGAATTAAGGCTCAAAAAATTCGCATCATTAATCCCGATGCCGGTGACAACGACTTCCTTCACCTTCGTGAAGTGCAAGTAATGAGTAAAGGTAAGAACATCGCACTGGAAGGAACTGCCTCGCAGAGTTCCACCCACGGTAATGAGAATGAACGAGGCGCAAAAAGTGCCATCGATGGTGATATGCAAACTATCAATCATACTTCCAACATGGCCAAGTCCGGAGAATGGTGGGAAGTCGATTTTGGCCGTGAAGTAGCGATCGACGAAGTCCGAATTTACAACCGAAACGATAGCCCAACGACCGAATCTCGCCTCAAAAATTATACCTTGGAAATCTCAGATGCGAAAGGATCAGCTCAAGAAAAAAACCATCCAAGAACCGTCGAACTAGCCGCTTGCTTTAAAGAATTCTCAACCCAGGCATTTCGGGGAGAAAAGGTAGACCAAAGCTTTATCGATCGCCTTCTAAACTATTACCAAAACAAACGAAAAGTCGATGAACTTACACATCGAGAGGCCCTTAGCAGCACCTTGGCAATCGTCTTGAGCTCCCCAATGTTTCTCTACAAGTCCGAGTCCTCTTTGCAGGACCAACAAATAATCAGGCAGAAAGAACTCGCACAGCGACTCTCTTATTTTCTGTGGAGTGCCCCAGCCGACGCCACCCTCACAAAGCTGGCAACCGCCGGCAAATTATCCGACTCCAAAGTTCTCCGCCAACAGACCGACCGACTCCTTGATGACCCACGGTCTACTGCAATGATCCACGGCCTTGTTCATCAGTGGTTAGATATGGAGCGTCTCGATTTCTTTAATGTAAATCTGATCAAACATCGAACCTACGATAATAGCGTAAAGATGGCAGTTCGTGACGAAGTGTACAAAACCTCATCTTTTCTTCTTAAAGAAAATCGCAGTATGACGGAGTTATTGTCAGCTGACTATGTAGTCATCAACAACCTTCTCGCCCAATTCTATGGAATCCCTGGCGTCGAAGGCGACCACTTCCGAAAGGTGGCCCTTCCTAATAACTCCCCACGTGGCGGCTTGCTAGGGATGGCCGCAATCCATCTGATGGGTGGAAATGGCGACGAATCAAGTCCAGTTGAACGCGGGGCCTGGGTCCTCCGAAAACTCCTCCACCAACCACCTCCCCCTGCTCCTGCCAATGTTCCCAATCTGGCAAGACTTTCAGATAAAGTTCTCACGACGCGAGATCGCTTAAGGGCTCACCAGGAACTTCCGCAGTGCGCCAGCTGTCATCGAAAAATTGATCCAATTGGTTTTGGTTTAGAAAATTTCGACGCGGTTGGTTTGTGGCGAACCGAAAACAGCTACGAAACTTCGAGTAAAGACCAAGAAAAGAAAACTTGGAAGATTGACCCTAGTGGGCAAATTCATAAAGGACCAGCTTTCTCAGATTACTTTGATTTACGTGACCACATCGCCAGCCAAAAGGATGCCTTTGCCAACAGCTTTACTTCAGCTGTCATCGAATATGGGATGGGCCGACCCATCGGTTTTAGTGACCAAACACTTATCAACGAGATCGTTAAACAATCGAAAGACAAAAACTACACTTTCCGCTCCTTCTTCCACGCCTTGATACAACACGAACAATTCAAACGAAAATAATTTCATGAGCAACACAATGGGCCGACGCCCTTTCCTACGATCTGCGACCGGGTTCCTAGCTCTTCCTGCCTTGAATCTTTTCGCCGAAAATCGCCCTCGCCAAACGAAGCCTCCGGCCAAGCGCATGGTCTTTCTGAGCTTCGGTTGGGGCGTCACCGAGGAAAGTTGGTATCCCGATATCACCAAGCCAGGCAACGCTTACAAAATGCCGACCGGACTCGCTCCCCTTGAGCGTCATCGTCAAGACTTCTCCATCGTCCAAGGCCTTTGGCACAAGTATAGTCTCTTCAACGACGCCGGACATTCTGGCAGCACATTTTGGCTCACTGGCGCCAATCGATTCGCGCAACCGGGCGTAAGTTTCGCCAATACCATTTCTGTCGATCAGGTCGCAGCTCAAGAATTTGGCAAACACACGCGCTTTAATTCAATCCAGATCAACGGCGGCGGAAACGTCAATGGTGATGGTCACGGTCCCGGGCTATCTATGTCATGGGATTCGAAAGGAAAACCATTGGGAGGCCAAAATCATCCGGTTCAATTATATCGTCATTTGTTTTCTGGTAGTAAGATCCCGCTTGAGCAAGTGCAGCAGCGATTATCCGAGAAACGCAGTGTGCTAGACACGATGATGGGAAACGCCAAACAACTTGAGAAAAAATTAGGCCACACCGATAAAGATAAATTGGACGAGTATTTTGAAAGTATCCGAAAACTTGAAAACCGGATCGCTAAGGAAGAAGCCTGGCTCAATGTTCCTCGGCCTAAAGCACCCATCTCCGAACCAAAAGTGAACAATGGGCGTGAACTTGTCGAAGCCACCTACGATTTGATGGTCCTAGCTATGCAAACAGACAGCACCCGGATCATGACCTTCCGTCAACCAGTTCAAAGTCTGCTCAACAGCGAAAGCATCGCCGTCGGCGGTCATGATATCAGTCACTACCACGGGAATTCTGAGAAAATGCACGCCTCTCAACAGCGTGACCTTGTTCAGAGTGAGCTGCTCGCCGGCTTTATCGATCGGCTGAAAAAAACAAAAGAAGCCGATGGTTCGAGCCTCTTCGACCACCTCTGCCTAGTTTACGGGAGTAACCTTAGGACCAGTCATTCGGTGGACAACTGCCCTACCCTAGTTGCAGGTGGCGCATCTGGAATCAAACTTGGACACAACCATGTTATGAAGACTGAGACTCCGTTGAATAATCTTTGGTTGTCCCTACTCAATCAACTCGACGTCGTGACAAAGAAGCATGGTGACAGCACCGGGGTCCTTGAAAAGATCATGGTCTAGAAGCTAGTGTTTTTTGCTGCTTTAATAAGAACCGTTAGTCCCAAACATCTTTTCCTTAGAAGCGCGAGGACGCCGACGCACTGAGTGGTCTGGAGCTCCAGTAATCCGATCAAATTCATCGGGAGTTCGCTTTGAAGGAAGGTAGTCGTTTGTCCTTTTGAATTGCATTTTAAGAACTGCTTTCAAATCTGAGAGGATTTTCTCATGTGCTTCGTTCGAGACCAAGTTGACAAGTTCAAAGGGATCGTTTTTGAGATCATAAAGTTCGAACTCAGCACGAGGCTTGCTCAGACAACGACCTTGAGCAGGAGTGAGTTTATTTTCCTTTCTTAACCTCTGGATGGCAGTCCACGTAGGACTCCTCCCGGCATCCGCCGATGGAGTGTTAGGAAGATCGGGGTAGGTATTGTGAATGAGCTTCCAGCGTTGGTTTGCAACTGCCCGACCATGATCCTCAAAATCGTGCCAGTGATCCTCAGAGAAAGCATACTCGCGGGTGATCTTCTGCGCGTCTTTCAAGACAGGTAAGAAGCTCGTTCCTTCGAATGAGTCCGGCGACTTTAAGCCCGTGATTTCAAGAAATGAGGGAGCGATATCGACCGATGACACGAGGCTTTTCGTTTTCTGTCCCGGCTTGATTTGAGCAGGCCACTTTACGATCCACGGAGTCCGAATACCACCATCATAGAGGGTCGTCTTATCTCCCGGAAAAGGACGCCCATTATCACTGATAAAAACAATCATGGTATTCTCGCTCACCCCCTGCTTTTCCAGTTCAGTAACCACTTTTCCAACGTATTGATCGAGGCGCCCGATCTCATCATAGTAGAGTCGGAAATCTTCTCTAACCTCCGGAGTGTCAGGCATGTAGGGTGGAATCTGGATATCAGACTTCTTGTGAGGGATCTTCAGGGCTCCGTCCTCGTAGGCCCGGTGCGGATCCAGAGCCGCCAGCCAAAGAAAAAATGGTTTGTCCTTGGGGCGGTTTTCTATGGTCGACACCCAAGCCTCGCATCCACTTGGCGACTTTGCCACCATCTTACCCGGTTTGGCATCAGTCCCAGTCGGGAGTATGAACCCGGCGGTTGAAGCTTCGAAAACGTCATCAAAGCGATTTTTCACGGCCTCGCCGAGGTGCCACTTCCCTGCCGCTGCGGTGTAGTAACCTGCAGCCTTTAGCCGCTCCACAAATGTCACCGACTCTTGTGGTAACGGCCAGTGCAGTTGCTCGGCTCCAGTATTATGGGGATAGCGACCTGTGATAATGCTCGCTCGGCTTGGACTACAGGAATTCGCAGTAAGATAGGCGTGCTGGAAAGTCATCCCTGACTTCGCCAGAGCGTCGATATTGGGCGTTTTAATCGAAGGATGCCCATAGACCCCGCAATCATCCCAGTTCATGTCATCGGCAATGAT
>DCQM01000072.1 GCA_002323895.1 Akkermansiaceae bacterium UBA1518
ACCCCACCGGACCAACCCGCTGCTCTTCTCTCCTCTGGTGAGCGCGAAAGATCTCACCTGATTGCCGTCAACCAAGCCGCCCATAAATTCGAAATCCAACCAGGTTTTCGTACTACCCGCGGCCTCGCCCGTTGTCCCAACCTCCTCCTACTTGATCCTGATTTTACTGCCGAAAATTCTGCCCGTAGCGAAACCCTCGCCTTCGTAGATTCCCTCGTCCCAGATTTTGAAATCACCACACCCGAGACCTATCTTCTCGATCTTTCCACCCTCCTCATGACCTCGGAAACCGACTGGATCACACAAACCCTCTCCGCCTCCAGCCACCTCGCTCTCCCGCTCCAAATCGGTCTCGGCAAAACACCCGATCTTGCTCACCTCGCCTCCCTTTGCCCAAACCAAGCTGAACCCCTCACACTCAAGCTCGCCAATCTCGCCCTCGCCAAAACCTTCCCTCTTCCTCACGCCCCAGTCCTCCAACTCTGGGGTCTCCAAACCCTCGCCGACCTTGCCGAACTCCCACGCCAAGGCCTCGCCGAACGCCTCGGCAAAGAACTCGCCCAGCTCCACGATATCGCCCACGGGAAACATCATCGCCTCCTCAAACTCTACCGAGCTCAGGATCACTACCGCATCACCCACCAATTCGAACCACCCGTCGCCAACCACGAGCCCCTCCTCTTTATGGCCAAACGGCTCCTGCAAACCCTCTGCAACCGCCTTCATCATCACCAACGCGCGGCCGCTGAAATCCGACTCAGCCTCTCCTTCGATAACGGGGCCGCTAACACTCGCAAACTCATTCTCTCAGACCCCACTCTCTCGCCCGACACTCTTCTCCGAACCCTCCACACGCATCTCGAGACCTTCAAAGCCCCGGCACCCACGGATGAATTCCACCTTGAACTCATCCCGACTCTCCCTCGTCACGCCCAGCATCAACTTTTTTCACGTAGCCTCAAGGATCCCAACAAATTCGCCGACACTCTCCGTCGCCTCTCCGGAATCGTTGGACCAAACCGTCTCGGCATTCCTCATCAACTCGACACCCATCGCTCCGACGTCATCGCCCTCTCGCCTGTCACCCCCGATTTCAAAACTCCACTAACCCCCGATATCCCACCTATCAATTATCTCCCACTTAAACGCCAACGCCCACCCATTCCCATCAATGTTGCCTCCGAAAAACGAGGCCGTCACTATTACCCACTCGCCCTCCTCACCGGCCCTTACCAAGGCCAAGTTCATAAAGCCCGTGGCCCATTTCCACTCTCCGGCTCTTGGTGGGAAAACGGCTGGCAACAAGCCCAATGGGATATCGAACTTCGAAACTCTCTTCTCCTTCAACTCGCTTTTCTCCCGCCTAACAAATGGCACCTGACGGGAATCTACGCCTAATCCAGAACGTGGAACTCCTCGCAAAATCCAATTTTTCCTTTCTCCGCGGGGCCTCTCCGCCAGAGGAATTGGTGAATCGTGCCGCCAAACTAGGGCACCAATCCATTGCCCTCGTCGATCACATGGGCTTTTACGGTTCCGCTCGAGCCCACGCCGAAGCTCAAAAAGTTGGAATCAAAGCGATTAGTGGAGCTACTTTGGAATCTGTTTCTGGGTTTCACCAACTAACGATTTTAAACAAATCTCAGACCGGGTATCAAAACCTCTCTCGCCTCCTGACCTCTCTTCATTGTCAACCAGCAGTCGATGTTTTTAAACATCACGATCTCACTGGAACCCACGCCATCCTAAGTCCGGAATCTCTCCTCAAGCTCACCAAAGCTAATTTACTCTCAGCTGCCAACCACCTACTGCGCCACTTCGGACCAGGAAATGTCTCGATCGCGCTATTTCGTCACTTCCGGCGTGGAGAGGAACGGATCAATCAGCTTCTCTTCGATTTAGGCGATTTTCTCAATATCCCAGTAATTGCAAGTAATTCACCGACTTATTCACAATCCTCAGATCGCCTTCTCTCCGATGCTTTTACCTGCTTACGCGAACACAAAACTCTCGATGACGCCGGACGCCTCCTTGAACAAAATGGAGAGCGCTTCTTAAAGGCCCCTGAAGTTATTCATAATTTATTCACAGGCTATCCACGAGCTTTTCACAACGCACTCGCGCTCTCTCAAGAATGCTCCGAATTCTCACTCGAAAATCTGGGCTATCGCTTCCCATCCTACCGAGATTCTGGCACTGGTAAGTTACTCACAGATCGCGAACAGTGTGAATATCTTAGAAAAATTGTGAAAAACGGCTTTAAAAAACGTTTTTGTAATTTTAGTAAAAAACATTATCAACAAATTGATAATGAATTGTTAACTATCGAAAAACTTGGGTTCTCAGGCTACTTTCTTATTGTCTGGGATCTTGTCCGTTTTGCCCGATCTCAAGGTATCCTCTGCCAAGGCCGGGGATCGGCAGCTAACTCGCTAGTCTGCTACGCAATTGGCGTAACAAGTGTCGACCCAGTCGAAAGCGGCCTCCTTTTCGAGCGCTTTCTCTCCGAAAACCGACAATCCTGGCCCGATATCGATATCGATTTCCCCTCCGGCGAGCGAAGAGAATCTGTCATTCAATACGTTTATCAAAAATACGCCCCACGCGGAGCTGCGATGACCGCCAACGTCATCACCTACAAACCGCGCTCGGCCTTCCGGGAAATGTCCAAAATCTTGGGCTTCCCGGAATCGATTGCGAACCGTTTCACCGATCTCTGTGCCTCGCCCAAGGTTCACGACGCCTCTCGCGACCCCATAAGCGACGAGGTTTCGATGGACAACTACTACCCCGGCGACAAAGTCATGGAGCTCGCTGGAACAATCGAAAAGTCCGGAATTCCCTCTTCTCACCCGCGCTTCAAACCTCTTTTACAACTCTACCACGCCGTCCTCCACTGCCCCCGGCACCTGAGTCAGCATTCAGGAGGAATGGTCTTTTGCGACGACGGACTCGACCACGTCGTCCCGCTTCAGCCCGCCACGATGAAGAATCGAACGGTCATACAATGGGACAAAGATGATTGCGAAGATCTCGGTATTGTTAAAGTCGACCTCCTAGGGCTCGGGATGCTGGCCGCGATGGAAGATGCTCTGAGAATTTGCGAGCGACGTGGCCGCCCGGTCAATCTTGCCAAAATCCCGAAAGACGATCCCGCCACTTACGATCTCCTCTGCCGAGCCGACACCGTGGGGACCTTCCAAGTTGAGTCTCGCGCACAAATGGCCACTCTCCCAATCATGCAGCCTCGCAAATTTTACGATCTTGCGGTTGAGGTCGCAATCATCCGCCCTGGTCCCATCGTGGGAGACCTTGTGCACCCCTACTTAAACCGCCGAACTGGTCGTGAGGACATCGAGTACATTCACCCCGACTTCGAACCCATTCTGAAACGGACTTTAGGGGTCCCTCTTTTTCAGGAACAAGTCCTTCGCATGGCTATGGTGATCGCTGGCTTCTCAGGTGTAGAAGCTGATTTTCTGCGTAAAGCGATGTCCTTTAAACGATCCGACAAGCGCATGAATGCCATCGTAAACAAACTAAAAACCCGTATGAACGAACGGCAAGTTGCACCCGAGGTTCAGCAACGAGTCATCGAATCGATTGGCTCCTTTGCGCTTTACGGCTTTCCCGAATCCCACGCTATTTCCTTCGCCCTTATCGCTTACGCTTCTTGCTGGCTCAAGGTCCACCGCCCAGCTGAATTTTACTGCGGGCTGATCAACAATCAGCCGATGGGATTTTACTCGGTCAACACCCTTCTGCAGGACGCGAAACGACACGGCATAAGGACAAAGCCAATCTCAGTGAAACATTCTATGATCTCGACCGAAGTGATTGACGATAAAACCCTCCGCCTCGGCTTCCACCGACTGAAAGGATTACGTCAAAAGACGATAGAACGCCTGATTGAAGAACGCTCCTTCTCCGTTTTCGCCTCGCTTGATGACTTCCTCCGGAGAGTTCGTCCAAACATCAAAGAACGCCGCATTCTCGCAGCCGCTGGCGCTTTAAACGACCTTCCGGAAATCAAGCATCGTCGAGATGCTCTCTGGCAGGCCGAGCAACTACCACTCGATGATCTTTTTGCAACCTGGCCAGCTCAGGAACAAGTTTTAGAAATGATGTCAGCTACCGAACGACTTCAAGCGGACCTCGCTCTAGTGGGAGCGACTACAGGGCCCCACCCAATGAGGCTTTGGCGAAAACAACAAAATGTCGAACTAGCCACCTCAGCCAGCCTCTTTAAAACACCCCATGGAAAACGACTCATCATCGCAGGTTTGGTTATCTGCCGGCAACGCCCAGGTACCGCGAAGGGGCATTGCTTCATTTCACTAGAAGACGAATTTGGAATCGCAAACCTTTTCATCCCTCGAAAAACTTTTCACCAATTTAAACTCATCATTACCAGCGAATCATTCCTACTCGCCCAAGGCCGTTTACAAATTACCGAAGGGCAGCAGCCAACGGTCTATGTCACATCGCTAAAACCTCTGAACATATCCGGAGAATTCACAACGGTTTCACACGATTTTCACTAGCGAAACCTTTCCATAATAAACTCAATTCCAGCGCAAAACCATCACCTCATATAAAATCAACTCCTGAAAACTAAGATTCTCTTAATTTAAAAAAATCATCAGATCGAATTCATTCATTTGACGCCCCCCCAAATGTCGGCCAGCCTTCCCGTGGAGAGTGCTGCGTGCCTGGTGGTCGCCGCGGTTTTCAAAACCGTTGAAGGGCAATCTGTCCTTGGTGGGTTCAATTCCTTCCCTCTCCGCCACCTTTTCTAATAAAAAAGAAGATGCTTTAGGCGGCGTTCCCTCTCGACCTTCAACGAGACAGGGGCTATCCTTCGCCATCGAGGATGTTTTTAAAAAGTGACCGCTACATCACCCGGCAGGTATCTGTCACAGCATTTTATGCGGTTCTCATTTTAAGTGTCGTTCTAGTCCTCGGAAATATCTTCAAAGAGATCAACGAGCTCCTCGTTGAACGCCGCGCCCCTATTTCCTTCCTTGGAATCTTTACTCTAAAGCTATTACCAGTATCCTTAGTCTTCACGATCCCCTGGGGTTTTTTGGCAGCAGTATTACTTGTTTTTGGCCGACTTTCGTCCGACCAAGAAATCAATTCTCTTCGTACCGCAGGCATGGGGCTTTATCGCATTGCTTCCCCAATTCTCTTTATGGGTTTACTTCTTTCCCTTCTATGTCTCTGGCTCAACGCGACCGTTTCTCCACGATCCAAAGGCGAACTCAAGGTAATGCTTTATGAGACCTTTAAAGAGGATCCACTTCGTTTACTTGACCCAGGAGTCGTGCAATCCCGGCTGAAAGGACAAAGGATTTATATCGAATCACGGAATTCGGACGACAGCTTTCAGGGATTCCACGCCTATGAGTTGGGAGCAGATGAAATCAGCGAGTGGCCAGTTGGTTATCTATATGCACGCGACGTTGCGTCAATCACTCCCGACAAAGAGGTCGAAAAGCTTGAATTACGACTCAGTGGGGTTTGGCTAGAAAAATATGATGAGGATCAGGCTATCCAGCAAGGTTCCGCGGGAGAAATCGAGCCTTGGATCCTACCCCTAGCAGCAGGAAAAACTCGTCGAGTAAAAGCCAATCGACTCGATAACAAACAAATCCGCGAACTTCTAGCCAACCCGCCCGCAAACTTAACCGACGAAAAACTAGACGAGTTTGATGCCGAACGAGTTCGCCGAATCTCCTTTTCCTTTGCTCCCCTAGCCCTTGCCTTCGTCGGAATTCCTCTCGGGCTTTCAGCACGAAGAAAGGAAACTTCATCGGGATCAGGTATGAGTCTTGGAGTCGCAGTAGCCTACTTCATTTTCTTTATCATTGCTGATGAAACTCAGGGCTCAAACCTTATGCTCACCAAAGTTTTAATGTGGGTTCCTAACCTTGCTTGCATCGCTTTAGGGACTTTCCTCTTTCGCCGTGCCACTAAACGCGCATAGATTACGAATATGGATAAGGTCATGCGACAAGTCAGACTCGCATATCGCGCTTTTGAAAAATGGGCTGCCAGCAATCAGCTCCGCCTTTTCCCCTTCCGAGACAACCTTTCAGACTACACCTCATTGGACGGTAAAGCGGATCTTCGGGCTGCGATAAATATCGCCCTCTTAGCGATTCCCCAAGGCATGGCTTATGCGGCAATTGCCGAACTTCCGATTCTTTATGGAATTGTATGCTCTGCAATTGCAGCTATTGTTGCGCCACTATTTGCAAGTTCTAAGCATACCATTCTGGGCCCCACTAACGCGACCTCGCTCATGGTCTTTAGCTTCTTCGCAGCCGGCACTTACTCCACCGCCGAGAAGTTGAATCTTATGCCTCTCCTTGTTCTCATGGTCGGTATGATTTGCTTAATCGGCGCAATTCTAAAGGCTGCTGAGTTAATTCAATACGTTAGCCAAAGTGTTCTAGTGGGCTATATCACCGGTGCTGCTATTTTGATTATCATCAACCAGTGCAAGCATCTTTTTGGGGTAAGCGAAGTCGTGGTTCCTGCCAGCAATTTCTTTGGTATGATCAGCGAACTGATAGCGGCAAAAAAAGCCTATCTTTGGCAGCCCGCCATCCTTGGCTTTAGCACTCTTGCCCTTTATCTTACCATGAGCAGGTGGTTGAAAGCTTTGCCTAATTTTGCAATCTCACTCGCTCTTGCCTCAATTATTTCAACCTTAATCGCATCACAGTCGCCCGGCTGGAATGCTGCAGTCCCAACGTTCCCTAGCTTTTCCCTAAACGATCTGACCCTTCGTCTACCTGAACCGACAAGTGCAGGTTTATTTGCTGACATCTCGAACCTTCTTGGAGTTGCCGTTGCTATCGCTTTCTTAGCCACTCTTGAAAATACTGTGATGGCAAAATCGCTCGCATCTCGAACGGGAAGCCGAACCGAAATCAATCAAGACATGATGTCTGTCGGAATGAGTAACCTCGCCTGCGCATTTACAGCCGCAATGCCTTCCTCCGGCTCTCTCACCCGCTCCGCGCTAAACTATGAGTCCGACGCACGTTCCGGTATTTCATCGATTATTGCAGGATTCTTTTGCCTCGTTGCGCTCTTCCTTTTCGCATTCCTTATCCCCAATCCAGTCGCATTTATCCCCAAAGCAGCTCTCGCCGGTTTAGTCATCGCAGTAGCCGCGTCATTGATCAAAAAGAAAAATATCAGAATCTGCCTAAGATCTACACCCGAGGATGGGGGCGTTCTTATCCTAACTTTTCTGGCTGCTCTAATTTTCCCCCTCTACGTAGCAATTTTCATCGGAGTCTCATTGTCGATTTTCCTGTTCCTTCGTAAGGTTTCCCGCCCCCATCTTGTCGAATACGAAATTTGCGATAATGGCGAGCTCCGCGAGTTGGATCAAAAACAGAAACGCCCCAATCCTGCAATTTCCATTGTCCATGTTGAAGGCTCGCTTTTCTTTGGCGCCGCCGATCTTTTCCAAAGCCAGGTCCAACGCCTCGTTGTTGATCCCAACATTAAGGTAATCATCCTGCGCCTAAAAAACGCCCGACACCTTGACGCTACCAGCGTAATGGCCCTGCGCGAGCTCATTCGCTTTGTTCGCTCCCATGATCGCCACCTCATTGTATCGGGAGCAAGCCGGGACGTTTACAAGGTTTTGAAAAGCTCAGGAGTATTACAAACTCTTCAGCAAGGATGCCGTCGCAAGGAAGGCGAAACCAACCTCTTCTTTAACGCACCTAGCAATCCAAACATCTCAACCCGGGATGCTTTAATCCGCGCCCAGGACCTTCTAGGGACCAAGGAAGCCGAGGTTAAAATCTATTTTGATACATCGCACGACAAGAAAGGCTCGTCCTAGACTTTTAATTTCAATGCGATACAATATTCCCGTGACGGAGGAATTTGAAGATCGCGCCAGAGAAGCTCTTGCCCAGCCAAAGAATGTTGGCGAAATGAACGATGCCGATAGCGTCGGAACCGTTGGATCTCCTGACTGCGGTGACATGCTTCGTATGTGGCTGAAGTTCACCGAAAAGGATGGAAAAAAGGTAATTGATCGAGCGTCGTTTCAAGCATTTGGATGTCAGACAGCTATTGCTGTCGCTTCTATGGCAACCGAACTCTTAAAAGGAAAAACACCCGAAGAGGCCCGCGATTTGAAGCCCGATGAACTTTCTGGAGAACTTGGACCTCTTCCTCCAATGAAGATTCATTGTGGTCAACTAGTCGAGCAGGCCCTCAAAAGCGCGCTTGATGGCAAAGACGCGCCACAAAAAAAGACGACTGAAACTCTAGCCAGGAAACTTCACTCTGCTCCATCGCAAAAAATAAAAATTATCCCTCTCGAAGATGGCGAGGATAATTAACGTCTTCATCTTCCTTGGCCTCCTTGGCAACTTGACGGGACAGACCTGGCTCAAAAAAATTCATCCACAAGCTGGAACAGGAAAGTATTCAATAACACCCGAAGCCGGGCGGTTTGTTTACCAGACCAAAAGCTTCCAGATCGTGACTTTTAAGAAGCACGATCACAACCTAATGACTGATTTCACAAAGTGTCTCGAATCAGTCCCGCTAGCGCTGCGAAACATTCCTGTGCCTCTTTACGCCCCATCAAGGAAACAAAAAGGACAGCTTCTTATCTTAGAGCACGATGCAGATTATCTTGCTGCTGGTGGAGCAAAAAATACGGCGGGCTATTACGATGGGGTGAAGAATCGGACCCTCATCAATTGGACCCATTTTAGAAAAAACAAAACCCAAACACGCCTTCTTCAGGAACCGGCGTTCGATCTCATTATTCATGAATTAACCCACCTCTCGATGCATAATCTAATGTGGAGATGTCAACCTTGGCTCAGCGAGGGAATCGCTGAATACATGGCGGCTTCGCATGTTGGACGGGGGAACTTTGACTTCAGTCAGATGGATCTCGCGATTCGCAAGAGAATCGAAAAGCACACCAAGCCTGGATCTATCAGCAGCAGTGTTCTCAGCATACGCCCCCTGCTCTCTCTCTCTTCAAAAGAATGGCTTGAGCGAACAGCTAAGATTGATGCGTGGGAAGCCTTAAAAGCCTACAACTGCGCCTTGTTATTATCGCACTATTGCCTTCATGGTGGGACGGGAAGATTAATTAAAACTCGAGAGCATTTCGAATCCCTTCATACGATCCAGACAAACATTCAAGAGAAGCCTCAGCTCATCCTTGAAGACGATGCCAAAAAAATCGAAATATCCATTGCCGAATATTGGAAAAAACGAGGGCTACGAGTAAGATTTCATGATTGAAATTAACCTTCAAAATCATTGCCCTGCGTTTGCAGAGCTATCCTTGAGCTTCAAGTCTTCGTCAAAAAAGTGATGCTTTAAGAAATTAATCACAGCCTTATCCACCGAGGGGCCAAAACCTCTTCCGTGCCCACCATCCAGCACAGTCAGAAGGACAGAAGGAACTTTGAGGGCATCTAATTTATCGTCAAGCGCCTTCCCCTGAAGGTAGGGCACAAGTGGATCTTTTGTGCCATGCACAGTCAGAATGGGAGCATCATCACTAGACACTTGGTGAAAGGGTGAAGCAATTTTAGCTCTAGCTTTTAAAGTAGAAACCTCACCCCCCAAAAGCTGCCCTTCCGGCGAACTCGCTGCATTATGATCCATTGAGCTGCCCTGATGATTCATCACTAAGAAATCAGTGGGACCAAAGAAATTGATGACCCCTTTTACTGAAGTTGACTGCTCAGTATGAGATCCCAATTTACCATCGAGGTCAGGGTGGTTCTGGGTCGTCCCCAAAAAGGCGACTAAGTGTCCGCCCGCGGATCCTCCCCAGACCACAATCCGCTCTGCATCAAGGTGATATTTTTTGGCATTAGCCTTCACCCATCGTAAGGCTGCTTTGCAATCATGAATCTGTGCAGGCCAGCTCTTCTCTGATGTGAGGCGATAGTTAATTGAAACAATAGCGCAATTTAAACCAGCGGCCTTCAGCGCCCTCCCTGGACGATCTTTACTGCCCTTCCTCCAGGCACCCCCATGAATCCACAAGACGACCGGATGGGGCGATTCAGTTTTAGTTTCGGGAACGTAAAGATCCAAAGTCTGTCTCGGATTTGCATCGCCAACATAATCAATATCATTGATTCGGCGCAACTCAGGGGCAGCAAAAGCCTCTCCAATAGTTAGAATTAAAACCACTAGTCCGTGTTTCATATTAGGAAAATAAGATATTCTAAAGCTGTTGCAATGGAGGAAATTACACTCAAGAAAAATCTACCTAAGCCGCTCATAAGGCCCCTCACCTAGTGAAGCACCTCTACACTACCGGACTAGTTAG
>DCQM01000099.1 GCA_002323895.1 Akkermansiaceae bacterium UBA1518
ACAACTTTATTCTCGTCTTCCGGATCCTGCCGAAACTGAGCTTGGGCAGCAATGGCTCGGCGATAATCCAAGTTCCGAAAGTTGGCATCAATATGCACAAGTTTTGTTAAGCGCCCACGAACTCATCCAGATCCAGTAGTATTATGAAATTCCTCGAACACGAACTGGCGTATCGCCGGGCGATGCAATCTCAAATCACCCGTCGGGAGGCGCTCGCAAAAATGGGGGCGGGAATTGGTAGTATCGGATTGGCGAGCATGTTTGGAAACAACGCTTTTGGTGCTGAAAGTTCTGCTAATCCGCTTGCTCCAAAGAAGCCTCATTTCGCACCAAAGGCAAAGCGGCTCATCCAGCTTTTCATGCCCGGAGGACCGTCGCAGGTCGATACCTTTGATTACAAGCCGTTACTTGCGAAACATGCTGGGGAACGTCCCGAAAGTGTCGATCGGAAATCTCTTCGTAATACCAAAATGGGGCTCATGCCCTCGCCGTTTGGATTCAAACAATACGGTGAATGTGGCAAGTGGGTCAGCGATATTTTTCCGGAGGTCGCAAAGTGTGTTGACGACATCACTTTCGTCCACTCGATGCATACCGATATCCCCGAGCATGCCGGTGGGATTCTTATGACCAACCTTGGGGCCCTGCAACCTAACCGCCCGAGTATGGGATCTTGGCTGACCTATGGACTTGGAGCGGAAACCGAAAATCTTCCAGGATTTGTGGCGATGTCTCCGCGGGCCCAGCCGCGGGGGAAGCTGGCCAATTGGGGGAATGCCTTCTTGCCAGGGGCTTACGCAGGTTCGTACGTCAACATTCAGAATATGAAGCCGGATGCCGTGATTCGTGATTTGAAAAACTCGAATCTTTCACGAGAGGAACAGCGTAAGCAGGCTGATCTCTTGACGAAGATCAACAAGCTGCACCTTGAGCGGCTCGAGCAGGATCAAAACCTTGAGGCTGGGATCCAGGCTATGGAGATGGCTTTCCGGATGCAGTTCTCGGTGCCAGAAGTCTTCGACATTGCAAAGGAGAGTGAGGAAACCCGGAAACTTTATGGGGAAAGCGAATTTGCCAAAGGCTGTCTCATTGCCCGACGCCTAGTCGAGGAGGGCGTGCGCGTCGTTCAGCTCTCACATTCTATCGACGGATACGATATTGCTTGGGACACAGGCCACGGTGATATCGTGGGCGGTCATGCGAAGCTTGCGAAAGCTTGTGATCAGGGAATTGCGGCTTTGCTTAAAGATCTTGAGGGACGTGGTTTACTCGATGAGACGCTTGTCGTTTGGGGTGGTGAGTTTGGGCGTGCGCCCACTTCCGAAGGAAAGAAAGGCCGCGACCACGATCATTACGGCTATACGACTTGGATGGCAGGCGGGGGAGTCAAGAAAGGCTTTAGCTACGGTGCCACCGATGAGTTTGGATTATCAGCCGTCGAGGACCGCGTCCACGTCCACGACATGAATGCGACGATTCTCCACCTCATGGGCCTCGACCACGAGAAGCTCACCTACCGCTATTCTGGGCGTGACTATCGTCTCACCGACGTTCATGGCCACGTGGTCCATGATCTGATTGCGTGACCGAAGAGCCGGTAATAGGGCGGGATGAGCGTCTTCTTTGACTAGAAAATAAGGGATCCGTCCAAAAAGTAGGGATTCGACCAATGAGTTCTTTTTGACTTATTCGGGGCCAGTCTTACTTGTAGGCTGCGCAAGCGGTTCATTTGGGATTCATCTTTATTCCTTAATCCTCCCGTAGATCCTTTTAGTTAAAAGGAATTTAAAAAATCACCCGCTATCAATCCCATGTTTTCCACTCGTCAAAAGAGGCACCTCTTTAAGCTTTATACCCTCGGGCTCGTTGGTTTGTTGAGTGTCCAAAATTCGGTCGCGCAGCAGCATATCATCGGGTGGCAGACCTTTGAAAATAGTAGGTCTGGAAATAATAATTCCGGAATTCAAGACGATACGCCTGATTCAAACTCCACTTATGATACTACCCCGATGGGTTCGAGTTTGGGGAATCTCTATTTAACAGGGAGTATCGGAGGAAATGCCTCAGCAGAGGGATGGGGAGGACTAGGCCAGGCGACGAATAAAGACTTTCTGAACGGAGGGACATTTGGAGCGTCTCTTGCCATCACTAGCGCCACTCTGGCGGATGGATCTCCTGGAGTTCGGATTGGTCCTTTTGGGAATCCGCCGCCTAATGGCGAAGTAAATAGGGGTACGAGTTCTTGGAAATTTGCGGACTCCGGTAATGTGAATCAATTAAAAGGAGATTTCTCGATCACAAATCATAGTGATTACCATTTTGAGTTGGGTGCGATTCATTTCGATGCACGGGGACTTGCTAATCCTGCGACTTCTCCGGATACATTAGAGCTCCGTTATTTGGCAGCGCCTGGTGAGCTGATCAAAGCGACAAGCGATTCTGAGGTAGCTGATTTAACCTTGCTTTACACTAACACTTGGATTGCTCGAGGCGTTGAAAATGTTTCTTTGTTCTTAGAGCCGGTAATTGGTTCAGCAAGTCGAATTCCTCCGGGTGAGAAGGCTTCGTTTCGCTTCGTCTGGTCGGGAAATTCAGGGGGAGGAAATGTGCAGATCGACAACGTTGCTTTCTCGGGTGTTTTCAAAGATCAGAATAACGGTTTTGTTTCCATAGACCCGACATCTGATCCGCGGCCTATCCCAAAGGGGCCAAATATCATCGTGATGATTCCTGACGACCAGCGATGGGACGCGACGAGTTTCATGCAGGACTCTATTGAATCCAGGGGAAGGGTTGCTCGGTTTCCTTGGTTGTCTAACCCGGTAAAACAAACACCGAACATGGATCGGCTTTCGAGTGAGGGGATCCACTTCAATAACGCTTTTGTGGTCTATTCAATCTGCTCACCATCACGAGCAACAATGTTGACGGGGCAATACCCTCATCTTCATCGCGTCACCGATAATCACACTCATTTTCCGGCGACTGCGACTACTTATGCCACCTTGTTGCAGGAGACCGGTTATGCCACGGGATATTTTGGTAAATGGCATATGGGCACTCAAAAAGATCGTCCGGGGTTCGACACTGCCGTATCATTCGAGGGTCAAGGAACTTACTTTAATACAGAGTTCTTCGATGAGTCGGGGCGCTCGCTTTTCACTTCATCGGAAAGTGATTGGGTTGATGATGTTTCGACGGAGCAGGCCAAAAAATTTATTACGGCCCAACATGCTGCAGGACGTCCGTCGTTGACGGTTCTAGGCTTTAAGACGCCCCATCAACCTTGGGCCCCGCCGGAACGTAGTCGTGGACTGTTTTCTTCTGATACGGCGGTAGCGGTTCCGAATCTCTCGGTTCCCCCCCCATTTGCCCCAAGAGCGAACGGTGGGTCCAGTCAGACTCAACTCCGTGACTACATGCGAACAGTAGTGGGGATTGATCAAAATGTAGGTGATATTCTGGCGCTCCTCGATGATCTGGAAATTGCGGATAATACGGCCGTGATCTTCATCAGCGATAATGGTTTTTTTAGAGGTGAGCATCGGTTAGGTGATAAGCGATCGGCTTATGAGGAAAGTTTAAGGATTCCCTTGATGATTCGTTATCCTGCCGGTCAATCGAAGCCTCTCACAGTGGATCCAATTGCCCTGAATGTTGATATTGCACCGACAATTCTTGAGTTGGCTGGGGTGCCGGTTCCTGAGAGCATGCAGGGTCGTAGTCTGCTCCCGCTCATAGCTGGATCCACACCGAATGATTGGCGGGATTCGTTTATTTTTTCATACAATATCGATCCGGAGTTTCCGGCTGCGGCGGTTGTTCCTCATCTTGGATTGCGACGGGCCGACGGGCTCAAGTTGGTCAATTATTCCGACGATACTAGTTGGAATGAGCTTTATGATGCGAGTCGTGATGGAGATCCTTATGAGATCAATAATCTCTATTCTTTGCCGGAGCGAGCAGATGATTTGGCAGCTATGAAGAGAGAGCTGGTGCAAACGACGGAGCGGTTGGGCTTCATGAAAGCATCTGGATTTTCGATGAAACCGCAGGGTGCATCTTGGAGTGTTCAAGGTGCTGATGCTTCGCTTTTTAAGATTGAGACTTCTTCGGATCTAATCGATTGGCAAGTTGTAGGAACCTTTGAAGGAGGGGGGACGCCGACGAGGTTGAGCCTCCCCGTTCCCGGGTTTTCTAGTAGTGATGTGATCGAGGGTAATGCCGCTGACTATGTGCTCGCCGAAGGCTCTCCGGTCACAGCGATTCGAGGCTTTGAAACTTTAAGAGTGGGTTCAATTCCCTCCGCTGGTGGAAGAGATGCAGTGCTGATCTTTGAATTACCGGTTCTTGAAAATGGAATGGAGATTGCACTGGCTGAACTAGAATTACATGTCGTGCGCACTTTCGCCCAGTGGGATGCTGATTTGTGGGTGCTTGGGGTTAAGGATGATACAACTCCCATTCTTGAATACAGCGAGACTCCGACGGGCAATCCAGCTGTTTTGAAATTGGAAGATGCAATCTTCGACTACTCGACAAGTAATAGCGGTGAAGTCGTGACCTCGAATCCGCTGAGTGGTATCACCCAATATCTGCAAAATTTTTATGAAGAGAATTCAAGCTATGCGGGTGGGAAATATCTTTTTCTACGGGTAAATTCTACAGCTGATATTGGTGTGAATGATCAGCGATATGCGATTACGGCGGCCGAAAATCCAAATATTGAGAACCGGCCTAAACTAAATCTGTTTTATCGCCCGTTAGGAAGCTCGCCGAGAAAGCAAAGCTTTCGTGTCCGTTATGGTAAAATTGGACCGTAGGATTAGGAGCCTTGAAGGAACTTATTAGGGGTTCGGTCTTCAATCGCCCAAGAAAAGATCGCCTAGCTTGAAGATTACACTCGGCTCGCTGAGTATAGTATTCGAAATGGCAAAGAACCCTAACAATCTCATTATCCGTCACCAAGACGAGGCAGCCAAGGAACAGAGTGCTTGTGGGCATCGCTACCGCCTCCTCAGTCAGGGTGATGAGGGCGTGGCAGCTTGGGCCCACGCGGTCGATATTGACGGCGCTAAACCTCACTATCACAAAATCTCAACCGAGCTCTACTACGTTCTTGAGGGCGAGGGTAAAGTCTTGCTTGATGGGGAGGAACAAGAAGTAAGGCCAGGAACGATGGTCCATATTCCTCCGGGCGTGGTGCATGGTGCTGTTGGGAAAATGCGGGTGCTTGTGGTGGGAATCCCGGATATTGATGATTCCGATGTTTTCTATGTTGATGAGTAAAATGCCTTTTTTCAATCGTAGTCCTTTTATCCTAATGAAATCGTTCTTTTTTATTCTCCCTATTTTTTCGGCTACAGCCCTCTTCGCCGAAGTCGATAAAGACGCGCTTCCCGATGTCGAAGATGGCTTCGAAGTCGATTTTTTCGTCCGAGAACCCCATATCATCAATCCCTCTTCTCTGTGTTTTGACAAACACGGACGACTCTATGTTGGTGCTGGTCCGCAATACCGGCAGCCCAAGGAAGATTCTCCAACCGACTATATCAAAATCCTCATTGATGAGGATGGCGATGGTGTTGCAGAGAAAGTGAAGACTTTTGCCGAGGGACTGAATTGTGTCCAGTCGATGGCTTGGAAAGGTGACGAATTATGGGTTGCGAATGCGCCTGAGATTACGGTGTTACGTGATACCGATGGCGATGATGTCGCCGACGAGTATCAAATTATTTATACGGGTCTCAATAACCTCCGCCATAGCGTGCACGGGCTGAACTGGGGGCCCGATGGTTGGCTTTATTTTACGATGGGTAACACTTGGGTGAAGCCGAACGCGCCTAAACCAATCCGCGACCTGATGGGAATTAAGTCTGATGACAAGACGGCGTATCCGCTTACTAAGATTTACACCAAGGACACCTACAAGAAGAGCTACCATCCCATCAATAAGGATGAAAAAGAGGGTGGGATTTTCCGTTGCCGGGCCGGTGGCCACGACCTCGAACTCTATGCGCGGGGTATGCGTAATCCGTGGGATATGTGCATGGACAGTGGGTTCAACTGGCTGGCCACCGACAACGATCCGGGGCCGCCGGCCGACCGTATTTTTATGCCGATTCGTCATGGCCATTACTCAATGCGTCATCCATGGAAGTTTGACTGGATGGGCAAGCATCCAGCTATTGCCCCATCATCTGATCTTTTTCCCAGTGTCAGTGGTTCGGGGACTGGGGTTGTGTTTTATACTTCAGAGCACTTTCCAGAGGAATATCGCAACCGCCATCTGATCGCTGATTGGACGAATAACTGTATCTTTCTCTACAAGCCGGAATGGAAAGGGGCCTTGCAAATTCCTGCCGAGAAAAAAAGGAAAATCATTGATGGTGGAGTGACCCAAGCTGGGGATTTGGGCTACAAGGGGGCAAAAGGTCGGAGCTTGTTCCGTCCGACTGATATCGAAGTCGGTCCTGATGGAGCGCTGTATATCGCGGGTTGGGGTTCGGTTTACGGCACCGATTATGTTTCCAAGGAAAAGTGGACTCCTGAAGAGAGTGCAAAGTATCAGGGGCGGGTGTTCCGCCTGCGTCATGAGAGGCCATTGATTTCGCAGTCGAAATGGAATTCTGCGAAACGCAAAAAAGAGATTAAGACATGGAGCTTCGAAGAGCTTATGGAGGACATTGGTCACCAAGTGCACGTCTGGCGGGTGAACGCGCAGGATGAGTTAGTTCGACGCGGAGATTTGGTGCGCTCGAAACTGATTAAAACGATTGAATCCAACGCCTTGACCGAAACCCAGGCGACCTGGAGTTTATGGGCTCTTGGGCACATCGAGAAAGCCCGGAAGGCCGATCACACTGAGATCATAAGAATTGCTCTTAAAAGTGGTGATCTCAACTTACGTATCCAGGCCACGCGTGTGCTCGGTGAGAATAACGTGATCAAAGCGGTGCCGGTTTTAATCAAACTTCTCACTGACGATGAGTCGCGCATTCGAACTGCTGCAATGCAGTCGCTCGATCGCATTGGTTGGGGTGGGCACAGCAAGGCCATTGTTGATGCCATTGCACCGGAAAGCGAGCGGATCGCATTTTACACCGACTGGCAGGTGATGCGTCGTCAATTGCCAGAGAATGAACGTCGAGAAATGCTGGCAGACGACCGAGAGGGCATTCGCCGAATGGCGGCACTGGGTCTGATGGAGGAAGGTGACCGGGATTTGCAGCGAAGGGCGCTGTCATTTTTGGAGGGTTCGGAGGCAGGATTTGGGGCGGGGCTGGCGATTTCAGCGTCTCAGCGCAATTTCCGAGACTCCACAAAGGTGATCTTTGAAACCAAGACCCCGTTCCAAATCCGTTTTACTTCGGATGGTTCCAGTCCGACCAACACTTCACCCAAGGCGCCCAAAGAGATCACGGTATCGGATGATATGACCATCAAGGCGGCCATTTTTGATGGGAAGCGAAGGGTCTCAGAGATTGAGTCGATTACGGTTAACAGGATTACCGAATCGGAATGGAAGGATCGTTTGTTTGTCGAGGGGATCGGCGGGAAAGGGTCCGCAAAATCGTACCAGGCAAATCTTGATGGCTTGCAGCGTGGTGTCCTAGTTTATGCCGACCGTCAGTACACTTTTACCGGAATCCCGGACGCTCTCGCGGGAGCAACCCATCTCCGTACCCACAACGATGATAAGGCCAACCGTGATGCGGAATTTCTTCGCTTTCAAACCAATCTGCCGGCCGTTCTTTATCTTGCATACGACGGACGAACGGCCCCGCCAAAGGCCCTTGTCGCAGGAATGGAGAAAACCGACATGATGCTAAAGATTAGTAACGGCGAATCCTTTCCGGTATATCGGCGGTCAGTTAAGGCTGGAGAGGTAATACTTGGTGGGAACAAGGTCGGAGGTTCCGGGGGTGAATCGATGTATCTGGTCTTTCTCTCCAAAGCAGGGGCCAAGAAAACGACGATCGCTGAGGCAAAGGAAGCGCTTCCCGAGGCCGACCTGAAGCATGGTAAGGAGATATTTTTTGGAAGGGGAACCTGCTTTGCCTGCCATAAGGTGGGTGATCGTGGCGTGGCTATTGGTCCTGATTTGGTAGGGATCGGAAAACGGCGCGATATGGATTATGTCATCCAATCAACGCTTGAGCCCGATGCCTATATCGTGGAAGGCTTCCAGCAAACGAGTCTGGAAATGAAGGACGGACGCGTTTTATTCGGCATGATTGGCGAGGAGACCGCGCTGAGTATGAAGCTTGTGCTCCTGACCGGAGAACAAATTGTGGTGAAGCCCGACGAAGTCAAGAAGCGTAGTGATGCCAAGAATTCCATCATGCCCGCGAGCTTCTCGAACACGCTGAGTGCACAGGATGTGGCAGACATGTCAGCTTGGATTATGAGTTTAAAGTAAGCCAATCTGTTAGGAGTTGCCTCGCTGATCGACAGGAGGGTCGTTTGACCTTGTGAGGTGATCCGGTGCTCTTTAAGATCAATAGATGAGTCAATTTTCGAAACGGGTAATTCGGGTTTTAGTAACCGGGATCGCATTAGTACCCAACCTTATGGCAGAAGAAAAAAAACTGGGTCTGACTCTCCGATCACGATCGAAAGAAGCGCCGAAGAGAGCGGTTGAAACGAAAGCTAAGTGGGAAGCCGGGAAGACGGCCTTGATCATCTGTGACATGTGGGACGATCATTGGTGTGAATCCGCAGCAAGGCGGGTGGGGGAGTTGGCCGGGCCGATGAATAAAATGGTCAAAGCGGCGCGGGAAAAAGGAATCTTTATCATCCATGCTCCCAGCAGCGTGGTTTCATTTTACGAAAATACCCCTCAACGCAAGCTTGCCAAAGCCGCACCTTTTTCAAAAACACCCTTCCCGCTTAGCGTGAAAGAACGTTGGGGCACCAACTGGTGTTGGCCCGATCCAAAATTCGAGGGCGTGCTGCCGATTGATGACTCGGATATGGGTTGCAGTTGCAATGGGGAAAAATGTGAGATTCGGGAGGCTTGGACCCGACAGATTAAGACGATCGAGATCATGAAGGGTGACGCTATGACCGACAACGGTCAGGAGACTTGGAACCTTTTGGCCGAACGAAAAATTGAGAATGTCATCCTGTGTGGAGTACACCTTAACATGTGTGTTTTGGGCCGGCCCTTTGGGATTCGGCAAATGGTGAAGCTCGGGAAAAATGTCGCCCTGATGCGTGATATGACAGATACAATGTACAACCCAGAGCGTCCACCGGGGGTTGATCACTTTACTGGAACGGACCTCGTCATCCAACACATCGAGCAACATTGGTGTCCCTCATTTACAAGTGGGGATCTAATGGGTGGAGAAGCTTTTAAGTTCAAGGAAGACAAAAGAAAGTAGCTATTACCCTTTCTTTATAAAAAGATCTTTAAATTCTACGATCATTCCCTTGTCGTGCAGTTGGAGGCCGATGAAACCTTCGTTGAGTTGCTGGCCTTCCAGCTTATCAGTGAATTCTGAAGACAGTTTCCCGTTGATAAAGAATTGAAAGTGATTCCCTTTTGCGACGATTCGGCAGGAGTTCCAGCCGCCTTTTTTGATCTCAGCCACGGCTACGGCATTTTCAATTTTTGCATGATGCCCTTTGCCCTTATTATCGATCGTAAGGCTTGCCCCCCTTGGGCAGGGAAATTCTTTCCTCGTGCCTTTTCCAAAGTGAAAATCCCATGCGCCCAGAATCCCATCACCAATCCCAACATGACCGAGGTCGGCGTGGTATCCTTCAAAGTCACGTTTTCCGGTCTTGTCCACCCGCGCCCGTGTTTCCACGCCCGTATTTCCCTTGGTTGGAAGCCGGTAGTTGAATTTCAACTCGAAGTCCTTAAGGGATTCATCGCCTGAGTAGATTAGGTAGACTTGGCGGTTCTCCTTACCCTCGCCCCGAATCACCCCGTCCTTGACCGACCAGGCGAGCGCTTTGCCCTTTGGCGCTTCCCTCCAGCCCTCCAGCGATTCCCCGTCGAAAATCGAAGTAAAACCATTGTTTATTTCGTCTCCTGCGAGGAGCCACGGTCCGAGGGCTAAGAATGTGATGATGAGAGTTTGGATGAGCTTCATATGAGTGGGTGGTGTTTTTAGTCTGATTCAATAATCGATAGATGAGAATTTCTTCGCCTGCCTTTTCAATTCCATCGTTAGTCCCGTGATTCTATTCGATAATCGTTTTAATCATCGGCTGGATCGCTTCGGCCATTTTCATGAAGCCGAGATCGGTCGGGTGGACACCGTCGACGGTGCATTCGTGGGCATGTTCGCCGAGGAGCGAGCCGCCGTTGAGGAAATGGATGTTCTTGTCACCGGCGGCTTGTCGGGCTCTCACAAAATCGGCCTGGAATTTTGCTCTGCCCCGGGCCGTTTCGAGTTGGGAGTGGCTGTTCAATTCGCCTGCGTAACGGATTTTGGACATGATCAGAATGGGGATATCTTTGTCGTGCGCACGAAGAAGATCAACAAAGGGGGCGAGCGTTTTTCGTATCGTCTCTCCGGCGTTCGCCTCGTAGTCGAGAATGATAAGCTTTTTATGATCAATTTGATTGATGAGTTTGGCGAGGGCCGGCTCGCCTTTGCCGTTTCCGGAGAAACCGAGATTGACGAATTCCTGATTGATCCGTCGGCTGAGAATATTGGGGTATGCCATGCCGGGGCGCGAGGCACATCCACCTTGGGTGATGGAGGTTCCGTAAACGACGACTCGCCCATCGCTGGCATAGGGAAGGGGAGGGGCAATGGTTGCGCCCGCCATTACTCCGATTTCGACTGATTCGACTCCGTTGTAGAGGGGGAAGTTCAAGGTGAAGTGACGGTTGCCTTTTGAGGCATTAAAGAGAGTGACTTCATAGTCCTTGGTAGTCGCGCTGAATTTCGAGGTGGCGAGGTAGCGTTGTTTGAACGGCCCCCCAACGTAGAGATCGAAGCCGCTCTGTCCGGTCGCGGGCATGTGATACATCCCGGAAGACTGCCTCAGTTTAACCCGGAGAAGAATTTTTGCGCTGTCCGACTGGAACTGGATCTGACCGCCTGCGGTTGAATTGGCGAGGTCGTTGACGGCTAGGCGGATCGGCCATTTCGGTTGCAAGGGTAATCTGCGGTAGACCTTTTCTTTGTCAATCCACGGGAAACCAACGAGACGGAAGGGCGCGTCGCGTGGGTCGAACCAAGTGATCCCTTGCGAGTCGACCTTTTCCAAAGTCATGTTTGGATCGAGTTTTTCGATATCGATTTTCTGGGCCGGGAGGACCGGGTGGAGCATGAAAAGAGAAAGAGCGAGAAAGAGATAAACGTTCATGAGATCCGACCCTGCA
Organism: Akkermansiaceae bacterium UBA1518; assembly: GCA_002323895.1. Taxonomy (GTDB): domain Bacteria; phylum Verrucomicrobiota; class Verrucomicrobiia; order Verrucomicrobiales; family Akkermansiaceae; genus SW10. The sequence continues at coordinate 11,351 of DCQM01000099.1, forward strand.
AGCCGTAGTGCTTGATGGCTAGAAACATCTTTTAATTTAAGCAAAATCAAGAAGCCGGAGTGATTTACTTTTTTTGCTGCGAGAACATCCAATTGGCGAATTTAGGATCGGCAGCAGGGACTCTGCCTGCGCCATGACCTTCTTCGGGGAGAATGATGAGCTGAGCTTTTGTTCCACCTGCTTTTTTTATGGCTTTCATGACCATTTCGCCTCGGTCGGCTGGGACGACACGGTCTTTTTTTCCGTAGTAGGCCTTCATGGGAATCTTGGCGAGGTTCTTTCCCCATTCATCAAGTTTCGGAGTCACATCTTTCGGCCCGCCTGATCCGAGGCCTCCGACCATTGGCGCGATCGCAGCGAAGTGATCTGGTGAATTGGCGGCCCAGACGAAAGTGCCATATCCACCCATGCTATTGCCGGTCAGGTAAATTCGATTTTCGTCGACCGGAAGGATTTTTTTCAGATGTTCAAGAAGCAGATCAAGATCGGCGGGAATCCAGCCTCCTCTTTTTTTCTGATCACGAGCCCTTTTCGTGGCCTGAGGTACGATGCAGAGACACTTGTGGCCCGCCTTCTTGATAGTTTCAAGAAGGCGACGTGGCTGTTGCTTTACTTTACGGATTTCATCTCCGACCCCTCCGGCCCCGTGGAGGTAGATGAGGAGAGGGATCTTTTTATCCTTCGTAGCTTGATGCTTACCAAAAATTAGAAATTGTGGATTTAGAGAGGTGGCCTTCTTGGCAAGGTCTTCGGGGAGTTCGGCGATCTCAACTTGGCTCCA
>DCQM01000086.1 GCA_002323895.1 Akkermansiaceae bacterium UBA1518
GTTATTGAATTAGAAGCCCTAAAAAAGGGGCATGTACACGAATTCGATCTTGGGGCCTTGCGTTCGAGTAACGGAGGTGAATTACTTCACCGTCATGCCTATTACACCGTGAACGAGGTCCCTAAAAAATAGACAGGGAGATGGTGCTTCGGAAATGATATTTCTTAAATAAGAAGCTGAGGCTGTTAATGTAAGTTGCTTCGATGATACCAAATTACTAGAGTTCCAAATATGGTAACCATGAAAGTCATACTTGTTTGAGAAATCCAGAGGAGTGGTTCAGGCAATTGGTGGCGGCAGTTCACTGAATGATAAGAGTAGAGTAGTCAGCGGTGGCCCCTAATGGAGATGCGAACGATGGTGATCTTGAAAATACGAGTGGAAATTGGAGGTTAAATGCGAAGTCGCTTGCCTGTTAGAAGGGCCTGAGGAGAATGGGGGGTATGGAAAAAAGGCGACTAGGAACAAGTGGAATTGTAGTCAGTGAAATTTGCATGGGGACCATGACTTTCGGAACGCAGGCTGACAAGGAAGAGAGTTTCCGAATTATGGATGAATCGATTGAATCTGGAATCGATTTTTTTGATACCGCGGAAGTCTATCCTGTGCCTCCAACGGAGGAGTTGGCTGGGTTAACCGAAGAATGGGTGGGGGAATGGTTGAAGTCGAAGCCTCGGGAGTCGGTAATTTTGGCAACAAAAGTGGCGGGAGCGGCTCATGGCTGGTTTTGTCCGCCGATTCGTCATGGGAAAGCTGCTCTCGACCGTGTTCATTTGCGAAAAGCTTTGGAGGGAAGTTTGAGTCGTTTGGGAACGGACTACGTTGATTTATATCAGATTCACTGGCCAGATCATGGGATGAGGGCGGCGGATACTCTCGAGGTTCTTGATGAATTCGTAAAAGAGGGGAAGGTGCGAGCGATTGGGCTGAGTAACGATGATTCTTATGGAGTTATGAAGAGCCTTTGGACAAGTGATCTAGGAGGGATGACCCGCATTGATTCGATACAAAATAATTTTTCACTGAATAACCGTAGGGACGAGCATGAGTTAGCTGAATGTTTGCGGAGAGAAAATGTGAGCCTCCTGCCTTATAGCCCATTAGCGGGTGGAGTTTTGACGGGGAAATATAACGATGGGGTTCCCGATGGCGCGCGCTTTTCCGAATACCTAACAAATGGTGGAGCGCGTCAACGGGCTATGGCGACGCGTTTTGTGAACGATCGGACTATTGCCTCGACTAAGCGTTTTGGCGAGATCGCAAAGGAGCTTGATCTTAATGTGACGACACTTGCGACAGCTTGGAGCAAACAGCATGATTTTGTGGCGGCGACGATAGTGGGCGTGCGCGCGGCTGCGCAGATGGAGCCGATTCTTAAAGCGGCGGGTTTGAAATTGGACGAAAAAACGCTTACTTTAATCGATGAAGTGAGCAACGAGATTAAGTATCCGATGGGATAGGTGATCAAGCCAGAGCCGCAAAGAATAGCGATCTTGAATAATTTCTCAAGTAGTATGACCATCTCAAGAGCTCGTGTTGAGGCAGGTAGTGATTTGGTTGAGTGGGCCCAACAAAGATGGCTCGTTTAGACGCCAATTGATAATGGTGATGGGACAGTGGTTCTGAGGGTCTTTGGTGATACGCTTGTTTCAGACTCCGAGAAAACATTCACGCGTCTCTGGGTTCAGATAAATTCGTTAAATTAAGCCTTGCGAATTTGTTGCGTGCAACTAAATTGCGCCCGATGAAAATAGAGGACCGGTTGCGGATGCGGACATTGGGGCGAAAGCCTGAGGGGATGGCTGCGTGTCTACTTCCTTTTGAAGAAGATGGTTCCATGGCGCGGGATGCGTTTCAGGCTGCGATACAGCGAACGGAGGAGGTCGGCTTAAAATGTGCCGTGAATATGGATACAGGTTATGCCAATTATCTCTCGAATGACGAACGTGTGAAGGTTTTGGAATGGACGCGTGAGGCGCTTGGTGCTGATCGATCTTTTGTAGCTGGGGTATTCGTAGAAGGTTTGGAGGGCGACTTGGTCGACCTTTATCGCAGGGGAGCTGATGCGATTGCTGAGCGCGGAGGGACGCCTATTCTTTTTCAGACGACCCGTTTCCACGAGTGGGCGAGTGACGAGATTGTCGAGCTCTATACCAAAGTTTGCGAACCCTATGATTCGGTTCTTGGTTTTGAGTTAGGTCAGATGTTTGCTCCTAACGGAATGATTTACAGTGAGGAGGTGATTCGCGGATTGATGGGTATCCCCGCCCTGAAGGGAATCAAGCATTCCTCACTTAGCCGAGATGAAGAGCTGAAGCGCCTTGCTTTACGGGATGAAGTAAGGCCCGATTTTCGAATATACACAGGAAACGATCTTGGGATTGATATGATCGAATACGGCTCTGATTATCTCCTTGGCCTTGCTGCGTTTTGCCCAGAGAAATTTGCTGAGCGGGACAGGTTATGGAGCGTCAATGACGCGGCCTATTTCGAATTAAATGACGCCCTTCAATATCTAGGAAACTTGGGATTCCGGGAGTCCGTTCCGGCTTACAAACACAGCTGCGCCGTTTTTCAAAATCTTCTCGGGCGTATCCCAACGAGCGAACCTCACAAGCTCTGTCCCCGCCGACCGGATTGGGAGGTCGACATTATGAAAGATTGCGCCAAGCGATTAGGCTACTTTTAAAATGAGTGGAGCGGTTGAAAAAGTGACGATGGCTAAGGTTGCCGAGAAGGCAGGCGTTTCAAAAGCGACAGTTTCCCGCGCGATTGGTGGATCTGTATTAATTGGGGAGGATGTTCGATTACATGTTGAGTCCATCGCGAAAAAACTCGGATACGTTAGGCGTTCCCAGAAGCGACACGCTGAGAGATCGATTCTCACCATCAAGCTTGTTTTGCCTCCAGCCAAGGAACGGAGCACGCAATTATTCTACAATTTCATGACTTTGACTGAAGGGCTTCGTGAAGGGCTTCTTCCATCGGTCGCTAATCTAATTGTCGAAACATCTTCGGATAAATATCAGCCCTTCCCTCATAAAAAAGGAGGAGAGGTGGATGGGTTTGTTTTCGCATTTCACCGTCCCTCAGGTCGGGTCTTGAGCGAGATTAAGGAGCGCGGAGTGCCCTGTGTAGTTCTGAACCGTATGGTGCGTGGAGTAAGGCACGTGATCAGTGATCATCAGGACGCCATGAAACAACTTGTTGGTCATCTTGCCGAACGAGATGTGAGTGGCAACTGCTGCTATATTTACTATGGGGGCTTTGGTGATCTCACTCGTGCCCGATTAAATGGATTCACAGAAGGATGTTTGGAATATGGAATCGATTTTGATCCGTCAGCTGATCAGTCGAAGGTCGAGAGTCCCAGTGAAATTACTGCCGATCATGTAAAAGCGCTCTATGATCGTGGGGTGCGAACTTTTGTGGGGTTTAATGATGTTGTGGGAATCATCCTCATGCAGCAATTAAGATCACTCGGCTTAAAAATTCCCGATGACGTGAGGGTGACCGGTTGCGATTGCGGCCCTATTCACGAAATCGCTCATCCTAAACTGACATCGGTAAATCTTTCTGTTTTTGAATTGTCCAGAGAGGTTGGACGGTCTCTTCAGTCGGAGATCGTGCAGCGCGAGAAGAGCATGAATACTCTTTTGATTAAGGGGAAATTGTTTGTTGGAGAAACTACTTAATCGATGAATTATCAGGATCTTGCTGTTCACACTTTTACGACTAAGCCGTGGTCGATTGATGAGTGTATCGAGGAATATGCGAGGCGTGGGATTGGGGGGATTTCGATTTGGCGTGAAACGGTTGAGGGTGAGGATCTTTGTTCGGTTGCGCGCCAAGTGCGCGATGCAGGACTACGTGGAATTTCATATGTGCGAGGAGGGTTTTTTACTGGGAAGACGGAGAGGGAGAGGAGGAACGCGCTTGAGGAAAACCGTCAGTTGATTCGTGAGGCGGAAATTTTGGGGCTTCCTTCATTAGTTTTGGTTTGTGGAGCTACGGTTGGGCAAAGTCCGCGGGAAAATTATGAGCAAATTCGCGACGCGATAGCGACGCTTGCCGATGAGGCAGCGTCTCATGGGGTAAGACTTTTGATTGAGCCACTTCATCCTGTTTATGCTGGTGATCGCTCGGCGATTCCATCGCTCCGGGTAGCGAATGACCTGTGTGAAGAGGTTAATCACCATAATGTGGGGATAGCCCTAGATGTTTATCATGTTTGGTGGGAGCTTGATCTCGCCGAGCAAATTCAACGATGTGCCAAAAATGGTTGGCTGGACGCGTATCATATTTGTGATTTTAAACCTGATCAGAGTCACCTACTTTTAGATCGTGGTATCATGGGGGAAGGATGTTGTGATCTTCATGGAATTGATGGGATGATGAGGGATGTAGGGTTTGAAGGGTTTCGCGAAGTGGAGATTTTTTCATCCAAATGGTGGGAGCGCGATCAAGGGGAATTTCTTGATGAAATCCTCTACGCCTACGACAAAGTTTATCAATTATTATGAGTGCAGAAAATATCGAGAGGATCGGAGTCATCATGAATGGCGTCACTGGAAGAATGGGAACTAATCAACATTTGGCTCGGTCGATTTTAGCAATTCGAGAGCAGGGCGGGGTTGAACTTGGGGATGGCGTGCGACTCATGCCCGAACCAATTTTGACTGGGCGGAATGAGGAGAAATTGAAGGCGCTTGCAATCGATTATGGAGTAGAAAAATATTCTACGAATCTTGATGCGGTGCTTGCGGATGATTCCTACTCGATTTTTTTCGATGCGTCGGGAACTCCCTATCGTATTGGTTTTTTAGAGCGCGCAATTGCAGCGGGAAAACACATCTACTGTGAAAAGCCGACGGCGGTTGATCCTTCTGAAGCGTTCCGCATTGCCGAGATCGCAGAGACGGCTGGAGTGAAAAATGGAACTGTTCAGGACAAGCTTTGGTTGCCTGGGATTCAAGCCTTTTTAAAACTGCGTGATGAAGGTTTTTTTGGAGAAATACTTTCGGTGCGAGGCGAGTTTGGGTATTGGGTTTTTTCTGGTCACGATGCAAAGCAGGAGTCCCAACGTCCAAGTTGGAATTACCGTCAGGAGGATGGTGGAGGGATCATTATCGATATGCATTGCCACTGGCGCTATGTCATCGATAACCTTTTCGGCGAAATTTCTGAGGTGTTTACCCATGCTGCCACTCACTTGCCTGAGCGGATTGGAGAAGATGGAAATCCCTACCGATGTACGGCCGATGATGCGGCTTATGCCTTATTTAAGACCAAGACTGGGGTGGTCTGTCAATTCAACTCATCTTGGGATGTAAGGGTCCGCCGCGATGATCTGCTAACCATGCAGGTTGATGGAACTAAAGGGAGTGCAATTGTCGGGCTTCGTAAGTGCTGGGCCCAGAGCCTTGACAACACGCCTCGTCCAGTCTGGAACCCTGATGTGGATAGCCCTATCGATTATTACGCTAACTGGGATATCGTTGACCCGGGACCCTGTGAGAATGCTTTTAAGGTCCAATGGGAGCTCTTTCTCAAGCATATTGCACTTGATGAGCCGTTCCCTTGGTCTCTTCGCGAGGGAGCAAAAGGTGTTGATCTCGCGGCCAAGTCCTGGGAGAGCCACAAGTCTGGTTCCTGGATAAAAGTTTAAGTTGGAGTCTTTCGCTCTTGCCGCAAGCCACTTTGATCGGTGATGCTGTGCGAAGCACATTCTGTAATGGAAACTATTCTACATATTCCCGAAACCAAAAAAGCCTCATCGATCAAGCAGGTCGTATCGTCACTTCATGATCAGGGTCTCGATCCAAAGCATGATAAAAAGGACTGGGGGGACTGGATCAATCTTCCACCCAATAAAACTGTCATCAGTATCGCTTCAGAGCGCGGTATGACTCGCTCTGCAACTATCGAGTTTGCGGAAGGTGAAGATGATCATCTTGAGATTCCGATCGTCACAGCATTTCGGGAGCTTGGTTGGTATGGCACGGACGAGGACGGAGAATATCAGCTTTAGGCAGTGGGCATACCCAAGAGAGTTTGAGGAAAACTGTCCTCTAATGCGACATACGAATTCTTGTTTGTCCTAATAGATAACTCTCACTTCCTTGACTTGAGAGGATGTGGTTTTGCCAATCCGGAAGATTTAGCTTCGAAAGATGAATTAGAATCTACGCAAGACTGTGTCTTGATCGAATCTTTGTTCACGGTGTGGATAGTCTAGAGTATGGTGAGATCCACGTGACTCTTTTCTGAGGAGAGCTGAGTCGACGATCAGGGATGCGGTCGCTACAAGGTTTCTTAGCTCGAGGATGTCGGGGGTAAGAGTGTAACCCCAGTAGAATTCCTTGACCTCACGACGAAGATTTTGGAGGCGGTAGGCAGCACGACGCAGGCGATTATCGGTTCTCACGATGGAGACGTAATCCTGCATAGTTCGACGAAGTTCATCCCAAGCGTGGTAAATGTTTACCAATTCATCGGGTGGTGCTGCATTGCCGGGTTCCCATATCGGAATTGCGGGTGCTGTCGGGACTTCTTTGGCCGGAGGGTAAAGGCGCATGATTTCACCAAGGGCACGTCTGGCAAGAACGTTGCCTTCAAGAAGACTGTTTGAGGCAAGTCGATTTGCGCCATGAAGACCTGTACAGGCGACTTCGCCGATAGCGTATAGCCCGCGCACTGAGGTTTTTCCAAAAAGGTCGGTTTCTACTCCTCCGCATTGATAATGAGCGGCGGGCACGACCGGAATGGGCTTCTTGAGTGCATCGTGACCAAAGGAGAGGAGAGTTTCGTGGATGAAAGGAAAACGCTCAGTGAAGGTTTCGCCGAGGGGAGCAATATCAAGAAAGACACAGGGCGCGCCGGTGCGTTTGATTTCGGTGTCGATGGCGCGGGCTACGATGTCACGAGCTGCGAGCGATCCACGTGGGTCATGGTCATTAACGAATTGGTGTCCTTGATCATTAATCAGTAAGGCACCCTCGCCGCGGACGGCTTCTGAGACTAAAAAGGAGCGGGCTTCTGGACCGGTGGCGGCAGGGTTATAAAAGCAGGTAGGGTGAAATTGCACGAACTCCATATTTGAGACCGAGGCTCCAGCTCTCCAACACATTGCTAGGCCATCACCTGTTGCTGAATCTGGATTAGTGGTGTATAAATAGGATTTCCCACATCCGCCTGTGGCGACAATGACTCGTGGCGACTCCATGACTTTGACCTTCCCAGATTTGATCTCGAGAACGTAAGCTCCTAGGACTCGGTTGTCGGTGACGACGCCGAGTTTTCCAGTGGTAATGAGATCAATAGCATAGTGATTCTCGAGCAGCGTGATTTGAGGGTGACGTCTTGCGGTTTCGACAAGCGAAGTGGCAATCTCGCGGCCAGTCGTATCTTTAGCGTGAAGGATTCGGCGTTCAGAGTGACCACCTTCTTTGCCAAGCGAATAACGATCTGGAGCATTATGATTTTTATCAAAGTTAGTACCCCAAGCAACCAGTTCATCGATAGTCTCGCTCCCTTCCTCCACGATCGTGCGAACGGCTTCCTCGTTGCAAAGTCCGGCACCTGCTTCAAGGGTATCTGCGATGTGCTTTTCATAGTTGTCGTCGGGATCGCGCAGTCCTTCCGGAAGGACTGCTGAGATGCCGCCCTGAGCCCACGCGGTATTAGATTCAAGAACTTTGCCTTTGGTGATGACAGTTACAGTGCCAAAGCCGGCAGCTTTGATAGCAAAGGAAAGCCCGGCGATACCGGAACCGATCACAAGAAAGTCAGACATTGGAAAAAACCTTGGCTTCAGATTGCCGCTTGGCAATCCGTCTTCCTAGAAGATGAGTGAACAAAAAGCTGATCACTGGCGACTTTCGGAATATATGACTGTTAGCCAAGATAGCAAGCCAGTCCTCGCGGTCCACGCGATGCTTCGAATCCAATTGGTGTAAACTAGGGCCCGAACTGTTTCTGGGGTGAGTTTTGCATGCTGGGGGACTTGGATGAATGCGGTTGAAGCCCAGATGGCTGCGAGAAGAAGGCTAGAGGGTGCCATTGCCTGCCAATTGCCGAGGTATAGACACGCAGCGCAACATACCACTTCAATCAGCATGATAGGGGCTATGATATAAGTCACTCGCTTCATGTAATGCGCGTGATAGTCATCAAATATAGCCCCCTTCAACCGTCCAAAGAGCGGATAAATTGCGATCTGAACCATCCAGATGATACCGGTCATAGCCGCACATGTTGCGAGTTGAATAATCAGAAAGTAGAAAAACATGTTTAAGCTACTTAATGGTTTCAATCGTGACCCCACCGATTGCTATTGCATGAGCCTTTGATCCCGATGCGTCGGGATGCCAAGGGCCGATATTTTCATTGAGTTGTAGATCAATGATAGCTGCTTTTCGGTCTCCGTTCGCAGCAGAGGTCTCATGTGAGTAAAGAGCTTTTGGGGTGAGGGAAACGTAATCGATCAAGCCCTTAAAAAAAGAAGTGGGTTGGCCCTGATTGTTGACGTCTGCTCCAATCATTAGCGGGAGCCTGTTGTCCTTGATTTTTCCAGTTCCTAAGGCTGAGGCGATAAGTATTCCGTCGAGGTAAAGGCGGGCCTCCCTGCCATCATAAATTCCCGCGAGTGTATGCCATTGGTCGGTTTTCAACAGAGAGGATGATGCGGCTGCACTGAGATATTTACCATCGAGATTTACCGAGAAGTCGGGTTTCCCGTCACTGATAAAGATTCCGTAACCAGAATTTTCAGTCTTCGTGACAAGCCCGGTTCGCCCGGCAAAGGTCTCGGCCTTGAAGCGGCATTCAAGTGTGAATTCTTTCTTGATGTCAAAGCGCTTCGAAGGGATGGAAAGAGCGGTGTTCGATCCATTGAAGCGAACCGCGCCATTTTGGAGGTCGGTCTTGCTGCTCAGTTCCAAATCTAGTGGCACAGAAATCGTTCTTCTTGGGATTTCGTAGGCGAATCCTTTAGCGAGGTATTCGGAATCGATGTGAAAAGATGGGCCGCTAAAGTTGCCTTTGGTGAGATGGTCATCCCAAGAAAGGTTAAAATTCATCTCTTTTGTTTCTCCAGGTTTCAGAGTGGTGTGCTGGTGGTCGGGCTGCCAACGGAAATCCAAGTTGGGGTTGCTGCTAGATATCACGGTTGCGACGGGGCGGTCGCTCGGGTTGTTCAAAGTAATCGATAATTGATGTTGTCCACCTTCGTTATTTCTAAGTGTGAGTTGAGGTGAAATTTTCACAGGTGATCTTTTCACTTTGTTGACTTGTGAAACCAATTCGCCAGTGATTTCGCGGACGTCGAGAACCTCGCCGACTGGGACAGCTGCCAGTGAAATGCGGTCTTTGCGGACGGTGACGATATCATAGTGATGAAGGTATCCGGCTTGGGGAATAGAGCTGGATTGTCCGCCGCCAGTAGTGGCAAGGGTGACATATTCAATGCCATCCTTTGGGCCGTCATAGCGCATGGTGTGAATGTGACCTGCGAAGACCGCGGAGACATTGCCAGAAGCGGCGAGACGCCTGTGAACTTTATCCCAATCGTCGCCATAGCCACGTCCTAGCCATCTTGGATGGTGGAGAAAGAGAAAGACGTGCTCGGCACCTTTAGCCTTGGTGAGAGTCTGGTCGAGCCAAGAGAATTGCTCTGGACTTATTTTCTGAGCGGCGGGTTTTCCAAAGGTTTTCTCTCCAGTTTGAGGATCACCTTCATCAGAGTAGAGGATGATAAACCAAGAGTTTTTGTGCTCGAAGGCATACCAGAGTGGACCAAAGTGCATTTCATATGCAGCTTCCATTTCACCTTCGGGCTTTTTACTTTTATCCTTACCTCGCCAGTAGATGTCATGGTTTCCGGCAACGGGAAACCACGGGCATGCGAGTTGGCTCATAATGGACTTGTATTCCTTCATCTGGGTCATCCAGATTTCCTCGTTGCTGTATCCATTGATGAGATCACCAACCGTCATGACGAAGTCGGGTTCGAGAAGATTGGTGTCACGAACTGCGTCGGCGAGCACGGAAACGCCTTCAGGCGGCCCTCCGGTGCGATCGCCATAAACGATAAAAGTGAAGGCATCATTTTCGTTGGGAAGGGGTAGTTTGACGCTGCTTTTACGGGAAGTGACAAATCGGGCAGGAGTAGGTGCGACCGTTTCGTGCTTTTCTCCGTGACGGTGATGATGGTGATTGTGACCGATGTTGGGATTGATAGGGGGGGCAGCAAGGGCCGATGTGATGCAGGAGAGGAAGGAAAAGGAGAAGATGAATCTCATGAGAGTATGATACGGAATAGAGCTATGTAATCTTCCCTAATTTTGAAGGTGGCGGCTTCCTTGTCGATAGAGGCTCGGTTCAAGGCCTGAAGTTTTCAATTGCTGAGTTGCCTGTCACTTTTGAGAAAGATCATGAGGTCGGCGGCGGCCTGAGAAGTAAGGTCCATTTCTTGTCGAGAGCATGAGAGAGGGGCTCAAAATGAAGAGAAAACGCATAAGGGGGGTATGAAAATTGCTTATCCGAATACTCTGTCTCCCTCGCCGATAGGCAAAGGGGGAAGCTATGGAGACTTTTTAGTTACTCTTTGCAATGGCTACTTAGCGAGGACGTTCTTCGTTTCAGCTCACATGAGAGTGGATATCAGACCGTTTTTTTTTCGTATGAGTTGCAGTTTTGAGAAGACTTTGGCAACAAGAGGGCGTGATTGGCGAATTGAGAGCATGCCTAGGCGTTGGGAAGGTTTCAACGATGGCGGAGATACTTGAGGAGCATGGGGCCGATCGGTGGAATTTTTCGCATCTACCGGAGGTGGTCGTTTTTGCGGAATCTCGGGATGATGTGGTGGCGGTGATGAAGTTTGCCAATAAACGGGGAATTCCGGTGACGACTCGTGGCGCAGGAGTTGGTTATGTTGGTGGGTGTGTGCCGGTAGAAGGTGGAATTGCCTTGTCGGTGGCAAGGATGAAGTCAGTGGTGGAAATCATGCCAGAGGATGGTGTGGTGGTGACGCAGCCGGGGGTGATTTTAAAAGATCTACAAGATGCGGTTAGCGAACTTGGTTGGTATTATCCGCCGGATCCGGCCTCTTTGAATGAGTGCTCAATTGGGGGAAATTTGGCTACGAACGCAGGCGGCCCTCGTTGTTTGAAATATGGGGTGACAAAGAACTATGTTCTTGGTTTGGAGGTGGTTTTGGCAAGTGGGGAAATTCTGCATATCGGAGGGAGGTGTCATAAAAACAAGACGGGCTTTGATTTGTTACATCTTTTCGTCGGAAGTGAAGGAATGCTTGGAGTAATCACCGAGGCAACCTTGCGTATAATCCCTCATCCGCAGACTCGCGCGATGCTTACAGCGACGTTTCCGGAGTTTGTCGATGCTGCTGGTGCAGTGCAGGCGATTCTAAATTCAGGACACCTTCCATCTGCTCTTGAGATTACGGACGAGTTCACGCTAAAAGCTGCGCGAGCTTATTTGGGAGAGGGCTCGTTACGTCCGGGCAAGGCTCATTTGATTGTCGAGATCGACGGTCGAGCCCAGGCCGTTGCGAGTGAATTAAAAGAGTTGGAGAAGGTGCTTAATGAAGTCGGTGCCTTGTCTAGCGAATTTCATGCTGATGAGGAGGCTTGCGAAAAGGTTTGGCAATTACGCCGCGACTTTTCTTATTCTTTGCGAGCAACAGGTTTGACGAAGCTTAATGAGGATATTGTCGTTCCGCGGTCCAAATTAGTGGAGTTGGCTGCTTTTGCGGCGGGGCTCGAAAAAAAGACAGGGATTCCGGTGGCCTGCTTTGGTCATGCCGGTGATGGTAATATTCATACGAACTTAATGGTGGAGGATTATGATACTCCGTCGGTTCGTGAGAAAGCGGACGCGGCGTTAGATGTTCTTTTTACTTGGGTGCTTGAAAACGGAGGGGTAATTACGGGAGAACATGGGGTTGGATTGGCAAAAAAACCATGGATTAAGGATGCCCTCGGAGACGTAGCTTTTGCGGCACATCATACGGTTAAGAATGCGTTTGATCCCAAGGGGATTCTAAATCCCGGAAAATTTCTCGATTGAGTTCGAGTTTATTATCTTTTGCGTTGAGGCTAGGGGATAAGTGGTGTTCCCTTCCTAACAAAGGATGGCAAGTTGGAAAGAAAACCGGCTGCAGGTGGTGCTCCAAGCCTCGAGAGAGGGTATTTGGGACTGGGACCTTGTGAAAGGCACCATCTATTATTCTCCGCGAATGTGTCGATTTATGGGGTATCGCAAGAGCGAGATGCCAAACTTTTTTCAAGATCGTGGAGAGCACATGGATCTGCCCTCGGTTGCTGCGGTGGATGAAGCTCTGCGTCGAGTTTTACAGGAGGGTGAGGATTTGTTTGCAGTAGAGCCAAGGGTGAAAACCAAAAGGGGTGACTGGAAGTCTTTTCGGGTTCGGGGGACGCCGGTGCGGGACGGGCTTGGAAAGGTGACGCGGATCGCAGGAAGCTTAATCGATATATCAAAACGCAAGGAGGCGGAAAGGCAGCTAGCAGAGGAGAGACACCTCATCGAAACCCTGCTGGATAACATTCCCATGAATGTGTATTTGAAAGATCAGGAGTCTCGCTTCGTCATGGCAAACTTACCGACAGCCAAAAAGATGGGTTTTAGTTCAGCTAAGGATTTGATCGGTAAATCAGATGCTGATTTTTTCAGCGATGAACACGCAAGAAATGCTCGTTTAGTTGAGAAGGAAATAATGGCTTCGGGTGGTGGCGTCGAGGATTTGACGGAACATGAGAAGTGGAACGATCGCGAAGACACATGGGTTAAGAGTACGAAGCATGCATGGATCGGCCATGATGGCCAAGTGAGGGGAACTTTCGGAGCAACTATTGATATCTCTGAATTGATTAGGACTCGTGAAGCTCAGGAAAAGGTGACCTCGCAACTTAATGCACAAAATCACTTAATCGAAGAGGAACGAGAAAGGCTACGCCTTGTTATTGATAGTGTGCCTTTGCACGTTTACTTTAAGAATTGTGATCATGAATTTGTGATCGCGAATCAGGCGATTGCAGAGTGGTGTGGGTTTAGCTGTCCGGAGGAGCTTTATGATAAGTCGGACCGGGATATTTTTTCCGAAGAACACTGGAGCAAGACTGAAGCCGATGAGAAACAGATCATGCAATTGGGTGTGGCAATCGCGGGGGAGATTGAGAAAGAGATTTGGGGGGGAGAAAAGGAGACTTGGGTGATGACATCAAAGTATCCTTGGTGTGACAGTGAGGGAGATGTAGTGGGGACTTTTGGGGTCTCAAGCGACATTTCTGATTTGATGCAGGCGCAGTCGGATCTTCGGAAGCTCGCTGCAACCTACGAAAGAAAAAATCGGGAGATGGCCGAAGAGCTAGAGTTAGCGAGGGAAGTGCAGCAGGCGCTTTTGCCTGACAAATTCCCGACAGTTTTTGGGGGGGGAGCGACCATGAAGTTTTTCCGTCTTTATGAGCCAGCTCGCCTGTTGACAGGTGAGTTTTTTGAGGTCCTACCTCTTGCGCCGGATCGGGTTGGTTTTTTAATGGGTGAGGTTTCTGATAAGGGTGTAAGCTCGGCCCTAATCGTTTCGATGTTACGAGGATTGATCGAGAAGGAGGTTGCCTCAGCCGGAGACGCAGGGAATTTTTTGACGGGGATAAATGTGGGGCTGTCTCACTTATTGTTGGGCTCGGGGCGTGAGACTAAGGTGACCGCGTTTTATGGATTAGTGGATTTGACAAAAGGAGAGATTCAACTTTCGATTGCGGGACACGTGAATCCGATTGCAGTTTTTGACGATGGGGTTCGCCAGCTCGTGCCGCCGGTTCATGCTTGCGGACCGGCTTTAGGCATTGCTGAAAATAATAGCTATGGAATGGTTTCGGCGCCGTTATCAGGATTCCGGAGGTTGATTTGTTTTACCGAGGGATTCCAGAATACGAGTAACGTCGAGGGTGAGCAATTCGGAGTAACGCGGATGCTAGAAGAGGTTGAGCGAGGTGGTGATTTAGACCGTGTAATGGAAAGACTTGCAGAGTCAGTAAAGAATTTTGGAGGGTCTCAGGAATTTAAAAATGCAATTTGTCTGTTGGGATGGGAGATCACGAGATGAGTTTGGAAGAGGAGAGACTTGATTTGGCTCTCAAGGCCTCGAATGAGGGGATTCTTGATTGGGATCTTCAGACCGGGGACATCTACTATTCTAATCGTTTGCTCGGATTTTTGGGCTATGGGCGTTTTGGGGCGCCAAACATCTTAGAGAAACCGGAGAAACACGTGCATCCCGAAGATTTAGCACGGTTGACTCGGAAGCTGAATCGAGTCCTGTATCGAGGTGGGAAGTTATTTGCAGATGAGGCAAGAATTCGCACAAACTCGGGTGAGTGGAAATGGTTTAGAGCAAGGGCTTTACCATTGCGGGATGACGATGGAAACTTGATGCGCTTGGTAGGAAGCTTAATCGATATTTCAAAGCGACGCTTTGCGGAGAAGGCTCTGGCCGAGGAACGCAAGATGATCGATTTGATCTTAGATCGGGTCCCCATAAATGTTTATTTCAAGGACAAGAATTCACGCTTTATGCGGGCAAATCGGTCAACTGCTCAACGCGTGGGAGCTGGAACGATTGCGAATTTGATCGGGAAAAGGGATCACGATTTCTTTGAAAAGGAGCATGCTGATTTATCGCGTGCTCGAGAGCTTGAAATTATGGAGACGGAGGTTGGTCAGGAGGAGAAGTTGGAGCACGAGATCTGGGGGGACGGGCATGAGTCGTGGAGTTTGGTGACCAAGAAAGTGTGGCGGGGATTGAACGGCGAGTTACTTGGAACTTTTGGTCTAACCCATGATGTGACTGAGCTAATCGAAACTGAGCGGAACCTAGAGCAGATTGCGGAGAAATTGAGGGTGGTTAATCAGGAAATTAGTGAAGAACGCCACCTTCTGCGGCTAGTAATTGATAATATGCCGGTGTTTGTTTACTTTAAAGACTTGGATTCAAACTTCGTTTTGGTGAACCAAAGAATGGCAGACCTTGTGGGAGCTAAATCTCCGGATGAGGCGGTGGGCAAAAGTGATAGTCACTTTTTTGGAGAAAAGCTGGTCCGGGAATCGATCCGGGATGAACGGGAAATCATGGCTACCGGCAAGCCTGTGGTGAGGAAGCTCGAAGAAATATCCTGGAAGGATGACCATGTTTCTTGGGCCGTGTCTTCAAAATATCCGTGGTATTTGCCGGACGGAACTTTACGGGGAATTTTTGGAGTTTCTTCGGACGTTACCAAGTTGATTGAAACAAAGCAACAGCTTGAAAATATTACAAGGATTTTGGGACGTCAGAATGATGCTCTTGAAGAGCAGTTGGGGTTGGCGCGCGAGATTCAGCAGGCGGCTTTGCCTAGTGTAATTCCGTCTATTGCGTATCGTAAAAGTGGGCGGACCGCGGATTTTCATCATCGTCATCAACCGGCTTCTCATCTAGCAGGAGACTTCTTTGAGGTGATTCCGCTGGGTCAAGGTAAGGCGGGGTTTTTTGTTTGTGACGTTATGGGGCACGGCGTGCGTTCGGCACTGATTGTTTCGATGTTGCGTGGTTTACTTGAAAAGCAGGGAGAGGCTCTGGGAGATCAGCCAGGGGCGTTTTTAGAGGGGTTGAACGACGGATTGTCCCACCTACTCGAAAGAACTAGTCAATTGATTTTTGCGACCGCAATTTATGGTTATGTGGACTTAGAACGTGGTGAGCTGAAAATCGCTTCAGCCGGTCATCCGAATCCCATTGTGAGCCGGAATGGAGTGATTGAAATTTTAGAATTGGGATCTGAGGCTCAAGGTCCTGGATTGGGAATGGTCCCAGAATTCAAATTTCCTGAAATGTGTCTTCCGGTGGAATCTCTGGATGGAATTTGGACCTTTACCGATGGCCTCTTTGAGGTTCTGGGTGTTGATGGGCAGGAGTTTGGCGTAGCCAGAATGTGTGAAGCGCTCCAGAGTGGGGATCAAACAATGGACGCAATCGACCGAGTAGTGAACGCCGCTGTTAATTTTGCAGCTGACAAGGTTTTTGAGGATGATCTCTGTGTTTTGGGTATCGATTTTGGGCACAGGGCTTGAGATCGCTAATATCTGTGATATTGGACCTCCATCTTGAGTGAAAAAATTGCGATCCTAACTTCTGGCGGAGATGCTGCGGGGATGAATCCCGCGGTGAAATCGGCTGCTGATTATGCCCGCAAGAAGGGGATGGTTCCTTACTTGGTTGAATGGGGATTGAGAGGCTTGATTGAGGGGTGGATCAAAGAGGCCACGCCTGACCGTCTCAGTGGTATGCTCTATCGGGGCGGCACAGCGCTTGGCTCCTCGAGATCGAAGCGATTTTTTGAATATGAATTTAGAAAGCAAGCTTTTGATAATTTGCAGAATTTTGGGATTTCAAAACTTATCATCATTGGTGGAGATGGTTCCTTCAACGCGTTAAACCAATTCTACGTCGATTTCAAGGTGCCGTTTGCGGGTATTCCTGCGACGATTGATAACGATATTTCGGGGACAGATTACTGCCTCGGGGTCGATACAGCGCTGAATATGATTCGCTCAAGTGTAGATAGCATTAGGGATACTGCGTCTTCTTTTTCGAGGGCCTTTGTAATCGAGACGATGGGACGTGACTGTGGGTATCTCGCGATGGTAAGTGCGCTTGCAAATGGTGCGGAGGTTTGTCTGGTTCCGGAGATTAAGTATGATCTCGATGCGGTTGGCGAACGATTGCGGCAACAACGCGCAGCTGGAAAACGCTATGTTTTAGGGATTGTTGCGGAAGGAACTGGTATGGCCGAACCCTTAACACGATGGATGGGCGAATTTTTGGATATGGATGCCCGTCTAACGGTTTTAGGACATGTTCAGCGAGGTGGTTCTCCGACAGTCTATGATCGGATTATGGCCTATAAATTTGCAGTTGCCGCCGTTGATCACCTACTAGCTGGCGATACCAACCGGGTCGT
This sequence comes from Akkermansiaceae bacterium UBA1518, assembly GCA_002323895.1. Classification (GTDB taxonomy): domain Bacteria; phylum Verrucomicrobiota; class Verrucomicrobiia; order Verrucomicrobiales; family Akkermansiaceae; genus SW10. The sequence continues at coordinate 17,034 of DCQM01000086.1, forward strand.
GACTTTCAGGAATGGGCGGTTTGGTAGTTCATCGATCCACCAGATTTCTGATACCAAGCATGAATGTGAGGCCAGTTTGCTTGAGTTGGTTCGCGGATTGAGTTGCTAGCGGATGACCCCGCGTTTTGAGTTTTCGATAAAGGTAAGAAGTTCACAAACTTTCTCATTGTTCGCAACTGCCGGATCGAGGGTCTCAACTGCTTTAGTAAGATTGGTATCTTTCTTGAGGAAGAGTTTTTTGTAGGCAGTTCGGAGAGCTCGGATATCTTCATCACTAAAACCGCGCCTTTGGAGGCCAACTTGATTGACCCCGCGAATGGTGGATGGGTTTCCGTCGACGATCGTGAAGGGTGGGATGTCCTGAACGATCTTGGAGATTCCTCCGGTAATGGAATGCGCTCCTACCTTGCAGAACTGATGGATGGCGGTGAGGCCGGAAATGATAGCATAGTCCGCGACGTGAACATGGCCAGCGAGGGTTCCGTTGTTGGAAAGGATGACATTATTTCCGACTTGGCAATCGTGTGCGATGTGAGCGTAGGAGAGGCAAAGATTATCTGAGCCGATTTGGGTCGGGGAGACTTCTTCGGTTCCGCGGTGGACAGTTGTGTTTTCACGAAAGACGTTGCGATCTCCTATTACGAGTGCAGTTGGCTCTCCGGAATATTTGAGGTCCTGTGATTTAATGCCGATTGCAGCAAAGGG
>DCQM01000098.1 GCA_002323895.1 Akkermansiaceae bacterium UBA1518
CTCACATTATCGACATAAAAACCTGCAAAGACGTTAGCGTCGTTGTCGGAGACAAAGCGAAATTGAAGCCTTACCTCTTGCCCATTTGCGGCCTCTGGAAGGGGTAAAGACTCTTTGGTCCACTCTTGGCTTGTTCCTTCTATATTCAGAGCAACATCTCCATCGACCAAAGGAAGATTCGTAGCAGCTGAGAGTACTACGATGGAACCAACATCAGCTTGGGGAGGGAAATCGGTATCGATATATTGGCTGTAACTTAATGTTGCTCCTGAAGCGGGCACTGTGAAAACACTCGTGGTCAGTGATGCATCTGCTGACGGCGTGTAATCTCCGCCAATGTTAATGCCGGCACAGGTGACGCCAGATGCCGCAGCGCTAGGTTCGGTATTAACTCCGCTTGGTGTGCCCACTTGCCATTGGCTCCCTTCTCCATTGTCGGAAGCTTCCCATCCTGCGGGCAGACTTAAATTTCCGAGGGAATCAAAATTCTCAATTAGCAGAGGCTCAAATTCTTTCTCTACAATAGCGAATAAGCGGGGTGATCCCAAAATTCCGACCTTACTCAAGGTGTTGGTCCCTGATCCAGATGCCGCGATATTCTCGTATGAAGAGTTAACTCCATCGTTGTAAGGTGCCCAAGTAGCAGGAGAAGTTTCCAGAGTAGTCGAACTTACCAAGTCGTAGACCTTACCTTCCTGACTTCGCCAAGTAAACTCTAGGCCGTCACCGTCAGGGCCAATCGATAAAACTAGAGGTCCCGCAGGCGCCTCAGGCTCTTGAATAGCACCAAGGTTCCAGTAGTTTACCGCGACAACTCCTTTTGTAACTTCTGAATTGTTCCATTTGAACATTTCAACCTGAACAAAATTTGTGATCAAATCTCCAACTCGTCCGCTAATTCCGCCCCCAGAATGGAACACAACAGGGTCGTCGTCGTTGATTTGATACGTGACCTCCATCTTATCGGTATCGACGTCATAATCAACAATGAGCTTGATACGGTCTCCATCTACTATTCCGATATCAGAATTCTCGGTAATGTTGCCAGACGACCCCTCAGAGTCGTTGTGATAAAGCCTTAATTTTCCAAAGCTATTTAAAACTAGTTCCATGAACCCATCAGGACCAAACATTTTCCATTTGAAGTCAGATTGGGTTCCGGGATTTCCAAGAAGACGGAAAGGTTCCATCACAAATTCAATTTCATTTCGGAAGGAATCAATTTCTCCCCCAGTCGAACGTGTGATCTTGGTTCCCTGCCCGTCTCTCTCGTCAGTCAAAAAATAAGCCCCGTCTGTAATTCCCAAATGAGCATCTTGCAATCCCTCTTGCCTGTATGCCTCATCTAATGAGGGGCCGTCAAAATTATCTGTAAAGGCCTCGTATGCCCCTTCAGATGCGGTGACCAAGAGTGCGGGGAGAAGTATATTTTTAAGGGATAGTTTCATTGCTTTACGTTGTTTAGAATGACGGGTTACTAAAAAATAATACCCATAGTTAGGGTGACCGTCTTCTTCATTGTGGAAATACACGACCTCTTAACAAAGTCATGGCGCCCCCGAGAATCAAAGAATTTAGGGTATTTCACAATGTTACTAGTTCTAGGATTTGGGCCAAAATTTGTAGAAAACGAACGGCCAACTTTTGCCTTGATGGTTACATTTAAAGGCCTCGAGGAAGAAAGTCTTATAACTTTAATCTTCTCCTTTTCACAACATTTGATGGTTCTTCTCAAATGCATCGTGATTGCTCCGGTGCTTTAGCTAGATCTTATTGAGGCGAAATCTCAACATGAAGGCGCAAAAATCGCGAAGACTTCATATCGAGCGGGTAAATTGAACGAACGATATGAGTATTTGTTCCGTCGCCATTGTTAAAGGGAGGAGCTACAATAACGGTCAGAGCGTCCCCGCTTTGCCAAGTCTGAAGATTTTCTGATACTTCAATGCGGTGAGTGAGGTCGCTCGCTTCTTGGCGTAGTCGGTAGCTCAAAGCAGGGTAGGAAATCCCTTCATTTTCCACAACAATCATACTGGGGAGCGCGGTATCGGGGTTTGCCTTGAAATCAGCACCCAGCGAATAGGCAAGGAGATTAGATAAGGAAGAGGCCCCAAAGTTTGAATAGGGATTAGCCTGACTTTGGGCAGCCATCCATTCAGCGAAAGGCCCGCTTAAAATATCTCTCCCAGGAGTGCCGAAGAGCACAGAACTAGAGGTCCAATTCGCTGCCACGTTGGGATCTGTTGAAGCGTTCTCGGACTTGATCATGAGAGAAAAACCAGCCCCATCTGGTTCAGTAGGCCAAGGCGTCTTATCATCATAGGAGAAATCTCGAATCGGAACCCCTGCCCCAAAGGATAGTTTGATCCGCTCTCCCCCATTATTGAGTTTATCTTTCGTGTCCCATTCCCCAGCAATCGGAAGCCCCAAGCCATAGCGCATTTCCATTGCCTCAAGATTTGAAACAACAAGAACGAATTCACCTGGATCGAGCTGCGTTATTTTTGATCCTAAAAAATCAAAGTCTACCCCCTTGGTGAGACGTAAATCAGTGAGGTCAAGAGAGGCCATTCCAATATTGCGGAGCTCAATGAACTCAAAATCATCGTCGTCTGTATGACCCGCAGCATACTCTGCATTGCTAGGATCACTTGGATGATACATCACTTCTGATATTACCAAGCCGTCTAAATAAGGAGAAATATCTGGAAGAGTCGGGGTAAATTCTATCGGGGATGACCAATGACTCCAACGACCAGTATTGTCCTTGTGGCGTAGCCGAGCTCGGTAAGTATTCCCTGGGTAGACCACACTGGAAGAGAGAGCTAGAGAAGGGTCAAAAGTATTCAGTTCACCAGATTCCCACTCGGCTTGCCATTCTAGTTTGAAACGTTCTTCCGGATTGTGCCCTGGCTCATTAGGGTTGGTAATTTTGGCAACTCGCCACTCCATAGCCTCAAAGGTATTTTCTCCCTGAGGGTCAGAAAAACTACTGCTCTCAAACACTAAACCATTAGCAGGAAAATTTAATGGTCCAGAGTATGTGATGGTCGGGGTGGAAGGAATACTCGCACCTTCTCCATTTGAAGCTTGAAGCTCGTCAAGATAAGCCGCCCGCCCACCCGGACCGACACTTGCACCTGGCCAATTTCCCCCGACAAAGGCGAAGCTTTTCATATCACGTGCAAGAGAAGAAATTGACTTTGCACCAGCACCACCTAGTCCAAAATAATTACCTGCATCCGATGGAGCGTCCTTCCAGCGGGACGCATCGGCAGCTTCGAAGGGAGTAATAAAGCCGGCAAATTCATCAATGAGCGGAAAAATTTGATCGCGCTGCCATAACAAGTCTCGTAATTCCCGAACCGTGTTAAAATAGTCCGGCCAAAGTTCGGGGGTAGTGTTAGTATCTCCTCCATCACCAAACGCTGGGAATAGAGAATTATAAACTAAATCATGCCCTCTGTTCCAGTTTGGTCCCCAACTTGCATCCGTGTCCCATGGTAGGATCCAAAGCTTTCCCTTGTAACGATTCGCTGCTGGTTCGAAGTAGTAGACCATGTTTTTATTTGCATCGGGCCAATAGTCGTAATGCCTGATTGCCTCTACCAAAGCATGCCAGCGATTCCAGCGATCAAGGTTCACATGTTGAGAAATAAATGAGGCTGTGTCTGCTCCATCTAACGACCTCTCAACATGGTCATGATCTCGGCCCATCGTTATTCCATCTTTTGCCTGATAACGTTGCTGCTTTTCCCAGTCACGGGTCTGGTTAATCAGCTTATATAAGTTTCCTTTCTCTAGTCCATGTGCCTCAAGAAATCGAACGTCGTAGGTCTCCATGACGAATGTCATTCCTTGGAAATCACCATTCCACTTGTCTGGCGCTTCGGCGCTTCGGTCAACCACCCGCCAATGGGCCCAATGAGTATCAATCGCGGGGACTCCGATCTTGTTGAAAAGATAAAGACTAAGAGCCTCGTTGAGCCCAAAGGTTAAAGTAGTTCGATTATCAAAGCCTTTTCCAAGCGTGAGGGTCCGCCATTTCTTTGGGTATTTCTGACCAAGTTGATTTCTAGCCTGAAAATAGTATCCATCATTCAAACGAAATCGCATCGACCGTTTTCCTTGGCCGTAATATCGTCCATTTCCCCCCCTCAGTCGGTAGCGAATGTTATCATAAACGACGCCGTCGTAGACGATCGTTCCACTCCAGTTGTAAAAAAAACGAGCCTCTCTTCCCTGGGTGATTTGGTCAGCGTTATCATAGGCGAAGCACTCGGCATAGTCCTCTGCTCTTGTGATAAGATGATAGACTGGAAGGGTGTTGAGGGCTTCAGCAGACTCTCCGAAATAGTCGGGGACTCCGTCATAAACAAAGTAGGCAAAGTTCAGAGAGCGATCGTCTAAAAAAGGGGCTCGGGCGGATAGTCCAGGAATATCCTCTACCGTGATACGATAGCGAACTAGTGTCCGGTGTTGTTGCGGAGGCAAAGTTACGGTGAAGATATTATCGTCAGCGAGTAAATCATCCCCCAGTCCATCATCCAACATGGGTAAACTTACCCATCCAGAAATGTAGGCCGGGTTGAGCTGTCGAGACTTCGAGAGATCAATATTTTTATCAACTACTGGAAGAGGGAGATGAGACGGAATATATTGGCCTGCTTCAGCAACTTGATATTCAAGAGTGACCGCTGCAACCTCATTAGGATCGGTAACCAAAGCAGTAATGACTACTGGGTCGGTTACAGTTGGTTGCTCAGGCAGATGATTGACTTTACGGATGTTCGGAGGCGCATTGGTAGAATAGACACTGTTCGGTTTTCCTGGGGTTGGACCATCACGGGATGATCTCCAGGAACTCCCTAGCGAATTATCCAAAAGAGGATTGATTAGCTCGATTGATGGACCATCTCCATTTGCTGCCACCGGCCACGGGAAACCGACCTTGTAATCAGCTTCGTCGGCGATCTGATCGTTTAAATCGCGTAAATAAACGGTTTCGCCCTCCGAATCTAGCTGTCCACGATACGGGCCGATTGCGGTAATACCAAAATTAGAACTCAGAGTGAGAGGGTCTTCGGCAACGACTAGAAAACCGCCAGCTGGAATGGTCGTCCCTTCAGGGAAAGAATATTTAATTGCGCCAGAGAGCCGCCACCCGGAAATGTCAGCAGCCGATTTATCTGTATTATAAAGCTCAACAAACTCCTCACGGATTGGATTCTCTGGCGGGTTGAAATGGATTTCATTGACCACAACAAGCGCCAACCCCGAATGCGACCAGAGGAGCAGTGAGCAGCACAAGAAGAGGTGGAGAATAGAAGGAGGAAAACTATTCAAGACGCAGGAAAAAGTTCGGGAGGGATCAATCTGTTCACAGTTACAGATGATACCCTCCCGTAAGAGATTTTTGTTTTTAACCTTCTACTTGCGGCGACGCAGGAGAAATAGTCCGGCAAGACTGACGAGTGCTATGCTTGATGGCTCCGGAACGGCATCTCCCGACGTTTTGAGACTCCAATCGTCAATTCCAATGTTGGGCTTGAACTCAGAAGCTCCCCACTTGAAGACTTCGACTTGAACAAAATTAGAAGCTAGGTCCCCAATCGGACCATCAATTCCGCCCCCTGAGTAGAAAGCCATCGCATCACCTCCGTTAACAGAATAGGTCAAGTCGATGGTATCCGACGTGGCGTTGTAAGCATTTGAAAGCGTGAGAAGATCACCATTAGCCACAGCGATACGCGTGTTCGGCTGGATGTTACCACCACCACCATCAGAGTCATTATGATACAAACGCATGTCTCCAAAACTATTTAGAACGATCTCCATGAAGCCATCTTTACCGAAGCTTTTCCATTTGAAATCAGACTGGGTATTATCGCCTCCAAACCCAAATTGGCTGAATACTACCGAGATGCTAGTCTCATATGAAGAATCGAGGTCGCCAGTGGTTGATCGGGTAAGCTTGGGATTGCTTCCACCACCTTGATTGGCCGTTAGACCATACTTTCCGTCGGTAATCCCGAGGTGCCCCCCTTCAAACGATTCCTGGCGCCATGCCTCGTCGAGAGGGCCTGAAAAATCGTCATTGAATGTTAAGATAGCTCCTTGGCTGCTGCCGAGCAAAGATGCGGCTAGGAAAGCGTATGTTGTTGGTCTTTTCATGTGTTCTCTTGGTTTGGTGTTTCAAATGCTCGGGGAGTCGAAATAGCATTTTCAGCGCCGATGATTCAATTAAATCGATCCTTAATTCTCAAGGCCGCTAACTTGAGGATTTGAGCCATTCTTTGTAGAAATTGAACCAACAATCTAATTTTTGATAACTACGAGGTATCAAAGCTAATTAGATGCGGTTGCAACTTATTTGGATCCCTTTATAAAATAACCATGATTCAACGGGTGATTGAATATCCTTCAGAGGACTTTGAGGGGCTTATCTTTGATTTAGATGGGACCCTGATTGACTCGATGGAAGCCCATTACGAAGCCATGGGGCAGGCTTTAGAGGAAGAAGGCGGAATAGGCCTCTTCACGAAAGAGCGTTATTCTGAACTGGGAGGCAAACCAGCTGCTGATATCGTAGACTTATTAAACCTTGAAAATGGATTGAGCATGGATGCTCAGAAAGTTTGTGAACGACAACACGAGATCTTAGAAGGAAAGGTAAAATCTTTTGAGGCCATCCCTGAGGTTGCAAATTACGCGGAAAGATATCGTGGAAAAATCCCAATGGCGGTGGCAAGTGCAGGGACGAGTAAAATGGTAAAAGCCTCTTTGAGGAGCGTAAACATGTTTTCATGGTTTGACGTTGTTCTAGGCTCCGATGAGGTCAAAAATGGGAAACCATCACCAGATATTTATCTCGAGGCCGCGCGGCGTCTTAAAGTTAATCCGAAAGCTTGCGTTGTTTTTGAGGATAGTGAGGCAGGCGTACGCGCAGCCCAATCCGCAGGAATGAAAGTGGTTATAGTGCCATCTAAAAACTGAGAGAAAAAAAGCCGTTAGTCTCTAATTTCTTCACCGCTGTTAAACCTAGTTTAGTGACTGAGAATTGGTGAGACACAACGAGAGTCAGGATTCCTTTAAAATATCCCGGACCTGACTATTTTTTGAATGCTCTTCCTTTTACTGGGTTTCAATGCTTTACAGTCAAAAAATCAGCCAAACATCATGGTGTTTTTAGTGGATGATATGAGAGTCATAGATCGCACGGCGGCGATAAGGTCTTATACGAATCCATGTTTGGATAGAAGTTTCTTGTATGTCCAAGCATGAGGGGTCGTTGCCAGTCTGATTGCTTTGGCCACTTTAGCAATTGTGCTCCCGGTAGCCCAAAATCTATTTAGGTAGGAGATGTGATGGAGCTGTTACAAAGAACGTTTGAGGCGATTTGGCGGCACAATCTACGAATGTGACGAGACTGTCACTCGAAGCTTTTTGAGTAAATACGCAGGCAAATTATTAGTTTCAACGCTTAGCAATATAAGTCTGTTGAAAAATTAATAGTTAATCAAAAACTGAACAAAAGAGACAACGTATGAATGCAAACTTCCTATTCTCCTTACCCTTGCGGGCGCCACAGTCCTAGCCAGTAATCCATACCCCAAATGAGCACAATACTACAAATTTTAGGAGCGCTAGGCATTTTCCTTTTTGGCATGAAAGTCATGTCTGAGGGGGTTCAGAAATTCGCTGGAGCCAGAATGCGCGCTGCGCTCTCTTCTATCACTGGAAATCGGTTCAAGGGAGTTCTTACAGGTCTGGTCACAACTGGATTGGTGCAGTCTTCCTCGGCGACGACTGTACTCGTTGTTTCCTTTGTTAATGTGGGGCTCTTAACGCTAGTTGAGTCAATCGGAGTCATCATGGGGGCGAATCTTGGAACGACTCTAACTGCGTGGATTATCGCTTCGGTCGGAAAGTTCAGCGTCGCCAAGATAGCGGTTCCGATTATCGGGGTCGGTTTTCCGATGTTTTTTGTCGGAAAAGGTAAATGGAAATCGTTAGGTGAATTCATTCTTGGTTTCGGCCTTCTTTTCTTGGGTTTGGGGGAGCTGAAGAACGCAGTTCCTGATTTGAAATCTGGCGTTAAGAGCGACCAAGGTGTTATTGAGATGCTTCAATATTGGATCGGTCTTCTCAGCAACAAGGGCTATTTGACTTACGTCCTCTTCATGATCGCTGGAGTTGTTCTGACTTTGGTCGTGCAATCTTCATCTGCAGCGATGGCGATAACGATTACTTGTGCAACTCAGGGATGGTTTGGAAACGATCCCTTCGAGGCATTCAAAATTTCGGCCGCCGTGGTCCTAGGTGAGAATATTGGAACGACGGTGACAGCTTGGTTGGCCTCGCTGGGGGCGACGACGGACGCTAAGCGAGCTGCGAGAGCCCACTTCCTATTTAATATGATAGGAACGGTCTGGATGCTAGTGGTCTTTTTGATTTTCACCCAGATCGTATGGAATATTGCTCAGAATCTTCCTGATAGTTTTAAATCAGCAAAGAAAGAGTTTTCCTCTAGCGAGATCGCTTTTGCCACTGCCATTTTTCACACCTCGTTTAACCTAATTAATATCGCAGTTCTCGTGTGGTTTGTTCCGCAAATTGCGAGAACGGTCGAGAAATGGGTGAAGCCTGACAAAGATGCTCCGAAGGATGAAAAGCGCCTTCGCTATATCTCGCAGAATCTTGTTGATCTTGGGGAGCTAAATCTTGCCGAGGCTGAAGATTCAGTCCGGAAGATGGCGACCCACACTAACGATATGTTTGAGGGATTCATTAAGATCTTTGATCAACCGGCTTCGGATCTCTCCTTTGAGGTTTCCCGGCTCAAGAAAATGGAAGACGAGGCTGACTTGATGATGGAGGATATTACAGAATATCTCGTGAAGTGTGTTGCTAGGGATATGAATCATGAAAATGCATCCCGTGTTGCGGCCATGATTCGCATTGTAACTGAGTTGGAGGAAGCCACTGATTGCATTTACCGTCTCGTTAAACTTACTGAGCGCAAATACAACAAGGGGTATCACTTCACCGATCATCATGTTGAAAAAATTGGGGAGATTACCAAAGTGGTGGGTCAGTCACTTCAAACAGTCGAGACCTACCTTCTCAATAAGACGCCAGACGATGTGATTTCGGCGGTTGAATCACTGGAAAAACAGTCCAAAAAGATGCGTAAATCTTTTAATAAGCAGGCTGTTAAGCGGATGTCGGAAGGTGATAT
>DCQM01000209.1 GCA_002323895.1 Akkermansiaceae bacterium UBA1518
GTCTCTCCAGCTTTGAGCAATCTGAAGATCTGGATCATGATAAAGTCCAGCTTCTTCTTTTTTCCAAAGTGATGAAGTATCGACTAATCTCCGATAAATTCTTGCGGATTGGGCTTCTTCTTCGACCCAGTTACGGAGTCTTTGCCAGACCCGCATTAGGCTTTCATGGGAAATATCAACGACAGTATCCGCCTCTAGCTCCCGATTGGAAGGAGGCATGAGAAAGGTGACCCCTTGCTGACGGTATGGATCGACAACACTCTTTACTTCCTCGATTGAGTGATTGGTGATATCTGCCAATTGTTGAAGTCGGAGAGGGCGTCTAATCCCTCTGTTATCATCACCCTTTTCGGTAATGGCTCTAAACATCCTAGTAGCAGCTTCTCGAGTGCCTTGATCACTAAAGGTTTCGAAAATTTCATCAGCATGAATTGATAAGGCTTTACCCATGCCGCCAATCGCCCGGTAATCTTCAAGGTCAAGCTCTTCGCCTCCGTCTCGGTCAACCCAAGCGTCCCAAGTTCGCATTAGGGCATGTTGGAGGCAAGGAAGTTGGTCTGACTCAGTTCCAATATCGTTAAGGAGCCTTTGGAGAAGCCTCGGAGCTAATTTTCCTCCCCCCACTTTGATAGGCCCCTCAATGACAGACTTATATTCTTCCCGTGATAACCGAGGGATCAGATATTCACCTTCGTTGATCTCTTCTGGGAGTCCTTCAAATTTCGAACAATCACCAATGTAGTCTGAGCGCATCGTAATGATGACGTAGATTGGGATGCTACTTTGTTTGGCGGCCTCCAAAATCATCGAGACAAAGTCGTCCGCCGCTTCACCCTCTTCTTCTCCCGCTTCACTGTAGCGGAAAATTTCCTCAAATTGATCGACTACCAGAAGGACGTTTGTTCCCTCTGGCAAATCGGCCTGTCTGATGGCTTCAACGAGCCCCAAACGACTTCGTCGGAGGGTCGCGTTTAGTTTGAGATGAATATCGTCTTCTTCAGAGTCGTAGATATCTGCACTGACTAAAGCTTTTGAAAGTTGACTGAAAGGGCCGCCTCCTGGGTTCATCACAGCAACTTCCCAGTCAGTTCCCGCGTCAAGGAATGAGCCGCCATATAATTCGGATAATAAACCACAACGAACTAGCGATGATTTACCACTTCCTGAAGTTCCTATGACCCCAACAAAACGATTATCTCTTAAAATTTGTAACAGTTCCAGGGTTTGGTTTTCCCTCCCAAAGAATAGATGTTCTTCATCACTTTGGAATGGACGTAGTCCTGGAAAGGGGTTGAGGAGAGATTTTTTATCGGCCATCAATTAGGTTTCTTTCATTGTCTCAATAAATTCTTTGAGACCATCGTTTGGGGTGAACGATTCGTCATTCTGACGAATAATTTTTGCTTTATGAGATTTGTAACGCTCTTTGCGGTGGTCGTGGGGTGGAGCAATGAAGACCGCTTGGTTTTCAATGGGGTTTTCTCTGCCGTATCCTACGGCCTTGATGAGGTCTCTTAGTTTGATGTCGACCCAAGCCCGAGGGGCGGCCCCGTAGTAGACCAATGCTCCAGAACAGTTGATCAAATTTTCCTGATGAAGGGCTTTGACATCGGCTTCATCGCCATCGAATGCAGGCAAGCAAACTTCTAGGCCTTCTTTGAATAAATAGTCTTCGAGGGCTTCTACCGCCTCTTCATCCCGCTGTTCACATATTAAGTAAATCAGTTTTGAATCATTAACGGGCTTAATTTCTTTATTTGTATCAGCCTCAGCTTTTTTCTTCTGTTCTTGAATGACCCTGAAGATATCTCTCTTTAATGTTATGATACTCCCCTCAATTAATTCGGCGGCCGAGTGGAGAGATGGATCTTCCTGAATTTTCTCAAGAAGTTCTACCTGCTTAGCCTCTCCGTCTGCGAAATCTCGCGGGCTCCAAATAAAGCGCTTGAGTCCACTACTTGCTTTATCCGCAGTGAATCGTAAGAGGATTTCACCTAAGGATGATGAGGCAGATTCAGGAATGAGTCCGTAATGGTGCCCCATCAAATGAATCGAGGTGACACAATCGATAATCATTTCTTCCAGAGCTTCATTTAATTCATTAACTGACAGGGGAAGTGGACAATCAGGGACAACATGGTAGCCATGTTCTTTAAGTTCTCTCTTAACAGTGTCGTATTCCTTAGTGAGTTCTGAAGTCGTTGGGGCTAGGAAAATCTTTTGTCGGCCAGTAGTGACGGCTGTTGATTCAGCGCCCAATAACTCTTTTCTATTTTTGAGCGTTTCACAAAGTTCGTAGGCCAAGTCGTAAACGCGTTCGTAATAGCGTTGCCTTGAATCTTCGCCTAAATCTTCATGAAATTCGCGGACTCTTCCGGTGCTGTCTTCTCTCTCAAAGAATTCGAGTCCTGGGCATTGGGTCATGACCGAAGACATTGCATTTGAAAATTCTCCAGAGAGAACGGGCATTTTGATCGCGTTAACAAGTTTCGCTTCCGTATGAGTTCCTGATCCCGTCTGGTGTGAAATAGTCTCTGGATTGTAGAAGACTTCCATCTCCTTTTGACATCCAGGAGAATTTGTAAACGGGGGAGAAATCACAGGAACTACAGCCTTCGCTTCGCTCATTCCTTTGATTGTTGCTCCTTCTGAGCTAATGGATTCGAAATCCTTACCGCTGAGCCGGGAAATTTTAACCTCTTCACCAGAGATCTGTTCCATTCGCACTTTGAGATTTCGTTGCAGTTGCGAAATCCAGCCATCTTCTCCAGTGCGGAGAGGCTCATTGTCAACGTCCGCGTAACTGATGAGGACGTCTAAGTTTTCAATGTCTACTGGCTCTGATTCTTCTGGAGCAACATTGCTATTTGACCCTCCATGTGTTGCTTGGTTTGCAGGTCGGGCTTTCTTAGATCCTGCGGGCGCTGTGAGAGGGGCTATTCCTTGAAGTCCAATTTCAAAGACTTCTATATTTTCATCATTCCCGTCAATCTCGTAAGATCCGTGGGACACCCATTCTGGAGGGGAGAGGACAGTATCAGAAAGCCCAGAATCAGGATGATTGCGAACAAATTGTTTGGCATCATCATAAACGACTCTTGTCATCAAGATCTGTCCTGCTCCGCCCAAATCCATGACTCTTGCGACCAGATTGATAGGCATACCAACAGCGCGAGTCGCTCCTCGATTGGTCTCATCCATTTCGGTGATCAAACCCATATTCAAGCCCATGCGCACATTGATCGATTCACCTTCACACTTTTCTAGGCTGAGCCTGTATTGGAGTCTTAGTGCGGTATTTACGGCATCGCTGGGGTCTGTGAATCTGATCAGAAATCCGTCGCCGGTTTCATTGAGTATTTTGGCGTCAGGAACCGTGGAAAGGCACTCCTTTATAATCTCATCGTGCCTACTTACGTAACGGGTATAGGCATTGGTCCCCAGCTTCTGCTGCAAGGCAACGGAACCGACAATGTCAGTGAAAATTAGGGCAGAAATTTGTTTGCTCGGCCCTTTCGTTGTTTCCCCAATATCCATTTACAGTATTTCTTTAACTTTATTATTACTAGATCGATCTTACTTTTATTTCTAAAAACTCAGTGTAAGTAACATTTCTAATATTATTTTGATGCATTTGTCATGCCACCGTCAATTGTCGACAAATTATCGATAATTTTCATAAGGATTATGAGCCTATTGAGAGGGGAAACCTCCAAATATTATGAGCCAAAGGAGCGTTAATTATGGAGATAAGAAGGCTTTTCCGTTTATGCGTGCTAAAAGAGGGGTTTGTGTCACGCAAAAGTGTTTAATTTTTAGGTCGCCAAATTTCGCGCCCACGCGCGGCAATACTGACTGAGAAATGTCTGGCGCTTGATGCTCGCCGAATAGTTGTCACTTAGAGATGCCCTCGATTGTTCTGCGCTAAGTCGACTGGAAATTGATTAAAATATTGGAGCTGGGGCAGAAATTGCTCAAGGCGGAGCGTAATTGTTTTATTGAGTGTTTTTTTGTGATAAACCCTCCCAGTTATGAAAATTTTAGCGTCTATTTTAGTTCTGTTGATTATCTGCCCTCTCGTGTCCCATGCAGCCGAGGGGTTCACAACAGTTTTTGACGGAAAGGACCTTTCGAAGATTGAGACTACCGGTAATTGGAAGATCCAGAAAGATGGCTCACTTTACCTGGAGCCAAGGCCGGGCGAGAAGGGGTGGACACGTTACGGTTCCTATTTGTGGCTTAAGGATGATTACAAGGACTTTGTTTTCGACTTCGAGTATAAGCACGAAAAAGGAGGCAATTCAGGTCTCTATTTTAGGATTTACGATGAGGCTGACCCTACTGTTCACGGCTTCGAGGTTCAGATTCTTGATTGCTTCGGCAAGAAGAAGCTTGGTCAGCATGATCTTGGAGGAGTGATCCAGACTGCCGGGCCGCTGGCTAATGGCTCGAAGCCTGCCGGTGAATGGAATCGTATGGTGGTGACAATGAAGAAGGGTAAATTGAGCGTCGTCTTGAACGGTGAGATAGTGCAGGACAAGCTGGATCTGGCGGCAAGTAAACCAAAGAACAAAAGGTTGGCGGATTCGGGGAAGATCGCCATTCAGGATCACGGTCAGAAGTTTTGGGTGCGCAACCTGAGGGTCAAGAGACTATAGTTCAGACTCCTCTGTCGGGCAGGGCTTTGATAAGACGCTAGGCGAAGTCGTGCAGTTCCTGCTCGTTACGGGCGAGGGGCCTTCGTAATTGGGCGGATAAGGGTTGCGCTAGGGATTTCCCCGGTGTTCTAGGCTAGAAACTTCTGATCTATTTTGCTGTATTACCCACCTAATCAAATAAAACTACACGTATGAAGCTAAGATCTATTCCTTCCATCCTACTCGTCGCTGCAACATTCAGTTTTTCGGCTGCACACGCTGGCGAGATTCAAGTCAAAGATGGTCAGACCATCGGATTTCTCGGTGACTCCATTACGGCTGCTGGCGCTCGCTCAGGCGGCTACTGTAATCTTTTTATTCAGGCCCTCAAGGCTGAGGGTATCACCGCCACGCCAATCTATAAAGGAATCGGGGGTCACAAATCCAACCAAATGCTCGAGCGTGTCGATAGAGATATTTTGCAGCACAAGCCTGACTGGATGACTCTTAGTTGCGGCGTTAATGATGTCTGGCATGGCAAAAATGGGGTAAACCTCGAAGACTACAAAAAAAATATTACAGCGATAGTCGATAAGGCTCAGAGCGCTGGCGTCAGGGTCTTGATCCTCACATCAACGATGATCAAAGAGGACCAGAGCGGCGACCTGAACCAGAAGCTTATTCCCTATAACGAATTTCTGCGTGCACTTGCGAAAGAAAAGAAGTGCCTGCTCGCCGACCTCAATGCAGATATGCAAAAAGCTTTGAAGACCGCTCCTGCCGATCGGCCAAAAGGAAAAAAACTCACGGGCGACGGGGTCCATATGAACCCTCACGGTAATGTCATGATGGCGCGCGGTGTTGCGAAAGCCTTGGGTTTTAGCGACGGACAACTGGCTAAGATCGTAACGAAGTAGTCGGTAAGGTATTCTCAATAGCTGGAGGTCAAAAGGCCCTTTGCGCTACTACATCGGAATCCCTACGTTAGGGTTATAAATTGGCCAAAAATTGCTCACCTTTTTACATTTAAGGGTGTGCTCAAAATCCCTTTTGTGGGAGAAGCTTTTGGCAGCCTCGGAATCATACGTCCACTTAAGGACCAGTCACAGGTCTGATAAAGGCTAGGGCATCAGGGTTTTGCTAATCTGAAGTAGTTTTTCGAAACCTCGGTCACCGGGAACACCATTTCGAGATTTCCTTGAGAGTTGGCAATGTTTTGCCAAGAACTAGGGTCCAAATTTTCCGAGTGTTGCAGAACCGCGTCTGTGTTCTCCCAGCTTAAGGTGACCATGCCATCGATGGGGCCATTTATGGTAATTACTCCTAGATCAGAGGATAAGACCTCGGGCTCGCGCACCATATTACCGAACTGGTCGACGGGCAGGGGATAGTTTCCAGTCTCACGGATATAGCGGATGTGATTGTTCTGGAAGCCGGCTTCGCTATCCTCGCCATTAATGGAGAACTTGTATTCTACTCTCTTTGGTTGGCCGGCCAGAGCCTGGAATTTGATGCTGTAGATTCCATCCTCCGCTACGGCGTCTCCTGATTCGGCAGTTCCATCGTCGAGGAGTTCGAACCCATCCGGTGGAAATGACCATTCCCACCAGGTGAAATCGAAAAATTCACCATTGATGTAGACCCTATCCGTTTCTAAATTAAAGGGCGTTCCATCCAAGGCGAGAGCGTTGTTCATATTTACTGAAATGACGATCTTGGTGTCTTCGGTGAGATTTGAATCAGGTCCAATATCGCTAAAGTAGCGGACGGGAAGGACTTGGAGGGCCTGTTGGGCTAGGATAAATATCCGGTTACTTCCATTCTCCCACTGATCACCGTTATAGACGTATTTGTATTCGACGTTGTCGCCGGGAGCAATGGAGTTGATAGTCGTTGTTCCGGAGTAGATCGGCGATCCCTCCGATATGGGCTCAAGTTCGAATCCGGCCGACCAGCTAGTGAACGCACCACGCACCTCCAACCAATCGAACTCAGGCAGAAAAAGTCCGTTTTGAATGAGTGGGGCCATATTGACTTGAAAAGTGACTTCGACTCCTCCGCCAGGATTGGTATCGAGATCATCGAAGAACACGGTATCGAGGATTTGTCCTCCAGTCTGATAGTTAAACCTGCGATTACCGTTTTCGCCTGTCCCAACGTTGCCCTCCCAGATGTCGCCAGAGGTAGCACTGCCGATAAAGAACTTGTAGTCAACTTGAGCTCCGTCCGCCTCAAAGATATCGACCTCAGCTTCGTAGATAAAGTTACTGCCAGCTACAACGGTTAAGTCGGTGCCGCTCCAACCATTGAAGGGTCCTCGGACTAGAAGCTGATCATTGCTCGGATCGTAGCGGCCAATCGCGATTTGAACCGACATGTCTACTCGGAAGGTAGTGGTTTGTGCTTTGGCTAGAATCGAAAAGAGGCAAGTAAGCATAACCAAGCCGAGCTTAGAGAGGAGGTGTCGCATTTCTGCAAGGTAGTGATGAGGGAGAATGAGGGAAGAGAAAATTAAGGGTCTACAAGGATTCGAAAAAACCTCTTTCGTTATTTAAAGAATTTGGGATTCTTCAAACAATGAAGTCGGTAGGTTCTTTCAAGGTTTTCAGCTCATTCTTTGGAATTCTATTTTGCGCTGCAGTGCTTGCGCAAAATCCTGTTTCGCTTCCGTCTAGTCCTCCCGAGAAAGAAGGTGTCCCCTCGGCTGCTATCTTATCCTTTATCGAACGGTTGGAGAAAGATATTGATGCGGTTCATAGCTTTATGATTCTTCGTCGCGGCAAACGGATTGCACAGGGATGGTGGGCACCATTTGATGAAACGACGCCGCATCTCATGCATTCGCTGAGCAAGAGCTTCACTTCTACAGCTGTTGGATTAGCGATTGAGGAGGGCCATCTTTCACTTAATGATCCCGTGATTTCATTTTTTCCAGATGATACGCCAGCCGATCCAAGTTGGCAGCTCAAGGCTATGCGTATTCGGGATTTAATTACGATGACGACTGGGCACCGTAAGGAACCGCTGCTTTTCAATGCGGAGTCTCACTGGGTGAAGACTTTCCTTCACTCAGAAATAGAATTTAAACCAGGAACTCATTTTCAATACAACTCCGCCGCTACCTATATGCTCTCGGCGATTATTCAATCGGTCACAGGCGAAATGGTTGTGGACTATCTTGATAAACGTCTCTTTAAACCATTGGGAATTAAGAAGCCTGATTGGGATCGCTCACCAGACGGAATCAATACGGGCGGTTGGGGACTCCGGGTCACTACTGAGGATATTGCGAAATTAGGTCAGCTCTACCTTCAGAAGGGGATGTGGCAGGGAAAACGTATTCTTTCAGAGGGCTGGGTTCAGGAGGCAACCTCGAAACAAACTTCTAATGGGAGTAACCCCGATAATGATTGGGATCAGGGATATGGGTTTCAATTTTGGCGTTGTCGAAACAACTGTTACCGCGGGGATGGTGCTTTCGGACAATTCTGCATCGTTATTCCCGAGCATGAAATGGTGGTCGCGATTACATCGGGAACGAATGATATGGGAGGGGTAATGGAAGCTGTATGGGAAATTCTCCTGCCGGCCATGGCGCCAAAGCCTATTGAGCCCGATACTACGATTTTGCGGTCTTTGGCTTTTAAATTGAATGGCTTAAGTCTCCCATTAGTTGAGGGAGAAGCACGGTCTCCAATATCGCAAAAACTTGCTCAAAGAAAATTTCAAGTTTTTGAAAATGAAGCTGGTGTTAACTCAGTCTCTTTTGACCTCCATGGAAAAGACCATCGTATTACCATTGAAATGGATCATGGGATGGAAACTCTTTACCTTGGAAGTGAGAACCATATCACTTCCAAATTGAACGATCATCTGCCTTATACACAAAATATGAGGAGTAGAATTGGTGCCAGTGGCGCTTGGGTTAAACCGAATGAGTATCAGGCAAAGATCTATCTTACCGAAACACCGGGAAGTATTATATATACGTTCCGATTCGCTAAAAACCGGGTGACTTGGACCAGCCAATTACGTCACTCGCTATTTGGGCCTAGGAATTTAGAGATCTTAAAAGGTGAATTCTAGAAGATTGCTTTCAAGTGGAAGAAGGTGAGTTTCAGATTACGGAAAGAGTGTTTAAAGCTTTCTTGCGAGGTTCCCCAAATCGGTTGTGGGAAGATAGCCTAGGCCTTTGCGGTCGTCTTTAGATTGAAGCTGCGAGGGGAGAGTGACAGCGAACACATAAAAGAGTTTTGCTCTTAAGCTTTTCAGAGGCAGTTTTTCGGGCCTTGAAGGTTGCTTCATTAGCTTTTCCTGGAAGAATAGAAAGTAACGCTTTTTACTGCGCATTAAATCAAGACTCATGATTTTTCTTACGATACCAACTGTGATTCTGGTCCTGCTCTTTTTCTCTATCACGGTTCCTTTGTCCAGTAACGAGACAGTGGCCACCTTAGATACGACCAAAAAGCTCGACTATCGTTTCGATGGTAAGATCTCCCGCTCAGTCCTGGAAAATTACCTCGCTCGGAGTGCCACCGTTGCTTCTTTGCTTCACTTCACCTTAGACGACGATTTGCGTATGATGAGCAATACCGGCGTGAAGTTCGCTGGGCGTGTGATCTGGATGTGGGGAAATGAATCGCGGATTGATGCTCTGGTAAGGAAGGGTAAACCGTTCGTGAAACGCATTCATATTGTGGATCCCGATATCATCCTTCAGGGGGCGATTTTTGAAATTGT
>DCQM01000186.1 GCA_002323895.1 Akkermansiaceae bacterium UBA1518
AGGTGCCAAACTTTGGGTTCCAAAAAGTGGAGCTGCTGCCGGGACGGTTCCTGATGCTCATGATCCTAAGAGACGTCATGCTCCGGTGATGTTCACTTCGGACCTCGCGCTGAAACTTGACCCGATCTACGGACCAATATCGAAGCGCTTTCTCGAGAAGCCCGATGAATTTACAAAAGCTTTTGCTAAGGCTTGGTATAAGCTTACTCACCGCGACATGGGGCCCATTACGACTCATCTTGGTGATGAGGTCCCTGTGGCTCAGGTTTGGCAGGATCCGGTTCCCAGGATTGATCACCCAATGATTGGTGAGGCTGAAATTAAATCGCTCAAAGCCAAGTTGCTTGATTCGGGGCTAACTCATTCACAACTGATCTCGACCGCTTGGGCTTCGGCCTCGACCTTCCGAGGAAGTGATAATCGTGGCGGTGCTAATGGGGCTCGAATCCGGCTCGCTCCCCAAAAGGGATGGGCCGTAAATCAGCCTGAGCAGCTAGTCAAAATTCTTCCAGTTCTCGAGAAGTTGCAGAGCGAATTCAATGCTTCGGCAAGCGGTGGCAAAAAAGTCTCGCTCGCAGATTTGATTGTTCTAGGCGGTTCAGTTGCAGTCGAAGCTGCAGCCAAGAAGGCAGGTCACGAGATTACCATTCAGTTTGTTCCGGGAAGGACAGACGCGAGTCAGGAGATGACTGATATTGAGTCCTTTGCCGTTCTTGAGCCTAAGCAGGACCCTTTCCGTAACTTCCTAGGAAGAACTTTGGATCGCCCCGCTCCTGAGACGCTCATTGATCGTGCCCAGCTCCTGACTCTTACAGCCCCTGAGATGACAGCTTTGATTGGGGGATTGCGTGTTCTCGATACGAATGTCGGCTTTCCTAGTTTGGGTGTTTTGACTGATGAGCCTGGGTCTTTATCGAATGACTTCTTTGTCAACCTTCTCGACATGGGAACCAAGTGGAAGGTCTCACCGATGTGTAAGCACTTCTATGAAGGTCGTGATCGCGGAACGGGTAAGGTGAAATGGACCGCGTCATCAGTTGATCTTGTTTTCGGCTCAAATTCCCAGTTGCGCGCGATTGCAGAAGTTTACGGGAGCATGGATGGCGAAAAGAAGTTTGTAGCGGATTTCGCTGCAGCGTGGACAAAGGTTATGAATCTGGATCGATTTGATCTTGAGGAGTAGACGAAGCTTACGATCAAGGCTTCCAAAGCTCGGGGTTTTCTCCGAGCTTTTTTGTCTTGAAGTGATTATGAAGGCCTGAGTGATTGTCTGCTGAAGTCTATTGTAAGTGCCTATGGCGCTTGACCAATTCCTTTAGTATGAAGGGGAATAAGTAGGGATTTTTTTAGTTTTCATCGACTTCTATCAATAGAGTTACTTATTTCTCTTAGATGCATGAAGATATCGCAAAAGTGCTGATCGCTGAAGAAGTGATCGAGAAGAGACTCGATGTAGTCGCGCGTAAAGTTCATGCGGATTTTGCCGATGAGGATTCACTGCAGGTCGTGGCCCTTTTGAAGGGAGCTTTTGTTTTTATGGCAGATCTGTTGCGGAGGGTTCCCTTGAGACTTGAGGTCGAATGTCTAAATGTTGCGAGTTATCATGGCGGAACTGAGAGTTCTGGGCATGTTGATTTCCTCGATCGTAAACTACCCGACGTCAATGGTCGCTGCGTTCTTTTAATTGACGATATTCTTGATACCGGCCGGACTTTGGCAGCGGTGACTGAGAAGCTCCGCGAAATGGGAGCAAGGGAAGTCAAGACTTGTGTCCTGCTTACCAAAGATAAGAAACGCGCCCAAGAGGTAGAGGCGGATTATTCAGGCTTTGAAATTGGGGATGAATTCGTCGTTGGATACGGCCTCGATTTCGATGGGAAGTATCGTAATTTACCCTACGTTGGTGTGCTTGATCCCTCAGTGATTTCCTCATGAAATGTTCTGTTATTAGAGAAATTGATTCCCTTGATCGGATCGTTCGATCAGAGGGGCAGCTGCACTGTGCGGTCGTTCAGGGCTTGGATTTGCGCGCGGTGAATCTTCCGTGGACAGAGTTGGGCTGTGATGGAGCAGTTTTTCTAGGTTGTCGTTTCCCGGCTGAGGTTTCGGTTTGTGATTTAATAGATAAGGGGGCTCTGGTTTTCCCTCAATTTTCCGATCTACCTTTTAATCCCTATCGTCCCGACCTTTACACGCGGGAAGAGCTCATGGAGGGGTGGACACAGGAAGATGATCAGAGCGTAGACAAGAAGATCTATGATCACTTCGTAAAGTATGGGAAAAAGAATCCAGATATTATCGAGGCATTGGCGGAACGACTTCACGATCATGCGATTGATGATGGCTTAACTGACCTTCTTGAAGGTCGTGTTGAGAAAGATGGGGTGAAGAAAGTGGTCGCGATCATGGGGGGGCACAGCACAGGGCGTAACGATCCAGCTTTTAGGAAAGTCGCTCATCTGGCCCGAGAGTTAACTGCTGCTGGATATTTTATTGCGAGCGGTGGTGGACCGGGAATCATGGAGGCAGCTAACCTAGGAGCATACCTTGCTGATATTAACGAGGCTGAGTTGGATGGTATTCTTGATGACCTCTCAGCGGCTCCCAATTATAGTGATGAAGGTTACCTTGCCGCGGCTAATCGGGTTATTGAGAGGTATCCGACCGGTTACTCAAGTCTTGCGATTCCGACTTGGTTTTACGGTCATGAGCCGACCAATATGTTTGCGAACAACATCGCGAAGTATTTCTCAAATAGTATTCGTGAAGACGGGCTTCTCGCGATCGCGCGATATGGAATCATTTTTGCTCCCGGTCGCGCTGGAACAACTCAGGAAATTTTTCAGGATGCCTGTCAAAATCATTACGCCAGCTACCAAGAAGTGAGCCCAATGGTCTTTCTGGGGACTGAACGATATACTCAGGAAACGCCATTGTGGGAGACAATCCAGAGTCTCTCGGAGGGACGTCATTACCATGAGATGCTTCTCCTGAGCGATAAAGTCGAAGAAGTGGTGTCCTTTATCAAAGACCATCCTCCGGAGCCCAGCGATGGGGTTGCTTCGACGAAGGTTTCTTCTTAGGTTTTGTCGGTTGAGCCTGCAAAATAGACGTTTCCTGATCGCGTAATTTGCTCAG
This sequence comes from Akkermansiaceae bacterium UBA1518, assembly GCA_002323895.1. Classification (GTDB taxonomy): domain Bacteria; phylum Verrucomicrobiota; class Verrucomicrobiia; order Verrucomicrobiales; family Akkermansiaceae; genus SW10. The sequence goes on from DCQM01000186.1 coordinate 3,139, forward strand.
TGCGGTATTTAGTCCTCCTATGAGTTACACACGTCGTCATTTGCTGCAGGGGAGTCTGGCCGGAGGAGCTGCGGGTGTTCTGACAGGTCTTGTTCAGGGGCAGGAAAGTTCTGGGGCGAAAACGATCCATAAAAAGCCGCGCGGTATTATTTTTTGCGTCTCAGATGGGATGAGTCAGGGGGTTCTCTCGATGACCGAGGCGTTTTCAAATCAGGTGCGAGGTAAAGGGACTTCTTGGTGGGAATTGCTTGCTGGGGGTGAAGCGGTTCTCGGTTTAATGGATACAGCCTCCTCGAGCTCTATGGTTACGGACTCGGCTGCCGCTTCTTCAGCTTGGAGTTCTGGGAAACGAGTGCCAAATGGCCAGATTAACTTTGATGAAAATGGAAAACGGCTCGAGTCGATCGGTGAGACTCTTGAGAAAGAGCAAGTCAGATTAGGCTTAGTTTCGACGGCAAGTATTACGCATGCAACTCCGGCGGGTTTTGCGTCCTCGGTTCTCAATAGGGGACAAGAAGATGCGATCGCTACGCAATACCTAAATCGGGTGGATGTCATCTTAGGAGGAGGATCCAGGTTTTTTGATCCTAAAAAACGGCAAGATAAGAAGGATCTTTTTGGGACCTTTGCGCGTGAAAAATATGATGTTGTGAAATCGCGGAATGGTCTTTTGAAATCAAAGTCACGGAAGATTTTGGGAACTTTTTCTCCAGGATATATTCCCTACACAATTGATCGTGATCAGAACAAGGAGATGCAGAAGGTGGTTCCGACTCTTGCCGAGATGAGTGAAGCAGCCTTATCTCGTTTCCTTGATGATGATGCCTCTTTCCTGCTTCAGATTGAAGGGGCTAGAATTGATCATGCCGCACACAAAAATGATATTGGCGCAATTTTGCACGAGCAGATGGCATTTGACGATGCAGTTGCCAAAGTTCTGGCCATGACAGGTGGGCGTGATGATATTCTCGTTGTTTTGACAAGTGATCATGGTAATGCCAACCCAGGTTTGAATGGAACTGGGGCAGGCTATCGCCAGACCGATGAATCCTTTTCAAAAATCGCCAAAATTAAAGGTTCCGCTGAATTTTTTCTCCAGCGTTGGCAGCAGACGAAAACGAAATCGGGAGAGGTCCTAGGTCAGCTTATGGAGGGGGTTTATGGATTTAAACCTTCATCTCAGGAGCTGGAAGCTCTCATGGATCGTTGCGCTGGGAAGAAGGTGACTGAATGGAGTCACCAACTTTCTAATCCAGTCGGCCTGCTGGGACAGATTGTCGGTAACGTCACTGGGGTGGGTTGGACCGGGATTTGCCACACTTCTGATCCTACGCAGCTCACCTCGATTGGGCCGGGTGCCGGGGAGTTTTCTGGGCTTGTGAGGAATGATTCAGTCCGAGATCGTCTTCTTAGACTTCTTTTGTAATCGCGGATTTGGTTTCCTTTCTTGCTCTTTGAGAATGTCTTCTTCATCTTCTGAAGAACTCGTTTTAAAACTATGAACAACAAACGTCGTCACTTCCTCAAGTCCTCTCTCGCCGCTGGTGTTGCACCTTTCATCTCTGGTGGAATCGCCGGCGCACAAATTATCGGGGCGAACAACCGCCTCCGCCTTGCCGTCGCCGGCGTGAATGGCCGTGGGAAAAGTCATATTGATGGGTTTCTTGGCCAAAAGGGGGTCGAGATCGCTTATCTGATTGATCCCGACAAGAAGGTTTTGGCTCAGCGGATGGCCGATCTTCGTAAAAAAGTAGAAGGCAAAGGTCTGCCCTTCACCACTAAAGGAGTTTCCGATGTGCGTGAAGCTTTAGCTGACAAAAATCTCGATGCTATTTCTATCGCCACGCCCAATCACTGGCACTCCCTGATGACAATTTGGGCGGCTCAGGCAGGGAAGCATGTTTACGTTGAGAAGCCGATGAGCCATGACGTTGCGGAGGGAAGAATCTGTGTCGAAGCTCAGCAAAAATACGGGGTTGTCGTTCAGCACGGGACACAGCGCCGCTCTGATGCTGGGATTGCAGGGTTGAGCGAAGCTATTCGTGCTGGGAAGTTTGGCCGCCTCAAGATTTCTTATGGCTACTGTTGTAAGCCGCGCGGTGGCATCGGTTTTGATAAAGTTTCTGCTCCGCCCAAAAACCTTGATTGGAATCTGTGGCGCGGTCCCGCGCAGATTGATGACTATCACGCAAACTATGCCCACTACGATTGGCATTGGTTTTGGAAGACCGGTAATGGTGATATGAATAACCAAGGAACTCATCAGCTCGACGTCGCGGCTTGGGCTCTTGATGAAGATCAAACGAATCCGACTCGTGTCATGTCACTGGGTGGGCGTTTTCAGTGGAATGACCAAGGTGAGACACCTAATACCATGATGGGGATGGCGGAATATCCGAACGGGCAATGGGCCTTCTTTAATGTGCGTAATGTGAACTACAAAGGTTACGAACGTCAGGTTGAGAATGAATACTACTTCGAAGATGGTGGTCGGATTATTCGTAATAAATACTATGCGCCTGGTTCTAAAAAAGGCGAGTCGGTCAAAGTTCCTCAGGGAGATGTCACCCCAGGAGGGAATTGGGGGAGTTTCATTACTGCCTGCCGCGAAGGAAAACCTGAAATGGCAAACGGAAACGTTCTCGAGGCCCATTACGGCTGTGTTCTTGGCCACCTCATGAATAACTCATATCGTCTTGGTGAGAAGGTTCCTTTCAATGCTAAGGCTGGTCGCTTTGGAGATAATACCCCCGCCGCTGAACACTTTGGAAAACTTCATGGCATCATGGCTGGTGGGGTAGGGGTTCCCAAGAATGGGGCGGAGTATGTTGTTGGTCCTTGGCTTAAATTTGATCCTAAGTCTGAGAAGCATGTTGGAGATCATGCGGTAGAAGCTAATGCCCTTCTTAAAGATTCGAATCGTAAAGGCTTTGAGGTTCCCGCCCCTGGAAAGGTGTAAAGGGCCTTGAGGTGAGCTTCTTCTATTTTTGATTTTAGTTAAAAATAAGGGCGGCCATGAAGGTGGCCGTCCTCAAATTGAATGGGAAGAATTCGTCCTCTCGTCTTGTAGAATTGGCTACCTCATGGGGTGCGCCTTGAGCAGTTCATCGGGGCTGTAGAGCCCCTGCTTGTCCTTGATTTCATCGCGCACTTTTTTCACATCATCTGGCCGGATTGGGGAGGCGTTGTTACCGAAAGAGTTGCGCACGTAGGTTAGGACCGAGGCGATCTCCCCATCATTCAGAAGCGACTCGAAGGGAGTCATGGGAACTTGGCCCGGGTATTTCTTACCCGCCACTTCGATGGGGCCCATGAGACCTTTTAAAGTAAGTTTGATGAGACGATCTGAATCGCCCTGAGCCCACTTCGTTCCATTCAGCGGTGGGAAACCAGAGCCTGGTAATCCTTTGCCATCAGGTTGGTGGCAGGTCGTACAGTGAGCCTCCCGACCGTAAACCTCTGCTCCCTTGACGAAGCGAACGGCATCTTCCTTTGAAAGGTGCTTTGGTGCGGTGACTTTTTTGGCGACCTCCCCTTTGACGGCGCTTCCTGAGAAGACATTCGCAGCAAATTCGAAGCTTTGTTTCATAGTAGAATCAATGCCCTTCGCTTCAGCAATCGCGAGGACGGCGAGCCCCTGGTTTGCAGGAAGGTATGAGGCGGCAGCGAGAGACTCGAGACGGACGCGACCGTGATCATCGTTTGCCGCTCTGGAAAGGATCTCGGTCAGGTTGGCAAGTTTGTGCTCATTGAAACGAGCAACGCGGACCGCAGCCGCGCGAATACGATGGTCTTTAGAGTTAGAGAGCTCGTTGAGGAGATCAGCATCGACCTGATCAGCTCCCCAAGTCACCCAGAGTGCCTCAAGTTTAAGCCGGTGATTATTTTGTTTGGCGGCCCATGCGCGAGCAGCTTTGGCAACTTTTACTCCATCCCGTTCGCGAAGTTCGCGACGAGTGCGATAGCGCGTGCGATACTCAGGAAGAGTGAGGTTGGCGAGGAGTTGATCGATTGAGGCACCATCAACTTCGGCTGGCTTAACCAAGGGGCGTGAGGGATAGGTCACGCGGTAGATCCGGCCGTGCTCGTGGTCGCGGAGGGGGTCACGTGCACTGTGCTGCATGTGACCGATGAGTGCGTTTTGCCAGTCAGCAACGTAGAGAGAACCATCTGGAGCAAATTCGAGATCGACGGGTCGGAAGTTCAGGTCCTTTGAAACGTAGAGATCCTGAACATACTTGGTGGTGTAGCCGGTTTCATTTTCGATCAATTTGTGCTGCTTCGCTCCGAGGTAGCCGATGTTATTATTGATGAGGATGTCTCCTTGGGCCTCATCAGGGAAGTGGCGGCTAGAGACGAGCTCAATGCCCGAGGTGGGGCGGACCTTATTGCTTGTGAGAAGGTCGGGAGCTCTGAAGTTTGCACCGTATCGCGCTTTGACAGTCCCCGGGAGCATCCAGGTCATGGAAGGTCCAGAGGTGTGGAGAAAAAAGTCCTGACCGTAGTCGTCAAAGGCAACACCCCATGGGTTTGGGATGCTGTATTGTGCGTAGCGGAGGATGTGTTTGCGTTGTGGGCTGTAGCGCCAGAAGCCGCCGTTGGTTCCCCGTTCGGGTCCATAAACGCTTTCGGTGTTTGAGTGAAGGAACACCCCCTCGTTCATCACGAAGGCGCCGCTAGGGTCAGCGCAAAATGCCGAGATAGCGTGGTGGGTGTCGTGATCATCGAACCCGCTTAAGAGGAGTTCTGAGACGTCGTATTTATCATCCCCGTTGGTGTCTTGTAGACGAACCAAGCTTCCGCTTTGGGAGACGTAAACACCATCGTGTGAGATCTCGAAGCCGATCGGAATGTGAAGATCATCAGCGAAGACGATCTGCTTATCAGCAACCCCATCATGATCGGTGTCCTCGAAGATGAGGATCTTATCCTTAGGGCGAGCATCCCCGATGCGGTAGTGTGGGTAGCTTTCCATGGTTGACACCCAAAGACGTCCCTTATTGTCAAAGGCAATCTGCACGGGGTTTTTTAGGTCGGGAAAAGTTTTTTCTGATGCAAAGAGCTCGATCTTGTAGCCCTCAGGAGTTGCAATTCTTGTCTCAGCAACCTCACCCTCTAAGTAGTCAACCGTGCCATTCTTCCCGCTCGGTCTGTAGTTGGATTTTACCGGTGGGAGCTCGATGGTTTTGGAGTCAGCGGCCACCAGGTCGAAGGGCTTATCTTGCAAGGTAGCCCAAATCGCCTGATCACGATTAGCAGTCATCTGACGGGTCTTTTTTAACTCGAAAGGATAGTTATCTGGCCCGAAGGGA
>DCQM01000211.1 GCA_002323895.1 Akkermansiaceae bacterium UBA1518
GCCAGTCACTTGGCAAGTGGTAGCGACAACGAGACGACCGAACTCTTGTTTGAGCTCTGTCGCTAGGGCAGCCCGCTCCGCGCGTGCTGCTTCTTGCGCTTTGTTAAGGATCGTTTGAGCTTGTGCAACCGCCTCTTGGGACTTCTGCTCACCGAGGGCAGTCGCACTTTCCTTGGCCTCGGAAATCATTCGCTTAGCGTCGGCATTCGCCTTTTCTAGGAGAGCCGCTTTTTCCTGCTCGCTCTCATCAAGCTTCTTCTGAATCGCCTCCATTTTAGCTTCTCCCTCAGCGATCCGATTGCGGCGCTTGTCGAGAATCTCAAGAACAGGGGCATAGGCAAATTTCTTCAAAAGGAGACAGATAATGATGAAGTTGACCCACTGGGCGATAAAGCTAGGCCAGCTCACGTGGAACTTCCTTAGGATTTCGCCGACGGCTCCTTCATCGCCACCGGCTTCAACAGGAGCGCTGGCCAAAATTTGAAAGGTATCGAGAAGCATTTTGAAAAAAAATGTTTGGTAGAGAAAGAAAAAGGAAGCCAGCGACCCTGGTGGGACGCCGGCCGAATCCTTATTAGCCAAGGAAAATGGCGATGAAGATCAATCCTTCCGCTAACGCGGCAAAAATGATCGAAATCGTCATGATGTTACCGAAAGCGCTTGGGTTACGCCCGGTAGCTTCAGCAGCTTTGGAACCGACAAGGCCGATACCGAGTCCAGCACCAAGACCTGCAAGGCCGATGTGAATTTTACCCTCCAACTCCGCAAGGAGATTGAACAGCTCAGGAAGTGCAGCAGCGATTTGAATTAGACTATCCATTTTCTTAGTTTGTTTAGTTTGTTGTTTGTACCGTCGGCCCCCACGGGATCCATGGTCTGACCGACAAGATTTTTTTAGGGCGAAGATTCAGGAACAGGCTCAATCCCTTGCACCTCGTCCTTATGCTCGTCTTCGTGCTCGTGCTCGTGTTCGCACATTAATTTAATAAAGACCGCGCAAAGCAAAGAAAAGACCAAGGCTTGGACAAATCCGACCAAAAGTTCGAGAAAGTAGAAGGGGAGGGGAGGAAGCCACTTTAAGAAGACCGGCACATTCATGGCCGACATAGTCTCCAAGATACTTTCTCCAGCGTAGACATTTCCGTAGAGACGGAACATCAGAGCCACCGGCCGAACCGCGATTGAAAGCACCTCGATGACACCTACAAAAAGAAAAATGGCACCCATGAGGATTAAGACGATTCCTTTAAATTCTCCTTTTGGAGCAAAAATGTGTCCGAGGAAGTTCTTTATGCCGATTTCGGTGATGGCCCACCAAAACCACAAAACCGCAAACGTTAGCGCCATTGCGCTCGTCAAATTGAGATCCGCATTGGCGCCACGAAGGAAGGGTTCATAGCGATTGGCTGGGTCAACCCCATCGCCTGTAAGCTCCCAACCGACCGTTCCGATTCCTGGCACAAGGCCAAACCAATTCGAGAAAAGAATCAGAATGAAAATCGTTCCAAGAAACCAGAAGGTCTTCATTGCCAATTTGTAGCCGAGGATCCCTTCAAAAAAGCTAAACAGTGATTCAACGATCCACTCGACAAAATTCTGCACACGCTTGGGAACCATTTGAAGGTTCTTCGTTGCTATTTGGGCCACTCCAATCAAGAGGGCTGCGACGACCCAAACCGCTATCATTGAATTTGTTATCACAATCGGCCCAAGAACGATCACAGGTTCGGCGCCAGCAGGAAGGTGATCGTGATCCGGAAGCTCACCACTGCCCGCGGCAGCTACGGCAGGGAGTGCCGTAGCAAAGAAAAGGGCCAAAAACGGAAAAAATCTGGAAAAGGAAGCCATCGCGATCGCAAGCTCCAAATCGGAGCCGGGCGGGATTTAACGACACCCATCGCTCCAAGCAAGTTTTTCTTTGTGAAAAGTTTCACAAAGTCGGTTTAAGCCCTAAAAATCAACGATTCTGACTCTCAAACTATGTTTGGGCATCTTCACTTTTTTGCAATCACACGAAATCCAAGATCGCTACGCCGAGTGCTGCGGGAATCGACCCAAAGACGGGCCAAAATTCCACCATCGCGATTTTCAAAAGAGGCCCCAGCGGCAACAAAAGCTTTTGGTGCAAGCGATTCCGCCGGATTGATCTCAGAGACCGCGGTCCACTCGCGGACACTTCCAGCCATCCCAGCAAATCCCACTCCAGTTACATCCATTTGGTCATGGCCCACAGGCCCCCACAATGAAACTTTGCGCGACTGACCTTCATACTCAGCCGCGACCGCCCACTCCGATAGCGTCGGTAAACGGCCCTGACTCCATTGTGCGTAGGCGTAGGCATCCCACCAATCTACCCCGACGACCGGACAATCGATCGCCATGGCCTGTCCGAGCCACATCTTGCCTCTAACCGCCGCCGGCCAAACCACATCCCAATCATTTGGTTTATGATTCTTTTTATTCACCGGCTGCTCGGGGTGCTCGAATCTTCGGTGATCCGGAAAATCGAGGAACGACTTATACTGTCTCAAGGTCACCTCGGTCCGGCTCATCATAAATCCTTCGCGAATTGAAACTTCCCGCCCACCCGAAATCTCGTAGCGCCCTTGGGGAATTTCAATATAAGCCTTCATTTCAATGCTCGTTTGAGCGAGCGCAGGACCTTTCTGATCGTTAGAAAAAACGATCAGAAAGATAACCCCGCTGATTGAAGCCACCCCTCCAATCAGCGCCCAAAAAGAGGCGGCGACTTTCGGTGGCTCCTTCATCTGGTATCCCGAAGATCCTGCCACGGTGGGAACAATCTTTTTTCTGCCTTGTAGTTGATCACGAACCTGATGACTCAGATCGAGAATTTGCTTCCAGGTGAGAGGCATCGGCCGATTCGCATCAGTCATAAAGTCACAGAGTGACTTCACCCTCGTGGCACCTGGTAATCCCGGCCTCATCATCGCGTCGAAAACTCCGCCTAATAATTGCTTCGTTCGTGTTTCTATCTGTTCATCACGCGCACCCTCGACCGCCAAGTTCATGACCCTTACTTCGTCCTTGCCTGCTATCACGAAATGGTGGAGTTCGTAATCAACCGTCGCGACCTCCTCAATTTTAAGCTGCCACATCGCATCTGCAATCTGACCCAGTAAAATGACAATCTCCAAAGGAGAAAACCGACTTCCTGATTGATACAACGATTCTAGACTATCGCCCTCCAGCTTTTCCCTAGAGAAAAAGGTATCGTCATCATTAGTGAAAACCTCATAGACCGCTCCGATTCCAGGATGGGTTACCACTGCTTTAGCCCGCACATCGGAGATGAATGAATCCACCACCCCGGGTTGCCGTATGACCTTGCTACGCAACATCTCGATCATAACGAGCCTCTGCATCGAGAGCTGCTCTCCTTCCCAAGTGCGCGTGACCCGCCCTTCGCTGACAGCGTGCCCCAAGCGATAATCCCCTAGGATATCTCCTTCCTTGCGCGTCACGCCTGATGTCATTTCTCGAGAATTATCTGGGAAATTACTTAATTCCCTCCGCCAAGCTCTGCTTCGGGCTCCCGGAAAGGTAAATTAAGTTTCGGCAAGAGCGAATTTCCTTCACTCAGATCCTCAAGATCAAGCCCATCGAGATTATCAAGATCACGCTGTAGCTCCTCCATCGTTGATTCACCCAAACCCTCACGAAGAAGGGTGCGAGGGTGAGCTCGAATATCGCTCAGGCGCCCATCGTAATAGAGCTCGGCAACAAAGCCGTAAAACTTTCGTTGCCCAAAGAGGAGACCGGTCGCGGGATCCTGATCTGGCACAAAATACCACACTTCGGCGATTTCCTCGCCATCCTTCCAATCAGCAGCCCCAGTCACCCATTCGCTTCCAGAGTCTCCCTGCCGGATAATAGCCTGCCCGATCTTGCCATCCACTTCCTCGTAAAACCGGACCCTTGGAGTAAACAACATCGGGTCGAAATCTTTACTAGTATCAACTTCCACTGGCAAAATTAAGGTCCGGCGCTCCCCATTTTGCTCTTGGATCGGATTAGTCATTCGGCCCCACCCCAAGCGGGCTAAGTTTTTAACGTCAGGAACTAAACCTTGCGCGACCTTGAAACTCGCCTTCTCAAACAGCGATCCGGCGTTTGGTCCCAGATTAAAAACTTCATAATAGTAGTCCCGCGCTTTATCAAAAATCCCAAAAGCTTCGTAAGTTGCACCAAGGCTGTAGAGGACGTTGGGATTTCGTGGCTCCCTGAGCTCGGCCTCCTGCAACTTCGTCAACGCTTGGATCAAATCACCTCCCACCCGTGCCTGGCGGGAATCTTTTAAGAGCGCCTCAACGATCGGATCCAAAACAGGGGGAGGAAGATTCAGGACATCCTCTTCAGCGACTTTTGTCACCGACTCCAAATCCGTTAAAACTTTTTTCGAGTCAGGGAGCGGCTTTGGAGACACAACTGCGATCGGCTTAGGAGGAAGCACCGCAATCGGCTCGGGTTTCTCGACGCCCGCTGTCACAAGAGCCGAAGGCGGACCAGGCACAACGACGTATTCCTTCACAATCCGCTCCTCAGGTTGAGGAATCTGCTGGCGTTTCAAGGCCAAAGAAACACCCACTGACATTAATTGCACAAAGGCCACTAGCCCGATTATCCAGCACGAGATATGAAACATGCCCAAATTGGGCTTGCGGGAAACTCGTGAATTCTTCATCAGGGAGACCAGCTTAAGAAAACGGATAGGCTATGTCAACGAGCCCGACCCTCATGAAAACGAGAACCCACCTCACACCCCGACCCACCGCGATCACTGCGGGACCGGATGCCGTGGCAAAAGGCCTAGCGCACCTACCAGGTCTCGTCTTCTTTGACACAGCCGGCAATCTCCCCACCAAGCACACTCCTCCGATCTCAATCATCGGGGCGCGACCGACCGAAATCATTCGTGGCCACCTTTCAAATCCATCCGCTCTTGATAATGCTCTGAAAAAACAAGCACCCTCTTTGGCGCCCGATTACGGCTTCCCTACCGGCGGAGCCTGCGGATCGATCGACTACGATGGCAGCTTTACCTTCGGCATCTATCCCGAGCTCCTCATTTTCCATCACCAATCCCGTGAATGGTGGGAGATCGGTAACCTTTCTAGCCAAATCAGAAAAACTAAACCTAGCGCAAATTTTACACTCGGGACCTGGCGAGATTCGCTTCCCCGAGACGAGTTCATCAAAACCGTCAAAAAGATCAAAGAATACATCGCAGCTGGAGATATTTATCAAGTCAATCTCTCCCGCCGCCTCCGCGCAAAATGTCGCGCTCAAGAAGGGCTCCTTTTTTTGTACGATAAACTTCGTAACTCATCTCCTGCTCCCACCGCTTCTTATCTCAATCTTGCTGGCCGAGAAATTCTCTCATCATCTCCCGAGACTTTTCTTCGCTTCTCCGGCGCTGAAGTCGAGACCCGACCAATCAAAGGGACACGGCCACGCTTTGCTGACCCAGAACTTGATTCTCGATCCGCCTTCGATCTACAGCGATCAGAAAAGGAACGAGCTGAATTAGTGATGATCACGGACCTCCTGCGTAATGATCTTGGGCAGGTCTGTGAATTTGGATCGGTTCAGGTTACTGACATGTTACAGCTCGAAAAACTCCAACATGTTCACCACCTCGTCTCAACAATTCGAGGCACTCTCGCCCCGGAACAAAGCCCACTCTCCGCCCTCGCTTCTTGTTTCCCTGGGGGCTCTATCACTGGGGCCCCAAAGAAGCGAGCCACCGAAATCATTAGCGAGCTTGAGCCCGTCTCTCGCGGACTCTACACCGGTGCGATTGGCTTCCTAGGCTTCAACGGTGAGTCACAATTTAATATCGCCATCCGAACACTCATTCACGAAAATGGACACCTCGACTACCACGTCGGCGCAGGCATCGTAGCCGATTCAGACCCTCTCGCAGAATTTGAGGAAACAGAGCACAAGGCCCGTGGCGTTCGCCTCGCTCTCGAACCCTGATAAAGGTTCCTTCAAGAAGGTCAAAAAGCAAAAGCCGATCGTGATACCACTCCTTGAAATTCGGCCTATCAAAGTGTGATGATCATCAAGCCAAGTCAGAATGGGGAGGGCTTGTGCTTTTCATCCCACCTATGTGGACTAGGATCCTGCAGTGACCCCTGCCGAGTTTCAAATTCTGGAGACTGTCTTTCTGATAGTTGTCGCCTCGCTTTTACTCCTCGCATTGCCGGGATATGCTTGGCTGCGATTATC
>DCQM01000021.1:0-407 GCA_002323895.1 Akkermansiaceae bacterium UBA1518
GATTCCTTGGGGATTGGCGGAGCACCAGATGCTGAAGATTATGGAGATGCGGGCAGCGATACCTTGGGGCATATCGCCGAGTGGTTCATAAAAAATGAAGGACGGTCCTTAGATCTTCCAAATTTAAAGGGTTTGGGGCTGGGTGCTGCTTACCAGCTGGTCCATCGCCAACAACCTATGGGATGGTCCGAGGAATGTCTTACAGGAACATTTGCAGCAGCTAGCGAGATTTCTACGGGGAAAGATACTCCGAGCGGACATTGGGAGATGGCTGGGGTTCCGGTGAATTGGGAATGGGCATATTATCCGGACACCCAAGAGTGTTTTCCACGGTCCTTGCTGAATGAGATCTACTCACGGAGTGGATTGGAGGGTTCGCTTGCCAATCGTCATGCTTCGGGGACTGT
>DCQM01000021.1:797-3186 GCA_002323895.1 Akkermansiaceae bacterium UBA1518
ACTTCAGCAGATTCAGTTTTTCAAATTGCGGCACACGAGGATCATTTTGGTTTGGAGAGGCTCTATCAACTTTGCGAGTTGGTTCGCGGGCTTACCTTGGAACCTTTGGTAGGACGCGTTATTGCTCGCCCCTTTATTGGTGAGTCAGGAGTTTTTGAGAGGACGGAAAACCGCCGTGACTTTGCGGTCCGCCCTCCCAAACCAACCGTGTTGGAATTGGTCAAAGATGCTGGGCACGAGGTGATTGGGCTGGGCAAAATTGGAGACATCTTTGCCCATGTTGGAATGACCAAAGAAGTGAAAGCAAATGGACACAGTCAGCTTTGGAAAAAAACGCGAGAAGTGGCTGCAGAGGGTGGGTTGATCATGACAAACTTTGTCGATTTTGATGTGCTTTACGGTCACCGGAGAGATCCGCGAGGCTATGGGCTAGCGCTTGAGGAATGGGATCGTGAGTTGGGGCGTTTTCTTGAGGAAATGTTATCGGATGATGCCATCGTGATCACAGCGGATCATGGGAATGATCCCACCTGGAGTGGGACTGATCACACTCGTGAACGGGTTCCAATCTTAATGACTGGCGGGCAGTTTTCTTGCCTAGGTAATGCGGGCCTCCGTGATTCTTTTTCGGATATTGGGGCCACAATAGGGAACTTCTTCGGGGTCGAGATGGACGAAGGAACCGTAATTGAGTAGTTCTTAGCTATGGCAACTCCTCACCTTGAAGCAGATCCAGATGGATTCGCAGAAACCATTCTTCTCCCGGGCGATCCTTTACGTGCAAAATTTATCGCGGATCATTTTTTGAAAGACTGTCGGAAAATCAATTCAGTACGTAATATGTTGGCTTACACCGGGTCCTATAAAGGGGTGCCGGTGTCAGTAATGGGGACTGGGATGGGGATCCCTTCTATTTCGATTTATGCCAAGGAGTTGATCACGGAATACGGTGTCAAAAACCTCATTCGAGTCGGGAGTTGTGGGGCCGTGTCCAAAGAGGTCCAGGTTCGCGATGTCTTAATCGGGATGGGGGCCTGCACGGATAGTGGGGTGAATCGAAGCCGATTCGGGGGGCATGATTTTTCCGCAATTGCTGATTACGATTTACTGTCAGCTCACGTCGTTGCGGCAGGTGAACTAGGGATTCCAGTGAAAGTAGGGAATCTTTTTTCAGCAGATCTTTTTTACACTCCTGATGTAGGAATGTTCGATTTAATGGAAAGCATGGGTGTTTTAGGTGTCGAGATGGAGGCTGCAGGTCTTTTTGGCGTCTGTGCGGAATTTGGTGCGAGAGGCATGGCAATCTGTACCGTGAGCGACCACGTGCGAACCGGGGAAACTACTACGAGTGAAGAACGAGAGGTTAGTTTTACTGCGATGATGGAAGTAGCTCTCGAAGCAACCGTAAAAATCGCATTATGAGTGATCAACTTCTTATTGAAGAGGCAATGGCAGCTAGATCTGCTTGTTATTGTCCATATTCTTCGTTCCCGGTGAGTGCTGCTTTGCTCGCCGACTCTGGGAAGATTTATACGGGGGTTAATGTTGAAAATGCTTCCTACGGTCTCACGATTTGTGCGGAACGAGTTGCCGTTGGTTCTGCGATTGCTGCGGGAGAGCGAGGGTTTGAAAAGTTAGTCGTCGTAGTGCGAGGAGGGGGCACCCCCTGCGGGGCATGTCGACAAGTGCTCAATGAGTTTTCGCCCGAGTTACCCATCATCATGGTTGATGAGCTAGGGAAGATTAGCTCATCAACAACTTTGTCCAAACTCCTTCCTCAGGCCTTTGGTCCACAGTCTCTCTGACTCCTGGCGAAGGCTAGTGTTTTAAAAGCCGGGATAGAAATTCCTCGGGCGAGACGTGGCCGCTACCGTCCGTATCAAGGCGGCTCCAAACCGCCTCAAAAATAAAATCTGGAAGATTCCTTACTCCGGGGATTGTCAGGTATTCCTCGCGTGATATTCGATTATCTTCGCCTGCGATGGATGAGAACTTTTGGAGCCTTCTATGATCGATTTGTTCCCTCAGGGCAGCGCGGGCCATCATTATTTCGTTCTCAGAAATTTTGCCATCTTGATCTAGATCTATGGAAGTTCTCTTTTTCTCGCGTAATTTTGCGCGAAGATCCCGGATCGCTTGGCGCTCTTCTTCGTCAATCAGGCCATCTGAATTTGTGTCAAAATGTTTCAAAAACGCTGGAAGAGATCCGTTACCAAACACCTTCTCTTTTGCGAATGCGGAGGCCGCAATCGTTATGAGAAGAAGGGTAAATATTCGCATCGGATTTGGAGTTTCGATCGTTTAGGCCGTGACTAGCGCATACTGCGTTTAAAGTTGTTTAAACATAGTCTCACTCCAATAAGGAAATACTAATTCGGAAAAATTGACC
>DCQM01000021.1:3574-6469 GCA_002323895.1 Akkermansiaceae bacterium UBA1518
TTCGCTAGTCCAATTTTGAAGGTCGATACTTTTTTCGATTTCGTAGAAACGTCCAGACAAAGAGGGAAAAGTCACTTGAACCATCCCTTGTTCGAACGACACGTCGGGTTGAAAACGTGATGAACCTGAAAGTGGGTTCGTTTCGGTTAGGAAGGTTTCGAAATAGTCGTCTTGACCATCTTGGTCGCTGTCTGCGAGGGCAGGATTCGTTCCGTTTTCGAGTTCCTCTTGATCGGGGATTTGATCCCCGTCTTGGTCCTTGAGTGGTGTAATGATGAGATTATCGATGCCAATTCCTTGGGGTTCAGGACTGGCTCCAAAACTTTGTCCAATATTAACTTCCCCGGGCGTGTGGCTGCCAGGCTGGATTTGCCATTCAAAATCCTCGGCAACTCGACCACTTCCAACCCGGGAGATGCTCTGTTGGCCTGCAGGCGTATTAGAACCCTGCGCTACGCCGACCGTCCGAGAGGTCATCCCGGCAGCAATTCCATCGTTAGCCGTGAAAGTTCCTTCGTAGCTAAGAAATTCACGAACCACGCCATCAATCTCAAGGGCAATTCCATCTGGGCTACCGTTTTGAATTCCAGAGATTTCTTTAAAGTAAAGAGCGGGTAATCCTGGGGTGTTTGATGGCCCTGGCGTGAATTCGTCTAACGAAATTCTTGATCCATAACTTCGTCCATTGTTTCCATTGTAGAGTTGAATCGATGGTATTGCACCGACGAATGCCGGCCCTACAACCACTTCAATGAACTCTCCGACGTCATTTCCACTATTGTCGTAGTGAAATTCATTGATGAAAACATCAGAACTAGTTGAGCCACTCGGAGTTCCGGGTATGATTTTGATTTGTAATACAAATTCATCGCCACTGGCCAAATGAAGGTTTCTAAGGTAAGCGGACTTTAATTCGGCTGTTAGTGGGGAAAGTTTACCATTTTGACCTATGGTAGATGGTTGGAAGTTCAGATCTGGTATGGCAATCTGGTTACCGTCTTTGATAAGCGACATTTGAAGTCTGTCTTTTGAACCATTCGTGAAGCGTCTCCAGTGCTGTGCTTCAAATTCGATTTTTATGGCCGGGATAGATTGTTCGGAGTTATTGCGAAAGGTTGTTTGGAATAGTGCCTCTGAAGGGGTCAGGATTCCCAAAGCGTTTTGGTAGGATCTTGCGCCGATAAGGCCGGAGCTGCCATCATCAGACCCAATCCAAGCTAGGCCTCCATCTGACCAAGCGGCAAGAGATTGGTTGCCTTCAAAACCCTCGAAATCTTCGGTGATGGGGGTGGTTGGATCTAAGAAAGAATAGAAAAAGGGATCACTGTTTCGAATTTTAATGGAGGCCACAGTCCCGACGAATCCGGCTGCTGAAGCTGTGATTTCAACGGTTTGATCGCCGTCGTTGATCTTATCGTTTCTTGGTTGAAGGCTCGTGGTCGCTTGTGTGCTATTTGCCGGTATTGTGAGAATCTTTTGGGTGATCGTAGCCTCCGAGGGGTCGTTCGATTCTAGAGAAACCTGAACAGGGCTTGCAGCCGGTTCAGCGAGGGTCACGGTTACTAAAGAAGCAGGCGAGCTTTCATCAAGAATGGACTGAGCTATGGTAAGATCAAGCTGGAGTCCTTCATCTAATTCAAAGTCTCCGAATACGGGGTAGTGATCCGAAGCTTTGTCGCTGGTTCCTCTGGGAAGAGGGCTACCTTCCTTTGAGAGGCCGGAATTGGAAGTATCCAACGCGCTGTTGTAAACTTCGGTAGCGGGCGTGCGACGAGCGATGGAGTTAGATACGAGGATGTAATCTAGGATGGTATTAGATCCCCTATAAGTGTCAGTCGTGACGCCGTCTTGTTGACGAAATCCTGGATTTACCAAATCGAGACTAGTGAAGTAACTCGTTGGGTCAGCGAAGTATTTGACATCGTATTCTATATCGTTTCCAAGACGATAGCTTTGCGGAAGGCCGGGGGGCAAGCTATCGAAAACGATGTCGTTTCCGAGAAGATTAAAATCGCCCAATACGAAGATGTTGTCGTCTTTGTCGAGCCCTTGCTCTTCGAGATATTTACGAATTCGAAGCATCTCGACTGCTCGTCGAAATGGGTCATCTTGGTCGAAACAACATTTTAGATGGGCGGTTACGATCGTGGGATCATTGTCGGTTCCTGGAACGTCGATGCTGACCGCGGCTGCAGCTCGGGTCATGTCATTTGCCCCAGGTGGAGAAATGATACTTTTGCTGGAATTCCCGTTAAACGGGAACTTGGATAAAATTACAACACGGCTGCCAGTATCAAGAGCTGTTACTGGAGCGAAGACAAAAGAGTAACCCATGCTCTGTGCAAGCTGGTTCAAGGGGCCGTTCAAGTCATTTCCGGTGACCTCCTGGAGAGCTAAGACATCAGGGTTGATTCTCGCGATTACGGCTTCCAGTTCTTCTCGGCCATTGGCGCCGTTGTTCCCGATCCCAGTGAGGACATTGTAAGTGGCAATCCTTATCTCGATAGCGGAGACCGAGGGGATACCTAGCCATAAGGTAAGGAGGATGAGGCGGAATCGAGAGAGCATTATTGAGAAAGGTTGGAATTCAAAGGACTACGCTGGGCCGTCATAGGGAGAGGTCTTATCCGAGGAATAGGCTCAGGGTGATCGACTTTGACTTGTTTAGTTTGAATCTGCAGGGAAACGAAAAAAGTTATTAACGACCTCTTCGGTCATCGTTGCCAGTTCATCAATTGAGAGGTTGCGTTGATGCGCGATGGCTTCTGCTGTGATACGAGTAAAGCTTGGCTCACATCGCTTTCCGCGATGAGGTGTCGGAGATAGATAGGGCGAATCGGTTTCCACCATAAACGATCTGTCAGGAGCTGCTTGAACTGTCTCGACGACAGTGTG
>DCQM01000103.1 GCA_002323895.1 Akkermansiaceae bacterium UBA1518
CACGAAGAGCGAGAGCACCACAGAAATGAGCGCGCAGAGCGGGAAAACGCTGAACGCAGAGAACAAGCTGAGATTATGCGCAAACTTGCAGCGGAAGAAAAAGAAGAGCGACTAATCGAAACCAAGAAACGTCAACTCGAGCGCTATGAACTTGAACTAAAAAAGCGGGCTGAAAATCTCGATGAAAAGCGCCGCCAGTTCGAAAAAGAAAAAAGAGAAAACGAAAAAGAGAAAAAAGGTAAAGAAAAGAGAGGTTAGTCCAAGAAGTAGCCTCCATCATCTGACGTATAAAGTCAGGAGCAAGAGGAGGCCACCAGTTTGACGTTAGCAGCAAAGGATTTTTCCCTACGCCGAGCCACGCCGAAGCCCAATTTCTCGTCCGAGCTAGAAGGTGAATTTCGGTGAGCTCAAATGCACTAAAGCGCTATCCCCATAAAGATAAACGGTGCAAAGCGAAAGAGACGCTACTGGAGAATCATATCAACCTATTTGTTTTCCTGATCCTCCTCAGCTTTTTTTTCGCTCCCGACCGGAAGCGTTGGCTTAGATTTACCTCATCCTCCACCTGAGGACATTCCCTTACTCGCTCAAGTCTGGACGCCCATCGAAGGCAAAATCCACATTTGCAGAGCAAGATACACCCCTACAACACCGGTTCCTATTAAAATTCCTTTCATAACATTTACGGAGCTTGCGCTCCTCTTCCCCCCTATTATTCCCGAGTCTTCGAAAAAGGCAACCCGCGGAATTGTAAATCCCTGACACTTTCGGGGGACATTCCTTTCACTGGCCTTTCAAAAAAACTTTCCCCTGCGGCGTTTCTCCTGTTTCCTCGCGCCCCACGGGAAAAATTCTCGCCCCAATACTATGGCCAATAAAGACCAGACCGATACCAACCGCATGGAAAAAATTGTTTCCCTGTGTAAACGCAAAGGATTCATTTTCCAATCCGCTGAAATCTACGGCGGACTGAACGGTTGCTGGGACTACGGCTCGCTTGGCGCTGAGGTTAAAAGGAACCTCAAAGATCTATGGTGGAGAAAGAACGTACAGGAACGCGATGACATCCTCGGACTCGATGGATCCATTCTCACTCATCAGGCCGTCCTAACTGCCTCAGGACACGTTGGCGGATTCTCTGACCCGATGTGTGATTGCCTCCTCACAAAAGCACGCCTGCGCGCTGACCAAATCGAACCACAATCTGGCATCGCTTACCACTTTACCGGCGCTTCTCATGAAGAGTCCGGATGGTCCGTCGATCGTGACTACTCGGTCCTTCTGAACCAACCAAACCAGGATGAAAACAAAGCGCGGAAAACCGCGAGGGAGTTTTACGCCCAGTTCCTCACAGATAAGCAAATTCCTGCCAAGAAACTCACCCTGCTGGGAGAATCCACATCCGAGGAAAAAGAAGTCACACATTACAATCCGGAAAATGGTTCGCTCCTCACCGAGCCCCGGGATTTCGAACTCATGTTCAAAACCCAGATGGGTGCTTCTGCGGATGATAATGATCCCAACGCGACGGCTTACCTTCGCCCGGAGACCGCACAGTCTATTTTTGTACAATACAAGAATGTAATGGACTCAAACCGGGTCAAACTTCCCTTTGGAATTGCGCAGATTGGCAAAGCGTTTCGCAACGAAATCAACCCCCGAAACTTCACCTTCCGCTCGCGTGAATTCGAGCAAATGGAAATTGAGTATTTCTGTCGGCCAGAAGATGGTCTTCGCCTCACCGATGAGTGGCTCGCAAAGCGCCTGGCATTCTATGACGAGATCGGTCTTCAAAAAGAGAAACTCCACGTGCTCGACATCCCCGACGGAGAGCGAGCGCATTATTCACAAAAAACCTACGACATTGAGTACGACTTCCCCTTCGGACAACAGGAACTGGAAGGTGTCGCCTATCGTGGTGATTACGATCTCGGAAAGCATAAAGAGCACTCCGGGAAGCCTCTGGAATATTTCGACGAGCAAACCAAAGAGCGCTTCATTCCCCATGTCGTCGAACCATCAGCAGGTTGCGATCGTACAATCCTAGCCCTGATTTGCGAAGCATTCGACGAGGAGGATCTCACCAAAGAAGGGGGAAAGCAGGACATTCGCACCGTAATGCGCTTCAAACCAACCATTGCTCCTATCAAAGCTGCGATCCTTCCGCTTTTGAAGAACAAACCTGAGCTCGTTGAAAAGGCCAAAGAAGTAAAAACCCTCCTCCAACCCTTTATGAATGTGTTCTACGACGAGACCGCGGCGATTGGTCGACGCTACCGTCGTCAGGATGAAGTTGGAACACCTTTCTGCATCGCGATTGACTTCGAGACAATGGGCCTCGAGGAAGGAAAGGAGGATCTTAAAGATACCGTCACCATCCGCCACCGCGACTCCATGGAACAAGAGCGAGTCGCTATCAGTGACCTTCTTCCATGGCTCCTCGAGCGGATCCACTAAGTGAACGACACGACAGGACTCTCTTACCTTTCGGTTCGGAAGATATTTTCCCTGTTCTCTAATTGCTTTTCTGAAATCTAGAAAAATAAACGAGGCCTACTCCCCGCGACTTAATAAAGTGGCCAATGAGAGGAGCTGTTATATTCGAAAGTTTCAAGCAATTCAAAATCAACCCATCCATGGCGCCAGTTCTCGCTGTAAAGCGACATTAAAAATCGCGTGATACTTCTCGGGTAATTCCATGGTTACACGCTTCCCCGCACCACTTTGGATATGCATCAGAACTGGAGTCTTTCCCGGATACTCCGCCAGAATATTTTTTATTTTTTGTAAATCTTCAGGGGTGCTCCGACCGGTCCAAAGGGTGAGCTCCACGATCCCATTTTTTTTCACTCGTTTTTCTTTTAACTCACGAATCTGAGATCCTGTCAGGCGACGTTGCTCAGTTCTATCATCAACTGTAACCTGCGCCTTAAACTGGATCACCCGACCGGCCTCCATTAACCCGGCATCGCGAGCCGGGAGATAACTCTCACTCCAGCAAACCATTTCCCGGTCTCCCGTAAAATCCTGCACCACAACAACCCCGAACGGCTTCCCCGCCTTCGTCACCTTATGTTCGATACTTCTAATCATTCCCGCAAAAGGAAAGCGTGCCCGCTTATCACGTAAATCAACTTCATCAATGAGTCCCAGCTTAATAAAACGTTCCGAATCAACAACCCCTCGGAATTTATCGAGCGGGTGGCCCGTGACATAAAAGCCTAACAATTCCTTCTCATGCTCCAATCGTTCATCCTTAGGCCATTCCTCGGGAGCCGGAGAATCGGCCGTAACCGGCGGCGGCGCCGCGAATTCCATGGCATCAAATAAGCCTCCCTGCCCCGATGCCCTATCTTTCTGTGCACTGCTCGCACTAGCCACGACTTTTTCAATCCTATCAGCCATTCCTGCACGGGTTTCACCAGTCCAATCCATTGCCCCTGCTTTCACAAGATTTTCAAGGATCCGCTTATTGATAACTTTCGAATCAAGCCGATCGCAAAAATCATCTAGAGATTCATATTCACCATTCTCTTCGCGCTCATTGATAGCCATTGCCATTGCTGCAGTTCCAACATTTTTAATCGCCGAAAGACCGTAACGAATCCCTCTTTTACCTCCAAGAATCTCCTCAGGTGCGAAGCGCAACATCGACTTATTAAGGTTAGGCGGAAGTATTTCGAACCCCATTCGGAAGCACTCATTCACAAAAACACTGATCTTATCAGTGTTCGTAATCTCATTTGAGAGAAGAGCCGACATGAACTCAATCGGGTGATTCGCCTTTAGAAACCCAGTCCAATAAGAGATGAATCCATAACAAGCCGAATGAGATTTATTAAATCCATAGCCCGCAAAACCCGCGATCTTGTCGAAAATCAAATTAGCATTCCGCTCGTCGATTTGATTCGTTTTGAAAGCTCCCTCAACAAAGATCAATCGCTGCTTGGCCATTTCCTCCGGCTTTTTCTTACCCATTGCCCGCCGCAAAATATCCGCACCACCCAACGTGTATCCTGCCAGCATCTTCGCTGCATTTTGAACCTGCTCTTGATAGATCATAACACCATAGGTGTCTCCGCAAATTTCCTCAAGAAGTGGATGTTCATAAACCGGGTTCTTACGACCCTCTTTAACCTCAATCATCTGATCGATGTATTGCATCGCACCAGGACGATAGAGCGCCAAAAGATCAATAATATCTTCAATCCGATTTATCCCATACTTCCGACAAGTCTCCACCATTCCTCCACTCTCAAGTTGAAAAACACCCATTGTCTCTCCTGCATTAAGCATTTCAAAAGTTGCGCCATCTTCGAGTGAGATTTCGTAAATATCGAAATGTGGAGTGTGCTTATGAATATGATCTACTGCCTCCTGAATCACAGTCATGTTCTTCAAACCGAGAAAGTCCATCTTCAGTAGTCCTACATCGGTGATGGCACCCATATCATACTGAGTTACGACCTCTCCCTCGTTACCACGGGTGAGCGGCACATGTTCATCGAGTGGACGATCTCCAATCACCACTCCCGCGGCGTGCACCCCCACATTTCGGCTCATCCCTTCCAACTTAAGAGCATATTCCCAAAGTTCCTGATAGGTTGCACTGCTCTCAATTCTTTCCCGCAACTCTGCCTTCTCCTCAAACTCCTTAGCTAACTTCACCCCAGGCTTTGCCTCGATCATCTTCGCGATTTGATCAGCCTCGCCATAGCTAATTCCCATAACCCGTGCCACATCACGAATAACAGACTTAGCGCCCATCGTTCCATAGGTGATAATATGGGAAACATTCCGCTCCCCATATTTTCGGCGGACGTATTCAATCACCTCGGGTCGCCGAGTCTGGCAGAAATCAATATCTACATCGGGAGGAGAAACACGTTCCGGATTTAGGAATCGCTCGAAGAGGAGACCGAATCGCATCGGACAAATGTCAGTGATTCCCATTGTATAAGCCACCAACGAACCAGCTGCCGAACCCCGCCCCGGACCCACAGGGATATCCTGATCTTTTGCCCAATTAATGAAGTCTGCTGTAATCAGGAAATAGGAAGCAAACTTGAGCTGAATAATGATCCCTATTTCATACTCTAGTCGGTCGACTAGCTCTTTGTCCTTTGCCTTTTCTTTTCCATAACGAGTTTCTAGACCCTCGAAACAGAGCTTCCGAAAATGATCATTAGGGGTGGAACCATCGTCCGGTTGATACTCCGGGTATTTTTCGGAAGAGGTGGGATCCAATACAAATTCAACATTACAACGATCCGCAATTTCAAGAGTGGTATCGCAAGCCCCCGGGTATTCAGCAAAGAGCTCGCGCATTTCCTCAGCGGTTTTAAAATAAACCTCGGGAGTGTAACGCATTCGGTTTTCGTCAATCAGCAATCGGCTCGTCCCAATGCAGATCATTACGTCGTGAGCCTCATGATCTTCTCTATGAAGGAAGTGGACATCATTGGCTGCGACCAACTTTAGATCCATTTTTTCGGAAAATTTTACGAGGCTATCCCGGATCTTAGCCTGCTGCTCCATTCCGTGATTGTGAATTTCGAGGTATAGATTTTCCTTCCCGTAAATATCGAGTAACTCTTGCGCTGTTTCCCAAGCATGATCCTCTTGGTCTTGCAGAATCCACTCGTTAATCGGGCCCGAAATACACCCGGACAAGCAGATGATCCCTTCCGAGTGCTCGCGCAAAATCTCACGATCCACCCGTGGTTTTCCATACCACATTCCCTCAAGGTGACCCTTTGAGACAAGCTTCTGTAAGTTCACCCACCCCACATTGTTCTCAGCCAATAAAGTCATATGACAAGCACGCTTTCGCCCTGGAATCTCCTCCCTCTTTTCAATTGATTCCGGAGCCAAGTAGATCTCACACCCCATAATGGGCTTCACACCAGCTGCGTGACACGCCTTGTAAAAACTAATCGCCCCATAGAGGTTGCCGTGATCGGTCATCGCAACCGCCGGCATTCCTAGCTCTTTAGCACGCTCTGCAACATCCTTGGTTCGACACGCTCCGTCTAGAGTAGAATACTCAGTATGCAAATGAAGGTGAACAAAGGAATCAGGCATCGGGAGTATGGTGGACTCCGGAACGACATCTTTGAAACCATAATTGGGGCTTTCGGTGATTTTGTGAATAAACTCTAAGGATCTTAAAATTTGAGCAGCTTAAATTTGAACTTTTATAACCTTGGACCCCGCGATTTGAGACAACCTCATCTTGGTGAAGAAGTTAACCGCTAGCGTGTTAACTCGACCTCAACAAACTGTTCACCACTGATGGCATTAGGCTGATACCATGCAGTAAATTGAGATGACAATGACTCCGATAAGATTCAACACGAGACCTTCCCTTATCATGAGTGGGACCGTCAAGTGGCCAGAACCAAAAACCAC
>DCQM01000047.1:0-3751 GCA_002323895.1 Akkermansiaceae bacterium UBA1518
AAGGCATCGACACAGAAAACAAAAGTTCCTTCAAGTGGCCAAACCCCTGCAGCGAAATAAACACGGCCTTCGTCTAGAACCGGACCTCCTCGGATCGGCCACACCGAAATCATGCGCTCGTTCCCAATGACTTTCCGCTTTGATGGCACTGCTCGTTTTTTCCAAATCAGCGACCCGTCTGAGCTACTGACGCAATAAAGACAGCCGTCGTCGGAGCCAAAAATGATTCTTCCTTCGCCACCAACAGGAGCAAACCTAACCGGGCCATCGGTGAAAAACTTCCAGACCTCCTCGCCTGTTTCGGTGTCAAAAGCTGTTACGCTATCGTCTCGTGAGGACCCCACGACAAGTCTTTTCCCAAGCACGATGGGCTCGTAACCTGCGTCGAACTGCAAGCGATTATCACGATAGGCTGGTTTTAAAGGAGGCAATCTAAGCGACCATTGAAGGGCCAAATTTTTGGCCAACACTTCGGCCGATTGAGCTGTCCGCCCGGTATCATTTCTCCACATCGGCCAGTCGGCCCCAATAGCCAAGCCAGAGAAAGTTAAAACCATAATTGTCCTCTTTAAAAATGCCTTAATCGTCATAAAAAATCTCCATCTCTGACTATATGTTACTAATATCGTTTGTTCCTCAAAATCACGACACTCCCGAAGGCTAACATTAAAAGTATCACCCCACCGACAATCATCCACGGCCGGCTTATCAGATCCAAGGAATCAGATCTGGTAGTATCTATGACCTCCTCTCCGTCGGTAGCTTTACCCATCAAAGTCCCGATCCCGAGCAGAGGGGGAAGTGACTTTTCAACCACCACCTCATTCCCCGCAATCGCGGCCTCCCAGTTCGATGAGATCAAGAGATCCACTCCAGGGTTTTGATTCTTGATTTCACACGAACACGCTCCACAAAAATACGAAGAATGCTCGAAGATGTTGGCGCAATTAATTCCGCGGGCAATTAGGGGCTCTAAGGCCCGGCCCCGCCCAAATACCGGGAACACCATCGGTTCATTCCGGAACTCCCCAAGGTCTGACTCCATGTGCAACAACATCTCCCGGAAAATCGCCTCCTCTGGATTGCTCCTTGCAATCCTTACAAAAGAAAATTTTATCTTCAGTGGGATTGACGAACGTAACGTAGCGTTCAAATCACGCTCGTTCCCTGCCGAAACCTTCCGTGCCTCCGCGACTGTCAACACCCCATCGGGAATCTTCAATTCAGCCTCAGCTTTCGCAATAGCCTTTTCGGTCTCTATCACCGCGCGGTCATCTTTTTCTTTATTACCCGACTCAATCAGGACCCAGACCGCGGATTCTCCTCTGAGAAGCCGGCTCACAATTTCGCGCCGTATCGACGAATCAGCCAAAGTCTTGGCATTTCCCATAGTCAGGGCTCCTGACCAGATTGGAGGGGTTCTTGGCCCAGTCAATTTTGGAGGATAGAAAAGCTCCATCGCCCCAGCGGAACTCTCGCCAATCCTTTTGGAATCAATTTCAACCTCCAAATTCATATTCCCAGAATCAGCCCCTCCTCTCGATTGCAGAAATCTAAGCACTTCGTTCTCGGAGGGCGATAACTGGCCACTCGCACCAGGAACAATGACAAGCGTGTATGAGTCCGTCTCCCAACGTTCCAATGCAAAACGGAAAACCGGCACCTGACAAGCGAGCCCGGCAATCATGACCCCAAAAAAAATCATTCCAATCAATCCATTGTGACGGAATCGGGCCTCCTTTATCAACTGCGTCACACCGCAGTCTGTCACTTGGCGAACCAGTTGCAAAGCCCACTTTCCATTACTTCCAAGTTCTCTATGTCTCCGCAGCAGCGATGGTAGATCCCACTCAAAAATCAGACTCCGCAGCATTTTCTTGCAAGTCCCAACCAAACAAACATCTTAATATTAGTTTGAGACCGGTCCTTGTCATCTTTCTTCTCCTCAGCTCCGGCCACTTGGTTCTCGGCGCCCCACAACCCAATATCATCGTCTATTTTGCCGATGATATGGGACTAGGTGACACCTCCGTCTATCAGGACTGGTGCGGCAATAATGAGAAGGTGCAACTGCACACACCTAACATGCAACGCCTCGCAAATATGGGGATACGCTTCACTGACGCTCACTCCCCACATAGCCGTTGCTCAACCTCACGCTACGCACTTATGACCGGCCGTTACTGCTGGCGCTCGTCCCTCAAACACTGGGTTCTCTTCGGAGTGCAATGTGATCCCCTTATCGAAAAAGACCGTCCAACCCTGGCCACCTTTCTCCGCCAATCAGGCTATCGGACCGGAATGGTAGGAAAGTGGCACCTGGGTCTTAGCTATCGTAAAACTGACGGAACGGTGGCAGACGGCTGGGACGACGCAGACCTCGTAAAAGGAATCGCGGACGGTCCAAGCGATCACGGTTTCGACTTCTTCTACGGGATATCGCGTAGCCATCCCACTTCAGGGCCAGATGGAATGAAGCGAAACACACCTGACCAAAGTATTGGTCCTGGCTGGATACGAAACCGCCAGATCCTCGGTGCGACCCAAAATGGAAAGCAACTCGACGGCTCCTATGTCCTGAACGAGATCGGCCCGAAGCTCCACCAAGC
This sequence comes from Akkermansiaceae bacterium UBA1518, assembly GCA_002323895.1. GTDB lineage: Bacteria > Verrucomicrobiota > Verrucomicrobiia > Verrucomicrobiales > Akkermansiaceae > SW10. The sequence goes on from DCQM01000047.1 coordinate 2,610, forward strand.
TAGTCTCGAATTCCTCCGCGAAGCCCATAAAGAAAGTAATCCTTTCTTCCTGTATTTCGCTTCCCCGAGTAATCACACGCCACACACACCCTGTGTTGCCATTGCCGGACAAAAAGTTACCGGTGCGAGCAAGTTTGTGAGTGGAAAGAAGACGGGGCTCAAACGCCTTGACTTCGTTTACGAAAACGATGTGCAACTCGGTCTAATCCTCGACTATCTTGAGAAGCAGGAAGACCCACGTAATCCGGGACACCAGCTCATCGAGAATACTCTCGTCATCTTCGCAAGCGACAATGGATCAGAGAACAGGTCCAAGATCTATACCGGCCCGCTGCGCAGCAATAAAGGATCGACCTACGATGGCGGTCACCGCACGCCCTTTTTCGCATCTTGGCCCGCGGGAAAAATCGGCGATGGAAACGCAAAAACACCAGGCCAAACAAGCCGCCGGCTTCTTGCGCTCAACGACCTCTTCGCCACCTTCGGAGAAATTATAAGCAAGTCTCTTCCAGATCTAGCTAAGGGAGAGAAAGGCGCAGAAGATAGTCACTCGCAGCTCGCCGCGATGCGCGGAGAAAAAACCGACCCGCGCGCGCCGATTTTCCCTAATGATCATAATGAGGCCTCCAAGAAGAAATCCAACAAACGCGCCATTGTAGCAGTTCGCTCAAACGCTGCGCCAATCCCTGGCCAATGGAAACTCTTTCTCGATTATCGCTTCGCCTACAACGGCGAGCTCCATCCAATCGAACTCTACAACCTCGCCACCGATCAAAAGGAACAGAAAAACCGTCTCACTGACCCAAAAGCCAAACCCGCTCTCGACTTCCTTCTTAAGGAAGCAAGGAAGGCCAAGGGCGACGGCGGTTCAACACGTTAGCTCATGATAAGTATGAATCTTATCCCAGCATCGAGGCATCTAATTTTCTTAAAATACTCTCAAGGCTTCCCTTATTAGGGGAAAAATTTGAATGTTCTAAAGGAGTTTTTGGAGCTTTTCCGAACGGGAAAACTGCTTCAACCTCGCCTGGATAATATTATTAGATAAAGACCTTCAAGAAGATGATCGCTCAATTCTCTCTTAAGCTTGCGACCCTCCTGCAACCTTACCTCTTCGAAATCTGTCTGGCCCAAATCGTGAC
>DCQM01000047.1:4137-6214 GCA_002323895.1 Akkermansiaceae bacterium UBA1518
CGCCCGAACCATTTTATCATCCGTGTGACTGGATTTGTGCTCTTAAATGCTTTTGGTTATGGCTTTGCGACCCTCGCGGGAGGAGGTATCCTGAAACAATTTTATCTGCAAATTAATGTTTCACTGAGATACCCAGTCATTCTAGGAATCTTCATAGTCATCGGTGTGATTGCTGAAAGAATGAAACGTTGCTAAAAATGAAAAATCATTAAATGAAAGGATCACCTTAATAGGCATGGATTCCTATTTCTCTTCCTTGTTCTTCAAAAGAAAATTCCTACTAGTCATGAAACTCACAAACTCGCTTGTTCCTCTAACCTTACTCTCGGCATCCCTAACTCAAGCCAACTTGATCGCTTATTGGCCTTTTGACGATTTAAGTGGAGAAGTTGCGGAAGATGTCATTGGAGGATATAACGGAATACTCAACGGTGGCACTTGGCTTGAGCCAGGCAAGGTAGGCGCGGGCGCTTTAGAGGGAGCAGGAGGCAATGAAGTCTTATGTCCCGCAGAGGCCATCTCAACTACCGAGGACCTCACCCTAGCTTGGTGGATGATCGATAACCAGAGCAGTTGGGGAACCATCATGGATAAGTCTTTCACTGATAGCACCTCAGGTTTTGATATTTTGGTTCGCCCGACGGGGACCGAAGACAGCCCGCTTCGCTTTCGGATCGGTGGTTGGCAGGCCTATGGCGGATGGGGGACTGAATGTAGGCTTCCTGCTGGTGCTTACGAGGATGGGGAATGGGTTCATATCGTCTGCGTTTACGACAGCGCTACTGACACCGCTAGCATCTACGTGAATGGCAAATTACCCGAAAATGGAACCCTCAATCCAAAAACCGGGATCGCTGGCGAGGGCGGGTATTGTGAAGGAGTAAACAACACTACCGCTCCGCTCTATCTTCGGGGCGGGAAGGAAACCTTCACGGGTATTCTTGATGATGTCGCGATGTGGGACAGGGCACTGAGCCCTGAGGAAATTGCAACAGTCTTCACCAGTGGACCTCTTGCGGTCGAAAGGCCAGCCAAGGAACTCGCTATTACCTCATTTAACCTCTCCGAAATCACGGACGAATTCACCCTCACTTGGAACTCCAACATAGGCGAACTCTATGCCATCAAATATTCGACAGATCTTATCAACTGGGACGCTGATCTTGATGATGGAATTCTGGCCGATGAGGGTGAAACCACTTCAAGGACTTTCAGGCTTACTGACCTTGATAATCCAAAATCCCTCTACTTTCGGATCGAAAAACAAGAGGAATAACTTGGACCTAGGCAATCCTCCTCTAGCCTAAGGAATTAACTTCCTAGCAGCTTCCTCAAATCGCATCATACAGCGATGCAAGTGTTTATCACATTCATAGGCTTTACCGCTTTCGTAGCATTCTACTCGTGGTTCCGCTTGCGGAAAGAGGAGCTCTCTACCCAAGATGGATACTTCTTAGGTGGTCGAAGCCTGACCGGTGTCGTGATTGCTGGCTCGATGCTCTTAACCAATATTTCGACCGAACATTTGATCGGGATGAATGGGAACGCTTATAAAAATGGTTTCATCATCATCGCGTGGGAAGTCACTTCGGCATTAGCCTTAGTCGTTGCAGCCACCTACTTTTTACCCACCTATTTAAAAATGGGACTGACCACTATCCCACAATATCTCGAAGAACGATTTGATGCCACTACCCGGACAATGGTTGCCTTGTTTTTACTCGTTTCTTTCGTGGTCACCCTATTGCCTATCGTTCTTTATACGGGAGCTATTAATTTAGAGAGCATCTTTAATATCTCTGAAACATTTGGGATCAGCCAGGAGGCCGCATTATGGTACACCGTTATAGCGATTGGGTGCGTAGGTTCGTGCTATGCCATTTTTGGTGGCCTCAAAGCGGTCGCCTACAGTGACACTATCAATGCCATAGGATTATTTTTAGGGGGATTATTAGTCCCCATCTTGGCGCTCTGGAATATCGGGGATGGTAATGTCTGGGGAGGCTTAATGAAGGTCTATGAGCATTGCCCCGAAAAATTTAATGTGGTGGGAGCCTCAGATTCGGCCCTACCTTTC
>DCQM01000112.1 GCA_002323895.1 Akkermansiaceae bacterium UBA1518
TTTGTCGTTGTCAGAGATGATTCTGATTGTTACTCCGCGGGCTTGGGCTTCCTCCAACCGTCGAACAATGCGGTCGTCTGTAATGGTGAAAACGCAAATATCGAGGGCTCTGCGACTTTCGCTAATCAGTTGGCGGATCCGGTGGAGGCAGTCGTCTCCCGGACTAAAAAATGCGGAAGCCTTAGTTTTATTTTCCTTCGTGTAGAGCAGTTTGATGAATCCTTGAAGCCAGTCGAGAGCGGTGATTTGCCCAAATTCATTGATGGCTTCTTGCGTCAATTTGAAAGCAAGCTGTCGAGTTTTGGCTTGTTCAATGGGATTCCCTGCAATGCGCGACAAGTGGTTTTTAAGGCTCTTTTTCTCGGATCGACTCAGGGCGAAATCTTCGAGTGACTCCTTCATAAAAACTTCCAACTCAGACATCTCAGAAAGACCGTAACAAAAAGTTCACACTGTGACAATGATGGTTGCACCACTAAGCTTCCTATACTTCTGGGGTATAGTCCGAGATTCTTTGAAAAAATGATGCCAATGGAAGAAGCCCCTTGTCCATGAGGAGATGGCCTACTTGCCATGCAAGTGGTTAGCGATTCAAATACGAATCGTAGAAATCCGTCTTATTCACTCCCTTGTGTCTCTCCCTCAGGAGTCCCGCCTTCGACAAGAGTGGTAAATTGAGTGATCCACTTGGGGGCGGACTTATGAGTAAGGTGCTTCTTCAAGTGCTCGAGCATCCTGAGAGCACCTCCGCGCTGATCGCCGGCTTTGAAAAGATCAACTTCCATAGCCCAAGTTAATTTTGGACGCCCTTCAATGAGCCATTTTTCGAAGGCTGGTTTGCGATCACGATCACCGCTCGCTTCGCTGGTCCATTTCTCAAGCAGGTTTCCTTCGTGTTCAACCCGCTTGAGCCACGCCTTACGAAGGGAGTCGAGTGTTTTAGGAGTTCGCAGGGGGGGGAGGATAACGTTCTCGTAGAGATCGGCTATATCGAGTGGAGATTTCGGCCAAGTATCAATTTCGATAGTGCCGACCGAGTAGGCATCAGCAAATATACTACTCAAGGGATCACTTCGGAGAAGCTGGTCTTGGCCCTTGAGGTCTTCGGCGTCGCGAATGATTGATTCGAGAACACCAACTCCCTTGGTTGAGAGAACAGAAATGTCGTCTACTTGTGCTGCCTCTAAGGTCAGCACTAGCCAATTAAGTTGATGTCGGAGCGCGAGACGAAAAGCGGGACTATCGCCGCGTTCCTTGTGGCGCTTTTTCCAATCACGAAATTCACTGGCCTTCCGTAGTTGATCTTCAAATTGGACTTTTTCGATGCAGTTAAGATAGAGTTCATGTGCTGCAGCTGAACTTTCGCGGGCTTTTCGGAAAGCTGAAAGAGCAACCCCATATCGACCTTTGACTGTGCTATCGGAGGTGCCTTGGACTTCCTTAAGCTTTTCGAGAAGAAGTTCACGATCAAGTTCAGAGAGCGGTTTCTCTTGTCCGTTGGCAGGAAGGAGCAACGAACAAAAAAGCAAAGCAATACATTTCATAAACGGGAAGGGGTATCTGATGATCTCCAACAATTAGTTGTTAGGGTTCCCAACTAAACACGCCTCCAAAATTTGTCCAAGTGATAGTTTTGTTTTGCAGGAGCCTTATGGGCGCAATTAATGGGTGAGATGGAAGCCTGAATTGGCCTATTGCGGACGAGAGGTTGTTTAGCGGTAGCCATTTGGAACGGGCGAGTCTGGTCAAAAAAAAGAAAAGACCGTGAGAATTCCCACGGTCCAGTTTTGATTGATTCTGGCTGGAATGGATGTTTGGCCTTATCCTCCAGTTTTGGGCGCACGAGGCTTCTTCGGCTTAGCTTGTTTTTGGCCAGACCTTTGTCCCAGTCCTCCTTTTTTCTTTTGCTTTTGAGCTTCCTCAGCTTTTTCAGCGAGCTTTTGCGCCCAGCTTTTTTTGCCTGCTTTTTTCGAGGCTTTCAATTCGGGCTCTGGCATCTTTTGCATGAGCCAAGTTTGGCCGATCGAGAAGATGTTTTGAGTGGTCCAATAAAGGGCGAGGGCAGATGCGAAGTTATAACAGAAAAAGAAGAAAATGAGCGGCATTAGCATGAAGATGCGCTGCTGCATTTTATCACCGGTCTTTGGGGTGATCTGCATTTGAATAACCATTGTGACAGCCATCAAGATGGGGAGAATATTAAGAGGCAGCCCCATGATGTAGGTGACCGTGTCTGGCTGTGAAAGGTCTTTGACCCAGCCAAGAAAGGGCTGGTTACGAAGCTCAACGGCATATTGAAGCATATTGTAAAACCCGAAGAAAATGGGGATCTGCACTAGCATGGGAAGACACCCGCCCATCGGGTTAACCCCAAATTGCCGGTAAAGCTTCATCATCTCCTGGTTCATTTTGTTGGGATCGTCAGGATACTTTTCTTTGAGTGCCGCGATCTTAGGTTGGAGCTTGGACATCCGTTTCATGGTCCGAGTCGACTTGGCGTGAAGCGGCCACATAAAGGTCCGGATAATGAGTGTGAGAACGACAATAGCCCAACCCCAAGACCAGTCATTTTTTTCCCCACCGAAAAGATTGGATAGCTTGTTGAGTGTCCAATTGAGTGGTCGGCTGATCCATCCGAAAAGGCCATAGTCCATGACGTGCCCTTTGTCTCCGTCGAGGCTTCGTATCAGGGCGTTGTTTTTTGGCCCCATGAACACATCGAAGATATATTCGCGACTTTGTCCGCCAGGGATCGCTTCGTCGGGAAGTGTAAGATAGGTGTTGAAAGCTTTAACCCTTTTATTTCCTCGGGACTCAGGAAGATCGACATCTACCGGGATGGCACGGAAGGTCGCGGGGTAGGGCTTTTCCGGGGTGATGATGGTCGCAAAGAATTGGTTTTCTACTCCAGTAAAGAGCAGGTTCTGCTCGAATCTTGTGCGAAACTCGGTGGGGTCTGCTCCGAAGAATTTGCTAAAGTAACCAGTTGTCTCGGAATCGTAATCACCATTTTCGTTCCAGAAGAAGTTGAGGTAGTTGGGGCGCTCGTCTTCGTATGTAGGGGCAGCTGAACCATTAAAGATCGAAACGTCTTTAAGCGAAATCTCGCCGTTGGTTGTATTTTCAAGAACTAGCTTAAACTGCAGCCGATACGGGCTTCCGGCGGACTCTTCTTCGACGATCGTCCAAGTTTTTTGTGCGATCAGGTTGTTGGAAAGAGGGCCTTTGTAGGTAATCGAGGTCTCAGATTTACTATTTTCGTCTATTTCGTAGTAACCTTTCTCTAAGCTTTCTCCTGAGATCTTAGTAATGGCGCCAATACGATTAAGCCCGAGGTCGTTCATCGTGATCAGCCCGTCCCCAGAGAATGCCTTTTCTTCGAGGAACTTGTTTTGAACGATTCCGCCTTCGAGGTTCGAAAGGGTGAAGACGCTGGCTGGAGTTGCAATCTCGTGGCTTTCCTCGGTTCCGATATCTTCAGGAATGGGGCGGGGTTTGACGGTGACCGAAGGGATTGTTTCGGCAGGAGTTTTTTGGGCGTCCTGTTCCTCTTTTTCTGCCTGCTCTGCGAGCATAGCTTCCCGCTGTATTTTTGCGTTTTCGCTCGAGTAGTAGAAATTGAGGGCCAGTAAAATGGCGCAGATTGAGACGACGATCCAAGCTTTTCGATCCATGATCAGTTGTGGGTTGTGGGAGATTTTTTGGAAGAGGCTTGAGAGCCTCTAGTTGATGAAACGGGGTCATAACCGCAGCCACCCCAAGGATGACAGCGTAAAATCCGCCGAATCCCAAGGTAGGTGCCTTTGAGCGAGCCATAGGATTCGACGGCTTCGAGAAAATAGTGAGAGCAGGAAGGGGTGTAACGGCATCCGGCATTGGGTCCGCCGATGGCATGCAGCACGGGGCGGATAAAGATCTGGTAGGCCCGAATGATCAGTCGAATGAGAGATTTCATGAGGGATCGATGGGTTGTTCGTGCCAAATTTTGAGTCGTTTGGCGGTTTTGATCCAATCGGCTTCAAGTTGCTGGAAGGTTGCTTGGGAGGCGCGCCAGCGGGCGATGGTGACAAGCATGACGTTTTGGTGGAGATTGTCGCCATGCTTTCGGATGATTTCGCGAAATCTGCGTCTGAGAAGATTTCGGGTGACCGCTTTTCCTGCTTTTTTTGAAGTGATGAGCCCAAACCGGCGTTCTAGAGTCGCTTCGCCTTCAAGTTTCCCAAGGACGAGATATTTTCCGGCGGCAGATTGTCCCCCGTTCCGAACGGTCTGAAACTCACCCCATTGGCGCATACGCCGTTTGCGAGTCAGTCTCATGACTGGAAAAAAATCCCAAGGTGAGCAAGCAAGGTCCCACGAAAAGAGCGGGACAAAGCTAACTTACTTGGTGTTGTTTTGCACCGTATGGCGCTTGAAGTGAATCTCGGCACCCTTCGGAAGCAGGCGCTTCCGACCTTTACGGCGACGGCTCTTGAGGATGCCACGTCCCGCTTTGGTAGCCATGCGAGCACGGAAACCGTGTTGCTTCTTGCGGGTGCGCTTGGAAGGCTGGTATGTCATTTTCATGGCCGTAGAAAAAAGATGAGTTTTTGAAAAAAATCCGGCTACAGGGAGCGGGGGGGCGGAGACTAGCTGGCCAAAACCGCTTGTCAACCCATCGTGGAGGTTTTTCGAAAAAGATCATGAAAATGTTTTAAATCAGATATTCGAGGGGCTTTTGCTATTTCATTAAGTGTCAGGACTGGCCGATGTGCGCTAAAATGGGCCTAATTGCCGGTTTCTCCCGAGAAATGTTGTGCTAAGCTCCACTCATGTCGGCGGAGGACACACTCGCGGTTTGTATGTTGCTCGTGCTGCTGATTGCGGCGGGCACATTGACGACGATTCTCTTTTCTATGATGCGGAACGCCGGGAAAAAGGATGACTTGGCCGACTTATTGAAGGACGATGAGGCTCCGACAGGGTTGGAAAGCGAGCCAGCCGGGCCCGATGAAGAATCGAGTCAGCCTTGGGAGAAAGAGGCAGATTGGTGGCGGGACTGATTTACTCGTCGCCGAGAAGATACTTGGAGGCCTGCTCGACGTCCTTATCACCACGTCCAGAGAGGTTCGCAATGATAATATCTTCCTTGCGCATGGAGCCCGCGATTTTCGAAACGTAAGCCATGGCGTGGGAAGACTCGAGGGCAGGAATGATCCCTTCAGTATGAGCCAACTCTCGAAAAGCAGCTAAGGCCTCATCGTCAGTTGCATAGGTGTATTCGGCTCGCCCGATATCTTGAAGGTAGGCGTGTTCAGGGCCGACGGCAGCGTAGTCGAGGCCCGCGCTGACGGAGTGGGTGAGCTCGATCTGACCGTCATCGTTGGCAAGGAGCCAGGTTTTGGAACCTTGAAGAACGCCCAATTTGCCACCTTGAAATCTGGCGGCATGCTTTTCGGGTTTGATTCCTTTGCCCCCGGCTTCGACTCCAACCATCCGGGTTTCTTGATCGTCGACAAAGGGATGGAATAGTCCCATGGCATTTGAGCCTCCACCGACGCATGCAACGAGAAGGTCAGGAAGGCGACCTTCTTTTTGAAGAACTTGTTCGCGTGCTTCGAGGCCAATGACCCGGTGAAAATCTCGCACCATCATGGGAAAAGGATGGGGGCCTAAAGCGGATCCTAGGATGTAGTGGGTATCGTCGACGGTGGCAACCCAGTCGCGCATCGATTCATTGACGGCTTCTTTGAGAGTCGCTTGCCCGGCCGTCACAGGAACAACCTTGGCGCCCATCAACCTCATTCGGGTGACGTTAAGGGCTTGGCGCTCCATATCGACCTCGCCCATGTAAACAGTGCAATCCATTCCAAAGCGGGCGCACACAGTTGCGGTGGCGACTCCATGTTGACCAGCCCCGGTTTCGGCGATAATGCGCTTTTTACCAAGTCTCTTCGCTAAGAGGATCTGGCCGATCGCATTGTTGATTTTGTGAGCTCCGGTGTGGAGAAGATCCTCGCGTTTGAGGTAAATTTTGGCACCCCCGAGTCGCTCGGTCCAACGCTCCGCAAAGTAAAGAGGGGTTGGACGGCCACAGTAATTTTGGAGGAGATCATCCAATTCAGCCTGAAAAGAAGGATCAGCCTTGGCCTCGTCGTAGGCGGCCACGAGGTCGTCTAGGGGCGTCATGAGTGTTTCTGGAGCGAAACATCCTCCAAATTGACCATAATGACCTGTTGTGTCGGGAACAGCGCTAGCCTCCTTGCTCATGATGGCAAGGTAGCCGATGAGTGGGGATTGGCACGCGTAAATTTAGGCGTCTTGTGAACCATTACGAACTTAGGTCCGAAAGGTTTCTAGGGTTTCTTATTTGGCTATCACCCACTTGATATTTTCGACATTCGTATGAAACACAAATCAAGTCGTGATTTTGTAAGGTGTTTCTGCTGGATTCCCTTCATGGCGAAGATCGCAGTGCTAGGTTCTGGAACGGGGTCGAATTTCCAAGCCCTTAGTGAGGAATTTGGTGATGAGATTGTGCTAGTGATTTCTGATCAGCCTGGTGCTGGGATTCTAGAGAGAGCAAAAGCATTCGGAATTCCAACCGCATTAGAGGCGGATGGCCCTGATCTTAGCGCGCGAATTTTGAAGCGACTTGGTGGTATCGACCTCATCTGCCTCGCGGGTTATATGCGCTTCGTGAAGGAGCCACTTTTAAGCGCTTTTCCAAACCGGATTCTTAATATTCATCCGTCACTCCTTCCAAAGTATCCCGGTAAGGCAGCATGGGAGCAGGCTTTGTCTGATAAAGCAGAAGTGACGGGCTGCACCGTTCATTATGTCGATGCCGGAATCGATACCGGAGAAGTGATTTTGCAGGAAAAAGTAGAGGTCTTAAATGATGATACTGCGACGAGTTTACATGCCCGGATCCAAATTGCAGAGCATCGCGTTTATCCAGAAGCAGTGAAACGGGTGCTCAAAAAAATGAGTGGCAGAGTGTGACGAAATCACCAGCGAGAGGAATGAGAGTATTAGCTCAATTTCCTGCTCAATTTATTTCAAGCTGCTAAAGATAAAAACCCCTTTCTTGTTTCCAACCCCAAGGTCAGTTTTGCCGTCGCCATTGACATCGCCAGCGGCAAGTTGAGTCCCGACGCCTGAATCGGTGTCGAGGAGGTGGGGAATGAATCGGGCTCCTTTGTCATCGCGGACGAGCTCAAACCAGTAAAGAACGGCAGGTTGATTAGCCCCAGGATCGTTACCGTTATGCGCAAAATATCGCTTGCCAGTTGCGAAGTCGGTAAGTCCGTCTTTGTTAAAATCCCCTGCTACAAGAGCGTGGGATTGGCTAAATGTCACATCCCCAATACCGGGTGACTTATCCTCGGGAATGAGGTTGTGTTTCTTAAAAGTGATGCGGCCTTCACGTTTGTGGTTTTCAAACCAGGCGAGTCCCCAGGAGTGAGCTGCGGTACTCGAAACGACATCGTTGTCGCCATCGCCATCGATGTCGAAGACCAGCATTTGAGCACCACCACCCGGCGAAAATTGGTGGCGGTGAAAGTTCCAGTTTCCAGACTTGAGGGGATCGGCGGGAGCTTCATACCACCCTTCCTTCTCGAGAACATCAGTGCGGCCGTCACCATTGAGATCGCCGAAGCCGAGCCCGTGATAGTAAGGCGACTTGGTGCGCTCGGGTGAGATGGAGTGGAAGGTCCAGGGCTGCTCGGGTGCTTTGGGATCTGGAGTGAAGAAACCGAAGCGGCCATCCTTCATCGCGACGAGCTCAAGATTACCGTCACCAGTAAGGTCTGTTATTTCGGGTGATTCGTTGCCGATCTTCGCCGCCACGCGATGCTTGACCCAGTTCTGCGATGGTTTTTCGGGCTGTAAGTAGAGGTCGAGGTGGAATTTACCATCGTGTGCGATCTGAAAGATGTCGCTGCGTCCATCGCCATTGATGTCAAGAACCCAGCTTTGAAAAGAGTTGTGTTTGTAGCCTTTGGCAGGGACGGCTTCGCCCGGGCGGTAGCGGTTTGATTTTTTAAATTCGGGGCCGGACCACCAGAAGGGGCCAGCGAGGAGGTCGATCTTGCCATCACCGTCGACATCACCAAAAGAGGCTCCTTCGGTGTAAACACCGGGCGCGACTACCTGACGCGCGTGGCTGGCTTTGTCTTTGGCTGAGTCGCGCGCTGCCAGGACGAGGGCTACGAGGCTGATGGGGAGGGTAAGTTTGAGGAGCTTCATTTGGTGACGATTTCGAGTAAGACAGGAGCTTGGCGGTAAGCGGAATTCACAGCGAGAGTGAAATGCTCGGGATCTTCGTTTCCGGCTAGCTCAATGATGGCGGGTCCTTCTTGAGGAAGAACAATTTCTTTCTTGCCGGCAAAGAGGTCGAGCAGAGTGGTGTCGTTGATTTTGAGTTTCACTTTGCCTTTTTGAGTGACCCCAAATCGAGCGACTCCCCAGGTGTTGCGGCCTCGACCTTTGACTTTGGGAAGTTCAGAAGGAAGGAGTTCTCCGCTAACTTTGCTACCGTAGGTCTGCCATTGGTAGCCTTCGAATTTCTCGGCAAAGACGGCCGTTCCATAGTGGCCCATGCCATCGACAGTTCTTGGGTGAGGCTGCAAGACCACATAGTCACGGATGATAGGTTTCGCGCTAACCTTAAAGTCACCGTCCTTACCTAACTCGGAGAGAAATCGAACTAAGTCTATGAATTGGTCCTCCCGAAGCCCGGCGGTGAGCCCGGGTGGCATCATGGAAACGGGGCTGATCGTGATGTTCTTGATGTCACTCCTGGCGATGCGGTTCATCTGTCCTGCGTAGTCGCGGAGGACAACTTCGGTATCACTTTCGCTGACTAAACCACCTGTGTGAGCGTTCCCATTTTTCTCGCTGACTAGGGTGGTGTGGTAGCCTTCCTTGATCTTGTCGTTAGGATTGAGAAGCGAGGTAATGAGGTAGTCGACCGGTGCGCTAGCTCCGATGCTGACAAGGTCGGGGCCGATTGGGCTGCCGACCCCGCCGATGGCGTGGCATGCGATGCACTGGAGATCGTTCCGCCGGTAGATCATTTCGCCGCGATGAGGATCGCCTTCCGATCGCACGCGCTCGATGAGTTTGGCCATATCTGCGCTAGAGGGTTGTTGAGACATGGGCTTGAGCTTTCCGGAGAGTTGTAAGGCCGCTATCAGGTCCTTGGGTGGTCGCCCCGAGGTGCCGGCGCGTTGGAGACCAAGAGTGGCGATTTTGGTGGGCAGGGTTTTTCCTTCAAGGGCTTTAGCAAGCGAAGTAGAGGCCCTGGAACTTTGTAGGAAGCTTGTAAATAAGCGGTGTTCGTCTTTTCCTTCTTTGTCTTGTTGCAACAATGCCACGGCGCTGGTGGCAGCTCGGTCGGGAGCAATTTGAGCCAGTTCCTTCACCGCAATGACGCGAGTCGCTTCGTCGGGAGATTCCTTCGAAAGCTTGAGGAACAATTTTATCGTTTTCTCGTCCCCGAAGAG
>DCQM01000034.1:0-169 GCA_002323895.1 Akkermansiaceae bacterium UBA1518
CTCCCGAATATCTTTTTCGATATTTGGGATGGAAATCATAAAAGCAGCAGCGCCAAAAACAATACTCGTGATCGCCATCACCACGATCAATTCCAGGAGCGAAAAGCCACGATGGCACTCCCCGGAAGGGATCGTTCTGGACGACGATATCATAAAAAAAGTGGGGAAC
>DCQM01000034.1:511-5370 GCA_002323895.1 Akkermansiaceae bacterium UBA1518
GGAAGCCTAGTTCTGTGAGTCTTTTTGGCTACTCATATCGTCCTCGGACCCAAACTGTTTGTCAGGACCAGCCGAAATGATTTCAGGCCGGCTTGGGTCCTTGCTGCCTGGATACTCATATTTGTATTTGGTATCCCAAGGGTCAAAAAGGGCTTCTTCGTCATCCAGAGCCTGCACCCAGTCACGGGGCCGGGGTGAGCTTTGTGGCCGTTTCAGAAGAGCCTCAAGCCCCTGACTGGTCGATGGATATTTTCCCCCGATGTTTTTGTAGGCCTCCAGCGCCGACGAAAACGAGGTCATGTCTTGTCGGGATGTGCTCACTGCGGCCGAATCCTTGATTCTGCCCATGCTGTAAATCGCTCCCCCTAGAATCAGCCCAATGATTCCCATCACAATGACCATTTCGAAGAGGCTAAATCCACGTGCCATCCGCGGGGAGATCCCTTTATTTCCTTTTGATTGAATTTTCATGAGTTCGTTGAGAAGAATGTTCTACATATAAAAGCGCCGAAGGTGTGAAAAGTTGTCGGTTGTTTTCAGAAAAACAACCCTTCCTTTTCTACCAATGGCGAAGCGTAGGGCTAAAATCGACGAAAACCGCTAAATCACAATAATTTACCACCAAAAATCCCATATTTTAGATTAAAATGCACCCTCGACTAAATTGACATCCGGTTTCGCCCCCTCCTCGAGCACGATTTCCACCACATCATAGCGCCAAGAAATCTGGCGGCGAACGTCCTGATTCTTTCCGGGGCGAACCTCTTTACCAAGCAAACGTAGCCATTCCGTCGCTCCACGGGTGATTAGAGCTCGTTTTTCAGCATTCACGGCACGCATTGGACGTCCATAATCACGCCGAGTTCTCGTCTTCACCTCCGCAAAAACAAGAAGATCAAGATGATCGCCCCCGCGCAGAACTAGATCAACCTCGCCCCCCTTTGGAGCACGAAAATTTCGAAAAAGGACTTTCCAGCCGCGAGATTGCAGGTATTTCGCAGCAATTTTCTCGCCTAAAGCCCCAATTTGGTGGGGCGAAAGCTCACTCAAGCGGCAAGGACAGTTGAGCAACCGGCTGGAACGAGCGACGATGGATTTCGCACGGACCCAAAGTCCGGAGGGCTTCAAGGTGAACTTTGGTGCCATATCCTTTGTGCTTTTCGAATCCGTAACCGGGAAAGCGAAGCGCCGCCTCCCGCATAATACGGTCACGAGTTACTTTGGCAAAAATACTGGCGGTGGCAATCGAAAGACTCTTCGAATCGCCCTTCACTATCCCCTCATGAGGGTAAGGGAAATTCGGAACAGGAAGGCCGTCGATCAGGCACATCCCGATTTCTACGCCTAACCCCTTCACCGCCCGTGCCATCCCCAAATGAGTCGCTTTGAGGACATTCACTTCATCAATCTCCTTCGCCTCCACAAGACAAACCGACCATTTGATATCGGGATGTTCGCTTAACTCATCGTATAACGCCTCCCGCTTCTTTTCAGTAAGCTTCTTAGAGTCGTTAATCAAAGGATGACTAAAACCAGGGGGAATAATCGCCGCCCCGACCGAAACCGGGCCTGCTAGAGGACCACGCCCAGCTTCATCCACACCGATCACAATCCCGAGATCGGAATAACGTTTTTCAAATTCAAGATCAGGCATCACGTTCGAGAAATTCGGGCTCTCTCAGTTGCTAAGTTCAACTTTCTTGGTCAGCCTGACCTCTGAATATCAATAAATCCACTTCCTTATTTCTAGAAGGTCCTCCGAACGACCTTCGACAATTCTAAAAAATCTGGAGCACTTTCATACGCTCCCTCTAGCAGAAATGATCATTGCACCATCGAGAGTCATCAGCCCCATGCATAAACCAACCTCCTGAGACAAATAGCTTGAGAGCCCAACCAGTCACTAGCGTTGTTAAATCTCTGGCTTGAATTCTCACTTGTGATCCCCTTTTTCGGATTTACGGTGCTCTCGAATAAGAAAAAGTCATTTGAAGAAGGACATTATTATAATTGGAGCAGGCCCCGGCGGACTTACCGCAGCTATGCTTCTCGCCCATCGGGGCTATAACGTCACCCTCTTAGAAAAAGAGGATCGCGTAGGTGGCCGAAGTGCTCGGATCAATCTTGGACCCTACTCCTTCGACACAGGCCCTACTTTTCTTCACCAAAAGTTCACCCTCGACGAAATCTTCGCTGAAGTCGGCCGCAAGAGCGACGACTATCTTGACTTCGTAAAGCTCGATCCCATGACTCGGCTTACCTGGGGGGACGTGTCTCTTGAAACCAGCTGCGACCGCAAAAAAATGGCCGCTAATATCCGCTCAGTTTTCCCCGAAGAGGAAGAAAATTTCCTCCGCTTCATGAACGATCATGCCAAGAAATTACGGACGATTTTCCCGTGTCTCCAAAAGCCCTACCAAAAGCTTTCCTCCTACCTTGACCCGACTCTTTTCAAAGCGCTTCCACACGTCGCTACCACAAAATCGGTGATGGATGTGTTAGGTAACTACTTCACCGACGATCGGCTCAAACTCGCTTTTACTTTCCAAGCAAAATACCTCGGCATGTCACCCTGGAAATGCCCAGGGCTCTTCAGTATTCTCTCCTACATCGAATACGAACACGGCATCTACCACACCCAAGGGGGGCTCTCTGAAATCTCCGAAAGTATGGCTCGTGTAGTAGAGGAGGAGGGAGGCGAAATCCGTTTCAACTCCGAGGTGAAGGAGATTAAATATGTTGGCAAGACCGCCGCCGAGGTCGAACTGACCGATGGTCAAGTCCTGTCGTGCGATCAACTCGTCGTCAACGCAGACTATGCGTATGCGCGTAGTAGTATCTTCGGGGAGAAAAAGAAGTCCCGCGAAGAGCTCCTCAAGAAAAAATATTCGTGCTCCACCTTCATGCTCTACCTTGGCGTAGATAAAATCTATGAAGACCAACCACACCACCACATCATCTTTGCAGAAGATTATCACCGTAATCTAAATGAGGTCCTTGAGGGAAAGACGATCTCGAAGGATATGTCGATTTATATCCGAAATTCCAGCGTCACCGATCCCACAGTCGCTCCTCCCGGACACTCTCAACTCTACCTTCTCGTTCCAACCGTGAACACACGTCATGGTCACGATTGGGAAGCCGAAAAAGAAGCTTACGCGGAACAAATTATCGACCGCATGATCGAGAAGACAAACATGAAGGACCTCCGCGAACATATCGTCGAGAAAAGGGTCCTCACCCCAACGAATTGGGAAGACTCTAATATCTTTATCGGAGCGACTTTCAACCTCGCCCATACCCTCAACCAAATGCTCCACTTCCGACCGCAAAACAAGCTCAAGGGCTTTGATAATCTTTATCTCGTCGGGGGTGGAACACATCCAGGCAGCGGGCTTCCCACCATTTACGAGAGCGCTCGCATCACCGCGAACCTTATCGACGAGGACTACGGCACGAAGCGTCAACGTGTCGACTTTGCTACAAAACTTCTCGAAGAAACCGCTAAATAAGTTACTTCAAGAATTTACGGATCCAGCGATAGGCCTTCTCGTAAGGGGGTAACATTTCAGTAAAATCTTTTTCGAAAAAGAAGCGCTTTGTCACCGACTTTTCGTAGCTGAAAGACTCAACCCCAAATCTCCCCCGATACCTCCCGTATCCGCTCTCACCTACCCCCCCCAACGGAAGCTGTAGTTGCGAAAACTGCTTCATCGTATCATTCAGACAAAGCGAACCTGAAGGCAAAGCCCTCGTCACCGCATTCGTGAAATCTGCCTGCCTGCTGAAACAATAAACCGCCAGCGGAGTTTCCATTTTCTCCAGACGCCCCACGAGTTCATTCTGATCAGAGAACCCTACGATCGGAAACACTGGCCCGAAGATCTCTTCCTGCATCGCCGGGTGATCCCAACCCGCATTTAGGATGATTCGAGGTGCCAGAAAAAAACGCTCCTCGTCATCCTCACCGAAGGTCTTTACCTCACCCTCGCATAGATTCTTCACTCTCTCTAAATGATCAGATGAAATCATCGAAGCCATTTCTTCAGACCAAGGAATTTCCTTTAGAACCTCCTCACACGCCCTCTCAAAATCAATCCTCACCTTCTCTTTCACTGCGACAAAATCCGGAGCAAAGCAGGTCTGTCCTCCATTGAAAAACTTTCCAGCCAGCGCCCGACGCGCCGCAATCTTTAGGTCTACTCCTTCATCTACCAGACAAGGACACTTGCCGCCCAACTCCATCAAAGTCGGCGTCAAAGACTGAGCCGCCTTCATCGCCACTTTCCGACCCACCCTCGTACTTCCCGTAAAAAAGATGAAATCGAATTTCTCATCCAACAAAGCCTCCACGACCTCCGCTCCTCCTGTGATCACTTCAGCTCCACCCTGATCAAAAACCTCCTCAATGATCTCACGTAAAACCCGTTCACTCGCCGGAGCCAATTCCGAAGGCTTCAACACAACGGTATTTCCAGCCGCGATCGCCGCAATAATTGGGCCAAGAGATAGCTGAAAGGGATAATTCCAAGGAGCGACCACAAGGACCACCCCAAATGGCTCACGGTCAATCCAACTGCGGCAGGGCCAAAAATAGACCGGTGAACTCACACGTCGACGCTTCAGCCATTTTTTCATGTTTTTGCGAACAAGCCGTAACTCCTGCAGCAAAAAGTAATACTCCGAAAGATACGCCTCCATCCCCGGCTTCCCTAAGTCCTCAGCCAAAGCAGCCAAAAGATCATCCCGCCTCAAAAACAAAACTTTTTCAAGTTTCGCCAAGGCCTCCCGTCTATTATCCAAACCGAGAAAGGCGCCAGAGCGAAAAAAGTTCCGCGCGCGCCCTACAACTTCCCGAA
>DCQM01000127.1 GCA_002323895.1 Akkermansiaceae bacterium UBA1518
ATACTAAAGCATGTCGTATTCCACTCACTAAAACACGTCCAATCGAAGAAGCGATTTCCTCTTCTGGAGGAGTTCCATGGCAAACTATAAATGATCAACTTATGATCAAAGCTCTCCCAGGAATCTTTGTAGCTGGTGAAATGATCGACTGGGAAGCACCGACTGGCGGTTATCTTTTGCAGGGATGTTTTGCAAGTGGAACGCGGGCCGCAGAAGCTGCCTTGGCGTTCAAAAATTCAAACCCATATTAAGTCAAATTACTCGCTTACTGAGATCAGAGAAATGCTTGTAAGCTTGGAGCTCAAAGACAAGCAAGGTAAGGCTTTGATTCCCTAAAAAAGCCGCCAATCCTCAAGAATAGAGGAGGCGGCATCGTTCATTAAAGAGGTCGTTACTACCCAAGTTTTTTGATTCGCAGCTTCCGGAAGTATATAAGACTACCAGGATCATGGCCTTGTAGGCCAATCGTGCCTTTGCTGAGACGCTTGGTCTTTTCCTTGTGATCAGCTGGCTCGGTATATTCGTTGGTCACTTTACCATTGATGGTGACGGTCACTTTTTTCCCTTCGACTTTGATGTTGTATGTAAACCATTCGTCGTCCTTGTGCCCGGGTTCCTTGACATCTTGAAAGCTATAAATACTACCCGTCTTACGCCAGTCCTTTTGGGTGGCATTGACTTGGCATTCATAACCCTGGGAGGGCCAGCCCTTGTCTTGAAATTTAGTGTGAATGAAGATCCCCGCGTTGGCATTTTTGGCAGTCTTAACTTCGCACTCAAATTCAAAGTTCTTGAACTTGGCATTGCCGTCTGCCCCATAAAAGAGGTGGGCACGAGGACCTTCCACTTTAATCGCGCCATCTTCAACGGAGAAGGTTTGTGGGCTTTCAGAATTGACCTTCCAACCTTTGAGGGTTTTTCCGTCGAACATTTGAATCCAATCCCCAGCAAAGGAGAAAGAAGCGGTAGCAGCAAGAATGATGGCGATTAATTTCATATTGTGAGCGCTTGATTTAATCTCTCGTGGCGAAAATGCGAACCAAAAGTCGATTTTAGGTTTCCTTAAATTTTATCACACCCTTGAGAGCGAGCTGGACTCATGTTAAATCTGATTGTTACGGCTTAAGCCGGACGGCGAGACGGAAGAAAAACCGGATACCAGTTATTGGTTGGATGACTGAGTAGAGCTGACGATCACCGCTGAGAGCGACAGGGGGTGAATTGACAGGAGACCATTTTACAAGGTCGGAAGAGGATTCTAGAAGCAACTCAGCATCCGGCCGTAGGATGTTTACCTCATAGGAAGCAACTACAGAGGATGGGCTCAAAGTAATATTGAGAGGAAATTGATCGTCCGAGACCGCGGGATCGGTGCCCAAGGCATATTCGATAAGATTAGAAAGACCGTCACCATCGTTGTCGAGGTTTGGGCTAGTGATATTATTAGAGATGACCCAGTCGTCATAAGTAAGCCCGGGAGCCCCAGCTCCGGGGCTACCAGCAGCGGCACGCCAGTTGAGGTAGTCATTTCCATATTGATTCTCGGCAATTTTCGTGAGCGAAGGACCATCCCCATCCGGGCTGATCGGCCAAGGGGCTTTGTTGTTATATTTTACCCGATCAACGCGGACGTATTCTACTTCATTGAGATCGTTAACGGGGCCAGGGCGGGCAAGTTGGACGGTCTCACCACCCCCGGAAAGTTTTCCGGTGAGCCACTCAAAAACACGAGTTCCTTCGGGTGTGGTAAATTCCGAATTAAATGCGGTGAGACTTCGGGTGAGAACAATACGCTCACCCGGAGCCATAACGAGAGGGGAGCCAGCAGGAAATTCGTAGTCAATTCCATCGCTAAACTGCCAAGCCTTACCAGTCGTATTATCAAAGAGAGAGACGGGAGAATCACTGATATTTAGTAATTCAAGATATTCCGAAGCACCATCGATGGCCGGATTATACATAACCTCAGAAATGATGATGGGCCCGATTTTAGGCGCAGCGTTGAGGGCGGTCGGAGTGGGATTTTGCAAGGCAATGAAATTGTAGGTTCCCGATCCTGGTTTGTAATAGTAGCCGAGTGTGGTGCCTTCAAGCGAAGCTCCAAAATTTTCCTTAAATCGGTAGTCTGTCAGGACGTCATTGATAGCGGATGTGAGATGCACGGTTTCTCCGTTATCACTGAGTCCAAAGCCCGTAATCCGATTTGGGTCAGCACTTTCAGGTCCAAAATTAATATCCTCAAAGAAAGTCAGGTAACCATTTGCTGGGAGAACAGTATCAAGAGGAATTCGATATTTTGCGAGATCACTACCATCATCGCTGAGAAACCACCCCCCGATATTGACCGGGCTAGAAGATCGATTGTACAGCTCTATCCAATCAGGCGCGGTTCCAGAATTTGCAAGGATTTCGTTAATGACCACAGTTTTACCGATTTCAAAAGGATAGTCGTCTGATGAGTAAGTGTAGAGTGCGCCGCGGTCGGCACGGGTCGCATCAGGATCGAGGGCATGAGCTGGGTCACCACTATCCTTTGCGGGTGATTCGGACAAAAGCTGAAAGTTGAGTTCGGTAGAATCTACGAACAGAGGGTCAGCGATAAGATTATTGGAGCCCACCAGAGGAATAGTATCGCTCAGACTGTAAGAAACCGTGAGCGTAGAAAAGGCGTCGGAGCTCACTGGCACCCCGCATTTTGAAAAAATACTATTGGTAATAATGGCAGTTCCGCCCCCCTTGCCAAAATTCTTCTCAAAAGAGGCGACGGCCTCAGCGCAATCAATAAAAGTGTTTTGATCAACCAAAATAGCTGACCCAGCGTCTTTAACCCCAACGCCCTGAAGACAGCCAACAATGAGGTTATTTCTCATAATGACAGTTGAGCCTTGGCCCACTGAAATTCCCTTGTCAGAGTTATAAAAAATAGAATTACCTTCGATAAGAACATCAACACATTGCTCACCAGTATCGATTCCGTCGCTGTTGAACCCACGAAAATTATAAATCCGGCAACCCTTGATGATCCCATTGATCACACCATCGTAGTCGATGGCGTCGGTATCGACAGAGTTGTTGCCTAGGAAGGTAGTGCGATGAGTTTCGGCATAGCCACCTTTGATATTAATGCCATCGCCCGTAATCGGAATGTCGACAAAACTGTCACGTAGGATCGTCGAGCCACCCCGAAAGAAGAGAGGACCACGTCCCCCAGAAATGTTCAGAAAGTCGATAACAACATCGGCATTCAAACCAGCAATCCCCGCCGGATAAAGAGTTGGCTCTTGACCACGCGAAGCATCCCGCACGATGAGATGCGTGAGAGTTGAAGTAGTTAAAGGTTTTTCAAATGAAAGTCCTCCCCAGGTAGTATTGCTCCTTCCGCGGATGATAACTTCCCGCCCAGCTTTACCCTTAATATTAAGAGTGCCCATAACGCGGATATTGCGTCCAGCAGCCATTTCAAGAACAACCCCGGGATCGATATCTAAAGTCGTGCCAGCAGGCACAATAAGATCGGTCTCGATAAAATATGGTGAGTTCGCGAGGGTAAAAGTCGTGTCTGAAGCGAGGCTACCACCCGTAACAATTCCACCAGCAGGAATGAAGTTGGCAGTCAGAATTGCAGGACCAGCGAAGTTGAGAATCGTGGTAGCTTCTCCCGGAAGAGCTTCCCAAGAAACGAAAGCAAATCCAGGAGCGGGAACAGCTTCGACAGTGGTATTGAGGTTCGGAAAAAGTTTGAGGGTCCCAGCTTCGACTTCAACACCCTCAATGCGGAACGAACCAGAACCATTGGCCACAAGAGTAATATCAACGGCAGAATCAATGCGAAGTTCGGAATCGATCTCGTCATGCACTTCTGTCAACCGTTCTTCATTATAGTCCTTGATTTCTTTGAGATCGCGGGCCTGGTCTTCAGCATCAATGCTCCCATCCCACTTCTCTTTGTGGCGATCGAGTTCCGGTGTGATAATAGCACCGAGGGAATCGATAATCTTGTTAATCCGAGCAGAGGAAAAAGTAGAAGCAATATGAGCCGCGTAGCGCTGGGCCAGCCGAGCTTTAAAAGTGGGTTGGTTCTTAATGCGGTCGAGCAGGGCGTCGTCCTTCAAGATGTCATCAAAAACATTACTATTGATATCCGAATCTTTAAAAGTGCGGTCCATGTCGGGGAGGAACCATCGCCATTTACTACCAGGTTTGTGGGCCTTCCACATTTCGCGGTTATGGCCCCAGCTAGTATTATTTGCAAATGACTCAGAAACGATAAAGTCGATGAAGCTATCGAGATCAACGCGCGACTCCACAAAGGCCCAATTACCAGCTTCGTTGATATCGTTCGCGTCGATAAATTCCAGAAGTTCAAGCCAATCTTCTAAGTCACCATTCTCGACACCTAGAGTCGTGCTACTGCTTGTAAAGCGGCCATATCCAATGTGGTCATATTCCCCATTATCGACACCGTAATGTTCGAAGAGCCATTGCTCATCCCAACGTGAGCGAATGTTATAAACTCCCCAGTATTCTCCATTTAAAAAAACAACGCACGGGCGAGAGGCATTGGTCTCAGCTTCGAGGCGACCTTTTGCAATGGTGTTCCACATGGCATCGCGAAGCATCGCGTCATCCCAATCATCACCACCTTCGCGAAAAGCGATAGCGGTATGAACAGGAATATTGCTCCCGGGGAAAAGGTCATATTTGATGGCATCATCACCATATTTTCCCCGCAAAGTGAAATTAAGAGCCTTTTGCTCGTGAGATCCCCAGTTGTTTTCACCGCCTATACGGAAGCCACCACTGACTTGGAACCCCTCACTGCGATCCACGGGGAAAAATTCAACATGCCCGGGTGCGTCCTTCTTTTTGTAAACCTCATTCATTCTACTGCGGACCGGTTCGTGATCGTTGTCGTAGATCCCGATTTCGTCTCCGAAGAGAGTTTCGGGATCGGCCACAGCAGAGACAACGGGGAGTCCGTTGAATGACTCTCCGTAGAGATACGTCGAGGTAAGAATAGGACTGGGAAGCTTGCCGGCTTCAAAGACACGGGCTCTTACAATGGTCGTTGCGCTAATGGAAAAAGGCTCAGTGTAAAGTGTAGCCGAAGTGGACGGATTACTCCCATCCAAGGTGTAATAAATCTCTCCCTCAGTCGCACTAAGACTAATCGTTTGATTAGAAGAATATAAGCCGGCTTGTGGAGCAATGGTAACTTCACTACTAGAAAGACGCAGACTAGTAACCTCAGCAGTCGTATTGGCAGATCCTGGAGTAGATTCGGCGAACTGCTTCCAGATGGTAGGCGACTCAGCATCACGGCCATAAGAAATGTCGGTAACTTGGCTACCGTAGGAGATCGTATCCACCGTTACGACTCCGTTGTAATAAGAAGCCTCGAGAGAAAGATCGAAGCGGATGTCTGAGCTGTCGGCGCTCCGCTGATGAATCTCAACCGCAAGGACATTGTCACCCGTCACCAAGCCGGAAACAGGGACAGGGTAGTTAAGAAAATCTGCCTCACTACTGCCGACACTTCCAACGGCTGTCGTAAGTGAGGTAATGATGCCGGTTGGCATATTATCACGAACAATCTCAGCCCCGTTCAAATAGACAACAGCACCATCGTCTGCTTGAAGAGCAAGCGAAAGATTTTGGTAAAGGCTTGAATCCGTTACATTAAATTTATGCCGGAAATAGGTCGTGATATATTTGTTGTCCTCATCTTCTCCATATGAGACTTCGGTGACGGGATCGTCCCCGTATCCAAAGTCAGCAAGACCAGAGGCCCAACCACTATCGTCAAAGTTACGCGCTCTCCACTGAGTTGATTGGCTCGAACCATCGTCCAGATAAGCCCACCTAGAACCAGTCGTGACGAGCGTCCTAGACGTAACGCCTGTAGTCTGAGTTAAGACGACCGATTCTCCCTCGGCGCTCAATCCGAAATTAGTGTGGTATCGCTCGGTGGTAAAATCCCGCCACGGCCAATATCCTCTTGGGTGAGATTCACCGACGCCGGCATCATTACCGTCCGCCATAAAAAGCAAGTATCCTCCGGCCGGAACAACCGCGCCATCAGGAATAGGCCATTTGAAGGGAGAGGCGGGATCGTCGCTGAGGAAAAACCCGTCTAGACTCGCGTCCTCAAGGTTAGGATTGTGGAGCTCGATCCAATCGGGATAATCCTCGAAATCGATGATATCGGGAAACGCCCTCGTATTGGAGGCCATGAACTCGTTGATACGAATCTGACCTGAAATCCACCCAGTTAGGATTAAAGGAAAAAAGAAACGCCAAAATTGAAACATAACGTGGTTGAGGTCGAGGAACGTTTGATAGTAGCACATAAATTTTTGCGCTGATAAAAACTCCTAGGGAGACAATATTCCCGTCGTTTGAGCGCCAAACAACCCAGAAGTTGCCTATTTTAATATGATAACTTTATGAGAACGGATCCCAATTTTCAGCCCAAGCTTGTCTTTGCTATTATTTGCTAATAATTTCAGCAATGGATGACTATGATCGCAGACATTTTATCCGAACCTCGTTACCCGGTTTGTTGGGGCTAACGATAGCGCTACCCAACCTTACGACCTTAGCGACTCGGGCTAATGCTTGCCACGGCAGAATACCTGAAATGCAACCGATCAATTGGGACGCTTTCCTTGAAGCAGTCGAAAAGGAAGCAACCCGTCAACACCTTGATGATTGGGATGAATCAGCTTATGTCACCAAGGCGGCAAAACTTTGTTCACGGCTCAACTTAAAAGACGAATATTTGTTGGAAGCATTCAAAAAATCTCATCGCGGCCTTGGAAACAAGCGGGTGGATTTTGAACCTCTCGAAAAACAACGCAACTTCCACGTGACTCTTTTGCAATTTGAAAAAGAAGAAGAAATTTCTCACCACGATCATCCGGAAATGACTGGAGTAATCCTCTGCGCTTCAGGCGAGATTGAAACTTGGAATTACGATCTTCTTGGAGAAAAGCCAGACCATAAACATGTCCTCCTCAAGGAAACGAACCATGAGATTCTCAAGAAGACCTCGGTGTCCTCATTGACGTCAAAAGCGCGAAATATCCATCGGTTAAAGGCAAAAAAACTGACACAATTAGTAGACATTTTCGCACCACCCTATAACCGCGACCGAATCCAGAAATCATCTTGGTATGAAGTGGATCCAGATCCATTCACAACGAAAAAAGAATCGAAAGTTCATCTCGCGAAGAAGCGATGAGGCGCCTGGCTAAACTAATTTTTGAGCGGTTTGAAGAGTGTCGATTTCATCAAGATTTTTGTCGCGGCGGACCGCTTTGATCCGCGGAAATCTTAAGGCAAGGCCAGAATCGTGGCGCTTTGAAGGGCGAATCTTGTCAAAGGCAATTTCCAGTACGATGGTTGGTTCGACTTTAACGACCCGTCGTGAGATTCTCTCAATCGTGGTCTTTTGGAAATGGTCGGTGAGATCTTCAATTTCATCGTCCGTGAGACCAGAGTAGGCTTTTCCTAAGGTCCGAAGTTCACCGGATTCTTTGTCCCTCACAGCAAAAGTGTAATCCGATAGGACTCCTGATCGTTTTCCATGTCCTTGCTGAGCCGCGATCACGACACAATCGAGAGTCGGCATCACACCTTTGAGCTTCTTCCATGACTGACCTCGTCGACCCGGTTGATAACTCGATGAGCAATTTTTTGCGATGAGTCCTTCGTTATCATCAGACATTGCTTTTTTAAATTCTCGTTCCAAGGCTTTGATATCAGATCCTTCGGGACGAATGAGAGGCACTGGTGTAAAAGGGGCGGAGAGTTCCAGCGATTTCAGGGCTTGCCGGCGTTCTTCCAAAGGAGCATCAATGAGTGGTCTTTGAAGATAGAGACAATCGAAGGCCATAAATTTTACCGGGATGGCGGCTCCGAGAAAGAGATCACCCTGAATTTTCTTCCGCCCAAGGCGTTTTTGGAGGTCGAAAAAAGTGAGCCGTTTGCCTTCGGCGTAGGCGATAAGTTCACCATCTAAAAGGCATGGGGGAAGGGTCCGAGCAGCCTCAAGGATCTCGGGGAATTCATCACCGAGTGAGCGTAGATCACGAGAAAAAAGATGAGCCCCATTCGGAGTAACATGGAGTTGGCTCCGAATCCCATCATACTTCGGCTCAAGCCAAAGTGGGATGTCTTTGCTATCGTGCCATTTGATAATGTCTTCCGCGGTTTCAGTGGGGGCGGCCAACATCGGTTTGATAGGAGTGCCAGGCCGCAATTGGATCTCAGCAAGGGTTTTATTTTTTGCTGCGATAGCGACCTCACCAAGATCGCCGGTGAGCATCGCGGCATAGCGAATATCCGAGTGCGACACATCAAAAGCCTGAGCCACAGCTTCTTCGTAAAGTCCTTCCTTGGCACCGGCGCGAAGCCCGCCGGTGAGAAGACGGACCATAGTCTCGCCTTCCGCCGGATGGCATTGGTAGAGATAACGTGAGAGGAGCTGAGTTTTAGCAAGAGCGCCATTAGCTCTCCGCAGTTGGTCGAAATGCATAGCAACTTCTTTGAAGGAATGGGCAAGAGGATTAAGTGGTGCTTCTTCCAGAAGAAGTCTCGCAGTGCGAGCGGAGTCATTTTGGCTGGCAGAGACAGTTTTGTATTTAGCGAGAGGGAAGCCGGTGACTTCGAGGAGGGCTTGCCGGATCATGACATTGCCGAGATGAGTGATACCAGATCCGCTGAGCCAACGAGTAACAAGCGGTAGTTCTTGGTTGGTGCGATCTTGGAGAAATATCGAGAGAAGTTGTATTTTCTTAAGTCGAGAGGCGGTAGTGGTGAGCGATTCGAGGAGTTCGCTGAGTTCACGAAGATCGGAG
>DCQM01000003.1:0-4613 GCA_002323895.1 Akkermansiaceae bacterium UBA1518
ACAACGGTATCGGTTGGAGTCGAATTTTGATTATTGGTGGGAGCAGGGGGAGTGAAGACCTGACCGAGAGCGGGGAGGGCAACCGCCAGAGTGAGTGGGATAATTTTCATAACTTCGCTAATCGTCATGAGGATGCTAGGGTTGTTTTACGTCTTCTGCAACTGCGAGACAACCCCCTTTCTTCCGCATGTATTCCACCAAAGCCCAATTTCTGCAACCTTTCTGCCAAAAGCAAATTCCTAGCAGTAACTCCGCCTTAAAGTCGTGTTCAAACAGGATGCTGGCACCTTTGCGGGTGGAGCTTCTTGGACCGACCAGCTCGCTCTCAATACCGTGCCGGAACCGAGCACTGCTCTCTTCGGAGCTTTCTCCGCGATTGGACTTCTCGTCCGTCGCCGAAAGTAAGGAATAAGAACGCTTTAGTTTTAAAAACGCGCTGGCTCCGGCCCGCGCGTTTTTTGGTCAATCAAGACTCTTTTTCCAAACTGTGCTCAAACGGAGAGAGACAATCCAGTCCCCTGCATGCTCTAATCATTCGTTGTATCTACTCGATGAAAGGTCTCCGCTCTCCTAGAGGTATCGAATGAGTCATACCTCATGCTTCGAGTCGTATATTATTTGTTCTTGTTCTGCCCACTTCTCTGGGCAGGGCCACAAGCTACATTGGAATACCGTTTCGATAAAATTCCAGCTACTTTACAAGCTTCGTCTCACACCCATTTTTCAGAGAATGGTCTCACACTACAAAAAAGCACCCTCCTCCAAAGTAAAGAAGCTCCAAATAACCTCACGGGTGCGCTTAAGAAATCCAATGCGCTTTCTCTTTCAGCTTGGATCACTCCCGCTAAGCTCAATCAATCTGGTCCTGCCCGCATCGTCACGATCTCGAAGGATTCTGTGAATCGAAACATCACTTTAGGGCAGGATGGAAACAAGCTTAGTGTCCGCCTACGCACTACCGGAACGAGCTCAAACGGACTTCCCTCTCTCGATTCTAAATCTACTCTTAAGCTCGAGCGCACGCACCTCGTCTTTACCCGCGCAGCCGACGGTCAAGCAGCGCTTTTTCTGAATGGTCAGCTCTCTACCAAAGCAACCATCAAAGGAAACCTTAATAACTGGAATGACTCCTACCTACTTGCCTTTGGAAATGAATTCACCACAGACCGTCCGTGGCTCGGTACGATTCATCACGTCGCTTTCTACGACCGCGCCCTGTCCCAAAACGAAGTCATCGCCCTCTTTAAAGAAAACAGCGAACCCGAACCCGTTCTCTCGGCAGCCGAGAAAAAACGCCAACGCAGCGAGGCTCTTTTCCACTCCCACGTCGAACCGATCTTCTCCCGCCACTGCCTTGAATGCCACGATGCCGCCACCGCGGAAGGAGACTTTGACCTCTCGCAAAAGCTCACCGCGCTTGCTGACCCTGACATCATCCGCTCGGGACACTTCGAAAAAAGCGTCCTTTGGAAAGTCGTCCGAAACGACGAAATGCCCGAAGACCGCGATTCGCTCTCCGAGCAGGAAAAATCCTATTTGAAAGAATGGATCACTACCGGAGCGATCTGGCCAGGATCAAGCGTCGACCCTGCCGCCCACACTCTTCAAACGAAAGCTCAGAACTTCCCGCGTCGCTTGACCATCCGTGAATACATCAACACCGTAAAAATCACCATCGGCGTCGACATCTCCAGTGAAGCCAACCAACTGCTCCCGCCCGATCTCCGCGCCGATGGCTTTAGTAACACCGCTTACAACCTTGGCATCGATCTCAAACACGTCGAAGCCCACGCCCGCCTCGCCGAAGCCATCGTCTCAAAAATCGACGTTCCAAAATTCGTGCGCCTCTTTTCCAAAAGCCGCAGCCTTACGCAAAAACCTCTCCGCACAACCATCTCCAGCGTCGGAAAAAATCTCTTCCGCGGCCCACTCAATGATCAAGAAATCGACCTCTTCCAAGGTATCGCCACCACCGTAGGATCGGGCGGTGGCGGCTTTGATAAAGCAATGTCTTACATCATCCGCGCCATGCTCCAATCGCCCCGCTTCATCTACCGGATCGAGCCCGATGGTGCGCCCGACGCTTACCAACTTGCCTCTCGCATTAGCTACCTCGTCACTGGAAGCCCCCCCGATCACGAACTCCTCAACGCCGCCTCAAACGGCTCAATTTACAACCCCGACGAAATCGAAAAACAAGCCCGCCGCCTCCTCAACGACCCGCGCGCCCGCGACCAAATGCTCCACTTCATCTCCGAGTGGCTCCACCTTGACCGCCTCAATCATCTCAACCCCGGCAGAAAAAAATACCCCAACTGGAATCCCGCTCTCGCCGAGGACATGCGTCAAGAAACCTTCGCCTTTGCACAGCACCTCCTCTGGGAGAAAAAGCGACCCCTCGCTGACCTCCTCGACGCTCAAATCACCTTCCTCACCCCCCGCCTTGCGAAGCACTACGGCCTCACTCCGAATTCAGAGAAAAACAAAGTCACTCAATACGACCTTTCCGATCAGCCCGAACGCGGCGGCCTCCTCACACAAGGCAGCCTCCTCACCATCGGTGGCGACGAATCCTCCATGGTCACCCGAGGGCTCTTCGTCCTCCACGATCTGCTCCGTGGCACCGTCAACGATCCCCCGCCTTCAGTTGATACTACTCCTGTTCCCAGCAAGCCCGGCCTCTCCCAACGCGCGATCGCTTTGCAGCGCCTCGCCGATAATTCTTGCGCGGGCTGCCATTCCAAATTCGAACCCCTCTCTTTCGCGCTTGAGCGTTACGACGGAATCGGCCGCTACTCGCTCAAGGACCACTATCAAAACGAACTCCGCCAAGACGGCGAAATTCTCATCCCGGGCGAAGCGAAGCTGGAAAAATACAACACGGCTTCCGAGCTCATGACGCTCCTCGCAAAAAGCCCCCGAGTCTCCGAAAATATCGCTTGGAAACTCGCTCAATTCGCTCTGGGTCGCCCTCTTGCGACCACAGATCGGCCGCACCTACAAACTCTCACCAAGCCAGGTCTGACCTACCAAGAACTCATCATTTCTCTCGCCACCTCGCCCCTCATTGCGGAATAATAACCGAAAGCTATGAACCGCCGAACTCTTCTTCGCTCCCTCGCTGGCACTACTATCGGCCTTCCTTTTTTCGAGGAAATGGCCTTCGCTAAATCGGTCAAGACTCACGAAATTCCCGTCCGCGCCTTCAATCTTTTCTTCGGCCTCGGCATCCCTGCTCCTCTCCAGGCCGAAGGCTTCAACGGCCCCATGGCCCCGCTCAAGGGGCTTTCGGACAAACTTCTTATCATGCGTGGTGTGGACCACGTTCGTGCGGATGAAAATGGAATCAATGCCCACTTTGACGGTGCTTCCGCTGCCTTCACTGCCACAAAGCCCGATGGGGAAGCCAAGTCCGGCGGTGCTTCGATCGATCAAGTCCTCCGCCTCGCTCATTATCCCAACGGGCAACCCACAGGCACGGTCCCGACGCTTGTTGCGGGGACCTTTTTCCGGCGCAGCCGCATCTCTCGCTACGTTCATTCCTATAATCCTGATGGCACCGTCGCGGCTAGTATGCAGGAGCGTCCCATTGATCTCTTCGCTCGTGTCTTTGGCCAGATCAAGGGTATAGATTCCGCTAATGCCCGACTTCAACGTAGCGTCCTCGATTCAGTTCTCGAACAATACAAACATCTCTCGGGAAAAACTTCTCCTCTTGGCGAAATTTCTAAAGGCCGTTTTAAAGATCATCTCGACCGTATCCGCGAATATGAACAGAGAGCTTTCCAATTCGAGATCGATCAAAACGCTCCCGATCAACCACCCGCTTCCAAACTGCCCCACGGAGGAAAAGCCGACCCTGGTGGACAAGGTATCGACATCACAGTTGAGGAACTCACTCGTGAATGGCGCCTTATGGCCGAGCTGTACGCCCTCTCCATCCAGACCGATCGAGCCCGCTTCGGCTCCCTTACTTTCCTCGCCGCTGGCGAGCGCATTCGTCTCAAAGGCGACTACCATTTCGAGGGCAAAAAAATCTGCCACTTCGACGATGCCGCCCAGCTCAACGCTTCTGGAGATAAAGGCTGCTCCCACGAGTGGTGGCATAAATTTCGTGAGGATAAAAAGAACGAGCAACTTCGCTATCACGCCCATTTCAAAATGCGCGAGCTCTCGCACTTTCTCAACCTTCTTAATACCGACGACACCCGTGAGGCCAATGGGAAAACTCTCCTTGATAACCTTCTTCTCACCATCTCCACCGAATCCGGTGACGGGCGTCACAATGATACCAAGCGTGAACTTTCTGGTGTCTTCCACGCCACAACTTCCAATGGTGGCCGCTTGAAAACAGGTCAAATTCTCGACGTTAATAGTGAGGGCCTCGACCTCTACAACACCCTCATCCAAACTACTGGGACAAAAGCCCAACTCGGCCCCGACAAGCGCCCTGCAAAACTTGTCGAGAAAGTCATCGCTTGAATTCAAAGGGAGTGATTTTTCTCAGCACCCTATTATATACAGACCAACCCACCCAAAAAACCGCACCCCCACCGGTGGCGTGTCTTCCCTTTTCAAAGATCCGCCAAAGGCCGATTCACCCCTCCCCTTTC
>DCQM01000003.1:4946-6733 GCA_002323895.1 Akkermansiaceae bacterium UBA1518
TCCTGATTCGGGGATCGTGCTTAGGGAGTTCGGTGGTTGGCAACCATCGCTTTATGGTCGCTCATTGGGAACTGCTCACTTGCTTGAAAAACTTCCAGATCTCTTCGACCGAACTAATTCCAGCCCCATTATCCTGGTGAGGGAAGCGGTGCCCGAATTTCTTTATCTTGTAGTGCCAGACTTGGTTGCCATTCACGCCATCTTTGTAGTAGTGGGCGGTGGTTCTATCTGAGACCTTTACGACTTCTTCGGTCTTGGTCTGGTTGAGTATCTTCCAGAATCCCATGATGACATCTTGGTTGGGCGCGCCGCCCCAGCCGCCCCTTGGAGACATGCTGCCATCGTAGGGAACGATTTCATCGTTGAGGCCGGAAATTTGTAAGATGGGCACGGGCTTGATCTGATCCCGGTGTTTCCAGGTGAAACCACTCATGGTGCCGATGACTGAGGCGGCCGCTTTGAATACCTCTGGTTTCTCTGCCACCAAGGTGTAACTCATGAAACCACCATTTGAGATACCGCAAGCGAAGGTCTTCTTGGGGTCGAGCCTGTATGTTGACTGCAGATGAACGGCAAGTGCTGAGAGAAAACCGATGTCGTCGACCTTGCTGATTTTAAGGCGAGCGTTCCAATGCGGGATTCCCTTTCGATCTTTTTCCCCCTGAGGGTAGCAGACCGCAAATCCGTTAGTGTCGGCTACGCGATTCATACCAAGCTCCATGTAGCCCCGCGCATCACCCCGATACCCATGGAGAAAGAAGACTAGGGGTGCGTTGTCTGGAAGATCCTTGGGACGGTAGATGAGGTAGCGTCGATCGACCTCCCCATGATTGAATTTAAGGAAATCACTGGGAACTTCTGTTCTCTCCTCTTCAGCCGTAGCCTGTTTGCCGGACAAGCGCTGCGCAAACAGCCATTTTAAGAAATCGGGCTCAGGATCGCAGCGTTCTCCAGTCATGAGCGTGTTGCCATTATCCGCGCCCGGAATCACCTTTCCAGCAATCCCGTGTCCGTCGCCCTTGAAGGTGGTGAGCTTCATGTTGCCGCCCAATTCCTTCAGTTCATTAAAGAGTTTCAGATTACGATCGTAAGGACAGACCTTGTCCTGATCGCCATGAAAGGCCCAGATTGGAACATCTTTCATTTTGGAAGGATCGATGAACTCTTCCGTTCGCTTCAATCCGGTTCCAGCGGAGGGAGCGATCGCAGCAAAATATTTCGGAGCGAGTTGTATGAGGATATTAGATCCATGACCTCCCATAGAATGGCCCATCATGTATATACGATCTTTGTCGACTGCTGGTAGCTCGGCGATAACCGCCTGGATCATTCCCAGATGAGTTTCATCCCAGAGCCCGGTGGATTGAGGTGCTAAGACATAGCAGGGATAATCTTTGCGGATCTGCTCCCCTGCGAGTTGCTGATTCCATTGCTTTAATTGTTTACGATTGTCAGTGCCCCTCCCACTAGCACCATGAAGGGAGACGATCACGGGGTAGCGCTGGTTGTCGTCGAATCCCACGGGACTCATGAGGCGGTAAGACAAGCCGTTACGAATCTTGGCCTCGTATACGTTTACCCATTCGCTAGCCACTTGAGCAAGGGCAGCGTGGGGCACCACGGCGGAAAGCGTAACGAGCAAGAGAGCACGTATAATGAAAGTCATGAGGGACGATGGCATCGAAGAGATGAGATGAACAGTTGAATGATTTGTTTCGCCCTTTCCTTAAAAGGGAATCTTCTCCTTGGGATTGTATGATATCCTTGCCGTTGAGAGATTCATGATT
>DCQM01000029.1 GCA_002323895.1 Akkermansiaceae bacterium UBA1518
GCTAAAAAGCCCGCCAAGAAAAAGACAGCTAAAAAGCGTAAGTAAGGATTCCCATCCCTACTGAGCAATTTTCAAGGGACACTCCTCTCGGGGTGTCCCTTTTCTCTTTTCTAGGGCTTACTTCCAAGACATCCTTCCAACCATGCCCCGATATCCAAAACTCATTTCCAGCTTTCTAGGCGCTCTCGTGATCGCCTCGGCTACTGCAGAAAAAAAACCTAACGTTATCGTAATCATGGCCGATGACTTAGGCTACGGAGATCTATCTTGTTATGGAGCCACAACTTTCAAAACTCCCCACATTGATAAGCTAGCTAGCGGAGGCCAACTCTTCACAAGTGGATATTGTTCTGCCTCCACATGCACGCCCACCCGCTACTCGCTGCTAACCGGAAATTACGCCTTCCGTAAAAAAGGAACCGGAATCGCACCTCCCAACGGGCACCTAATTATTGACGCTAGCACTTTCACCCTTCCCGATCTTATGAAGAAAGCTGGGTATCAAACCGCCGTAGTAGGTAAATGGCACCTGGGGCTCGGTGAAAAAGGTAAAGGTCCAAACTGGAATGGTGAGTTAAAACCTGGGCCTCGCGAAATTGGATTTGATCATCACTTTCTCCTACCCACTACAAACGACCGGGTTCCTCAGGTCTATGTAACCGAAAGCAAAGTCCTCAACCTTGATCCTACAGATCCACTTTGGGTTGGTCGTAAAAAACCGTCTCCAGATCACCCTACCGGCGTTACTCATCGCGACTCTCTAAAAATGGACTGGTCTCATGGTCATAACTCAACAATTCATAATGGTATTTCTCGGATTGGTTTTTATACCGGCGGAAAAAAGGCCCGCTTTCGGGATGAAGATCTTGCCGATAAATGGGTTGAAAAATCAGTCGAATGGATCGAAAAAAATAAAGATCATCCCTTTTTTCTATTTTATGCATCTCATGATCTTCATGTTCCCCGAATTCCACACGAGAGATTTCAAGGTGTCACTCCGCATGGCTTCCGTGCCGACTCCATTGTTCAACTTGACTGGACCGTCGGAGAAATTATGAAAACCTTAGACCGGCTCAGACTTACCGAAAACACCCTCGTAGTCTTCTGCTCAGACAATGGCCCGGTCATGGACGATGGCTACAAAGACGATGCGGTTGAGAAACTAGGATCTCACAAAGCAGCAGGCCCCTACAAAGGTGGAAAATACAGTGTTTACGAAGGTGGGACCCGCACTCCCTTCATCACTTTTTGGAAAGGCGAAATCTCGGCCGGAAAATCTGACCAAATGGTCTGTACCATCGACCTCGCAACCAGCCTTGCCAAGCTTACAGGCACAGCTATCCCAAAAAACGCTTTTAGGGATAGCTTTGATTTATCCGATGCCCTATTCGGCAAGCCCGATGCGAAAGGGCGGGCAAGTCTCATCCAGCAAGACAATGGAGGTAGGGGGAAATTTGGCTTTCGTAAAAACAAATGGAAACTCACCAGACATTCAGGTAAATCAGCCCGCAATACGGTAGTCGAAAAAAAGCTCGTAAATACCAAGGTCCCAGAATTTCAGCTCTACGATCTCACTAAAGACCCGGCTGAGAAAAAAAACATCATCAAGCAACACCCCGAGACCGCCGCCGAGATGAAGGCGGAGCTAGAAGCTCTGGTGCAAGCTGGTCGCTCACGCCCGGAATAAGTTCATTGCCCAAATTAAACCAAAAAAGCATTTTCCAGTTGCCAGAGTCAGCCTCCCCTTCTAGCTTTCGCCCGCCGCTCGGCTAGCTCAGGGGTAGAGCACCACATTGACATTGTGGGGGTCGCTGGTTCAAATCCAGCGTCGAGCACCATTCTTTTTAAAAGCGCCGCGATCAACCGATCGCGGCGCTTTTTTGATCTGCTTCTCAAGATACCATCGGACGTACGGGTATGCCGCGTTCACGAAAGTAGTCTTTGGCTTCAGGCACGGTATGTTGACCAAAGTGGAAAATACTAGCAGCCAGTACCGCATCAGCTTTCCCCTCATCAAGGACATCCACCATGTGTTCAAGGTTTCCAGCACCACCACTCGCGATAACCGGGATTCCAACGGCTTCGCTAACCGCTCGCGTTAACTCGAGATCATATCCATTCTTCGTTCCATCAGCATCCATACTTGTAAGAAGAATCTCCCCAGCTCCACGATTGTAGACCTCCTTGGCCCACTCAATCGCATCAAGTCCATCCACAGGCCGACGACCTCCGTGGGTATAAACGCCCCATTTACCCGGTCCCTGGCGCTTCGCGTCAATCGCCACCACGATACATTGATTCCCAAATGCCTTGGCGCCTTCATCAATCACGTCGGGGCGGGAAATCGCCGCCGTATTCACTCCTACCTTATCAGCACCGGCCAGCAACATACGACTCATATCAGCTACCTCGCGAATACCACCACCCACCGTCAATGGCACGAAACACTTTGCCGCGGTTTCACGCACCACATCAACCATGGTATCACGACCATCCGAGGAGGCTGTAATATCCAGAAAAACAATCTCATCAGCCTGCTGCTCATTGTAGGCAACCGCGGACTCCACCGGATCTCCAGCATCGACAAGATCAACAAAATTGGTCCCCTTAACAACCCGGCCATTTGTGACGTCGAGGCAGGGAATGATTCGCTTCGCAAGCATACCAGTGATTTACCTGCCAAGCTAAGGAAAGCAAGACACGACGAATCCTCTCTTACATTTCATTACGTTTCCAAAATGAAGCTCTTCGCCTCATTTCCCTAAAGATTCCTTTAACTTATTGGATGAAAACTTTATCTGGATTTCGAGATTCTAGAACGTCGTATTTGAACGAGCGCAGGAATAGCCTTTCATAACTCATCACATCACTGCTTCGAACCTGCCGCCGCACGACGTAGACGATCCATCATTGCCACCCCTATGCCAGTTTCAGACACAGATTCAGACACAATGACATCTACCCCCGCAGAATCGAGCTTTCGTAGACAGTAAAACAACCTGACAGCGCCCTCGGCTAATTTCCCCTTTCCGGGACTCATGATTTCAACATGCGCCCAACCCGTCGCTTCCATCAAGGAACTGTTCCCCTCACCACGATAACTCAGCAAACCATATTTCACTCCCTCCTCGGGCACAAAGTCACTCGGCTTGTCAATCACCACTAAAGGCGTCGTTGGTGCATAATGACTCTCCACCTGCCCCGGGGCTTCAATGTGGTCCGCCTTCGTCTTCTTCGGCTTGATTACCTTAGCTATTTTTCTCAAATCCTCACGAGAAATTGGTCCCGGCCTCAATAGTCGTAAAACTGGTCCCTTCTCAGACATCTCCGGAGCGACAATAGTGCTCTCCAGACCATCACGGCAAGCCCCTCCATCAATCACCATTGGGATTTTTCCACCCAATTCCTCCACTACGGCATCAGCTGACGTCGGACTAATTCTCCCAAAGCGATTCGCGCTCGGAGCGGCCACCGGGATTTCCTTGGCTACCGCCCGCATCACCTCATGAGCACTCATGCGCACCGCTACAGTCTCAAGTCCACTAGTCACTAACTCAGGAACATCCTCCTTCTTAGGTAAAACTAAAGTTAAAGGCCCTGGCCAGTATGTTGATACGAGTTCATCAACGATTTCATCGAGTTCCTCAGGAACTTTCGCCACAATATCAAGATCGCGCTTGTGCCCAATATGAACAATTAGCGGATCAAAAGAAGGCCTCTCCTTAACCTCAAAAACCTTCGCTACGGCTTCCGCATCAAAGGCATCTGCAGCCAAGCCATAAACCGTCTCAGTGGGTAAAGCCACTAGCCCGCCATTCTCCAGAAGAGCAACGGCTTCCGCCACGGCCTCCCGCCAATCTTCAAAATCCGCAACAACTCGTTTTGTGTCCACGCAAGATATTTAGCAGATACAGCTTCGCGAATCGAATCCAGAAAGGTAGAGTTTTCCCAAGAGTATGCAGAAGAACATTATCCTCATCGGATTTATGGGAACGGGAAAGTCCACAATTGGGCGAAACCTCTCCCAAACCTTCGGCTACCCGCTCGTTGACACCGACCAACTCATTGTCGAGCAACAAGGCCGCTCCATTCCAACAATTTTCAAAGAAAATAGTGAGGAAGCGTTTCGCGACATGGAAACCGAACTCCTCAAATCGTTCATTAAACACTCCGGCCATATTATTGCCACCGGCGGAGGAATCATTGGCCGCCCCGAAAACCGCCAGCTCCTTCGAGAACTCGGCTACGTCGTCTGGCTCATCGCACACCCTACTGAAATCCTGAAACGAACTTCGCGGAACGCAAATCGCCCGCTTCTCGACAACGACGATCCCGAAAAAACAATCCACGATCTTCTTGGTGTCCGTACACCACTCTACCGCAATGCCGCCCACATCGGTATCGAAACTGACAACCTCTCGTTCGACGAAGTCACCGCTGGCATCATCGAATCCGCGCGCTATCACTTTGGCACCCAAGAATGAATACGGACATCGCCAAGGCCAATGTCAGGTTCGTGGCCCGGCAGCTGGGTTTCGATGACTGCCGCATCGCTGCTGCGACCCGCGCTCCGCACGCCGACAACTACATAAAGTGGGTCGAAGAAGGGCACGCCGGTGATATGGGCTGGCTGGAGAAAAACGTCGAGCGTCGCTGTGACCCACGAGAAGTTCTGCCAGGTTGCAAATCTATCGTTTCACTCGCTCTCAATTATCTTCCAGCTAAAAAACAACCGCGTTCCGACTATCGGATCGCTCGCTACTCATGGAATGAAGACTACCACGATCTCATCCATGATAAACTCAAGGACCTAAATTTGGCTATGCAAGACATGGGAGGCCTCCAACGATACTATGTCGATACCGGTCCCATTCTTGAGCGTGATTTCGCCTCTGCTTCTGGGCTTGGTTGGAACGGGAAATCTACCGTCCAAATCCACCGTAAACTTGGCACTTGGTTCTTCCTTGCCGAAGTCCTAACCACCCTCGATCTCCTTCCTGACCCTGAATCCAGCGATCACTGCGGTAAATGCACGGCCTGTATCAGCGCCTGTCCCACCCAAGCAATCACCGCTCCGCGAAAACTTGCCGCCACCCGCTGCATCTCTTATCTCACCATTGAGCATAAAGGTTCTATCCCCAAGGAATTCCGCCGATCTATCGGCGATCGCATCTACGGCTGCGATGACTGTCTCGACGCCTGCCCTTGGAATCGTTTCGCCAGAGTCTCCCGCGAAACTTCGTTTCACGCACGTGAAAAAATATTCTCCCACTCCCTCTCGGACTTTCTTGATATGACTCTCGAAGACTTCCGACGTGTCTTTGCAAAGTCCCCTATCAAGAGAATCAAATTCGAACCATTCATCAGGAATGCCTGTATTGCCGTCGGTAACACAGGCACCAAAAAAGACCTTCCTAAACTCAGAGAGCTCTCCACCCACGAATCCCCCCTCATCGCCGAACATGCCAAGTGGGCCATTGATGAGATTAACTACCGAAACCCGGTATGAAGACTCGCTCCATCATTTTATTCCTTATCTCATTATGAAGCGCTCTTAACATCTAAAAACTATCTAACCCTAAAAACTAAAACCTTCTTTTGGCATCCTCCACCAATCACTCTCCGCCAATATGAAAGCCTGCTTCCTTCTTTTTTGCATTTTCATCCAAGGCTTACAGCTTCTTGGTCAAGTAACCAAACACCCGGATATTCTCGTTATTCTAGCAGATGATCTCGGATATTCCGATTTAGGCGCCTATGGATCTGAGATCAAGACCCCTAACCTAGATGCCCTCGCAAGAAACGGTTTACGCTTCACAAACTTTTATAATACCGCCCGTTGTTGGCCGACGCGCGCATCAATTCTTACTGGCTACTATCCACAGCAAATTCGACGCGACACGCTAAAAAGTAAAAGCGGCGGCATGCGTGGCAAACGTCCTTCGTGGGCTCCCCTTGCCCCAGCCCTACTGAAGAAAGCAGGCTACCGCTCTTACCACATCGGCAAGTGGCACCTGGACAGTAAACCGATCGCAGCCGGCTTCGACCGGTCCTACTATCTCAAGGATCAAAGTAGATTCTTCAGCCCCACCACTCATTACCTCGACGATAAAAAACTTTCCCCTGTCAAACGTGGAACTGGCTTTTACGGCACTACCGAACTCGCCCACCGCACTATCGAATTTCTCGAAGAACACGAAATCAAATACTCTGATTGCCCATCTTTCACTTACCTCGCATTTGCCGCCCCCCACTTCCCCCTTCATGCCCTCCCAAAAGATATCGCCAAATATGAAGATAACTACACTTCTGGGTGGAACTCGATCCGCGAAGCTCGTCACCAACGCATGAACGAACTTGGCTTTCCAAAAGTTAATCTTTCACCAGTCCTTCCAAATCTTGGCCCTCCCTATCACTTCCCTGACCAACTCAAAATTCTCGGAGCAGGTGAAGTAAATCGCCCCCTCCCTTGGAGCAAACTCACCAAAGAACAGAAAGCCTTTCAGGCAGAAAAAATGGCTATTCACGCCGCCATGATCGACCGTATGGACCAGGAAATTGGCCGTATCATTGCCCATCTCAAAAAAAGAGATCGTTTCGATAACACCCTCATCATCTTTCTCTCCGATAATGGAGCGAGCGCCGAGATTATGGTTCGTGGGGATGGCCACGATCCCACCGCTCCCCTCGGGTCAGCGGCAACTTATCCTTGCCTCGGCCCTGGTTGGTCAACTACTGCCAACACCCCTTTCAAAAAACACAAAACCTGGACTCATGAAGGCGGAATCTCCACTCCTTTGATCGCGCACTGGCCGCAAGGTTTCGAGGCAAAAAATAAATTTCGACACACTCCGGCTCACGTCATCGATCTCCTTCCAACCTTCCTTGAGGTAGCCAAAATTGAGCGGGAAAATTCTATTATTGCAAGGCCTGGTAAGAGCCTCCTCCCGATCTTTAAAAAAGATCAAAAGGATCTTCATCCAGATCTCTGGTGGTCGCACGAAGGCCATAACGCTATTCTCAAAGATGGCTGGAAAGCTGTTTCCTCATTCAAGGAACCATGGGAACTTTACCACCTTTCCGCTGATCGTAGTGAAACAAAAAATCTAGCGGAAAAGCATCGTGGAAAACTGAATTCCCTCATCGCACTCTGGAACAAAAGCGCGGATCAATTTATTACCGATTCTAAAAAATAAGAGCCTTTTCAAGGCATACCCCAAACCGCTAGCATGGAGAATGTTCTTCAAGAAAGCGCTCACAGCGATTCTATTGCTTTCGTCTCTTTCCGCCCAGGAAAAGAGCGCGACACCCTCAGTATCACAATTTGGCTTCACCAACCTCTTTAATGGTAAGGATCTCACCAACTGGGTAGACGTCAACACCTCGCCCGAAACTTGGTCAGTAAAAGATGGAATCCTCGTTTGTTCCGGCAAGCCCATCGGGGTGATGCGGTCACAAAAACAATACGAAAACTTTATTCTCGTCATCGAATGGCGGCACATGAAAGCCGGCGGAAACTCTGGGGTCTTCCTCTGGAGCGATGCCAAGCCATCTGGGAATCGGCTTCCAAAAGGTATGGAAGTTCAAATGCTGGAACTGGAATGGCCTAATATTCACAAAAAACGTGACGGCTCGCCAAACCACCCCGGCTACGTCAGCGGCGAACTCTTCGGCGCTGGCGGAATGAGAGCGGTCCCCGAAAATCCACGCGGTTCACGGTCCATGTCCTTTGAAATGCGCTGTAAAGGAAAAGGCGAGTGGAATGAGTACGTCATTGTAGCGGTCGACGGTAGTGTAAAACTTTCAATTAATGGCAAATTCGTCAATGGCATCCGCGAAGCCGATCTTCGTAAAGGCTACCTTTGCCTAGAAGCCGAAGGCACCGAAATACACTTTCGAAAAATCCAGATTATGGAACTCCCTTCAGGGCGTGCTGCCGATCTTGGTATGACCTTAAATCAGCAGCAAAAATAGAACACCAAGTGAATGAAACAATTGCTGCTCATCTTGATCCTTTCCCCCATTGCTCACGCTGGGCTCCTCGGAAGTTGGATACTAAACAAAAAAAACTTTACCGACCAAAAACTCAATCCAGCAGGTGAAGCACAGGGCGCTCCAGAATTCGATACTGATGGAAACCTTGTTTTCTCCTCAAAGCAGCACGTTCTTCTTCCTGAGGAATCCGCGAAAAAACTCCCCCTCCAGAATTTTGCTATTGAGGCTCGGGTGCGGATTGACCAAGCCCAAAAATGGGGCTCAATTTTGAGTTATAGTCAAGACAACGGTAGCTACGAGCGCGGTTGGATCCTAGGATACAACGGCTCTCGCTTCTCCTTTCGGCTCTCCACCGGTGGTCGACTTCTCGAAGTCGCTGCGCCTGAATCATTTGAACCCGGCGAATGGAATCACCTCTTCGCAACCTATGATGGCAAGAAGATGGGACTCTATTTAAATGGTCGTCTTGTTAGCTCGCGGATTGTCACCGGGCCTATTGTCCTACCCGATATCCCAACTCCGTTCGTAATCGGTGCCTATAAAGACAACGATGAGTTTTTCCCCATAAACGGTCGCATCGAATCGATCCAATTTCACGATTCCCTACCGACTCTTAAGGACCTCGCTAGCATCGCGAAAGAATTTGCCGTCGTTCCCTTTTCGGTTCGCCCTGCTGTTCGATTTTTAGCTCCAGGAAAGGCGCTCCTTTTCTGGGAAGCTAGCCATCCCGGCAAGGCCATCATTGGATACGGAACAACCCGAAAACTTGGTAGTATCGTCGAGTCTAGTTCAGAAGACTTACGTCATGAAGTCATACTCGACAACCTGCAGTCACATACCCGCTATTCCTACCGGATCAGCGCCAACACCGAGAATGGTGAAAAATTTAGCCCCCTCTACGAGTTTGACACCAGCATGAACTACATGCCGGCTCCAACTCCTGATAGTGACCACCCTCTTGCCAAAACCTATCTACAAGATCTTCCTGACCAACCCGGCTTCGCTGTCATTATAGGACTCACCGATGGCTCACTTACCAAAGCTATCGCCTCTCAAAGCCAACTCAACGTGACCGCTTTTGATGATGACCTCGCAAAGGTCAACGCCCTGAGGAAAGAGCTGACAGATTCTGGTATTCATGGCTCAAGAATCACGATTCTCTACCTTCCCAACCTTAAAAATATCCCACTCACCTCTTGCGTCGGCAACCTCGTCTGCACCGAACGTGGAACACCTCCC
Source organism: Akkermansiaceae bacterium UBA1518 (assembly GCA_002323895.1). Classification (GTDB taxonomy): domain Bacteria; phylum Verrucomicrobiota; class Verrucomicrobiia; order Verrucomicrobiales; family Akkermansiaceae; genus SW10. Next base: position 9,235 of record DCQM01000029.1, read on the forward strand.
TGTTCTTCTTCCGAACTCTCCCGACTCACCCGCCCAAAAGGTCGTACCGTCCTGCCTGACAAGACGCTCAACACCCGCCCTCCCATTCCAGGATCCGGTGAATGGACCCATCAATATGGGCCACCATCAAACACCACCTACTCCAACGAACGCCTTGGGGGCGCTCAGGCTGTCGATGAATTGGAGCTCCAATGGATTGGCAGGCCCGGTGCCAACTTTGGCATTGATAGACAACCCCGCATGTCCGCTCCTCTTGCGACCAATGGACGTATGTATCATCAGGGGCTCAACCGGCTCATGGCGCTCGACGCCTACAATGGCCAAATTCTTTGGGACATGGAAATTCCGGACCTTCGTCGAGTCAACGTCCCTCACGACAGCGCCAACTGGTGCGCAGATGACAGCAAACTATACGTCGCTGTCAAAGATCTCCTTTGGGTGCTCGACGGAGCCACCGGCAAACGCATCTCAACCTTAAAGCTCACTTCCTCCCACCGCGAGACTCACGAGTGGGGCTTCATCGCCCAGGAAGGAGATAACATCATCGGATCCTCCGTCCGTTTGGGAGCCGAGTTTAAAAAATACTTTGGGGACGCCTGGTATGACAAAGTCGGCCGCGAGTCCGACACTGCCAATGTTTTAAGCGACAATATTTTTGGATACTCAAAATCGAACTGGAAGGGAAACTGGACCTATTCGCGCGGGCTCATCATCAACCCCACCATCTCATTGTCCAAAGGCAAACTTTGCTTTCTTGAAACACGCAACACCGACCTTCAAAAATCCACCTCCGGCCGCGAGAGCACCAAAAATCATTGGAATCAAATCCACGCCGTCTGTCTCGACGCAACCACGGGCAAAATCCTCTGGCAAAAGCCATTCCCAAAAACTCTGCTCCGGACCGAGGAAAAAGGCTTCATCCAGGTTTCTTATGGATCCATGACTTCCGAAGGTTTCCTCGTCACCCTCTCTGAAGGTGACACCCAAGAGACCGGTAAGCACAATGGAAAAGGGATCTTCAGTTACCACTACTTCGACCTTGCCAATGGCGATCTCCGATTCCAATCCCAGACCCCTTGGCGCACCAACCACCACGGCTCCCACATTACCCACCCTGTCGTTTACGAGGACCGGGTCTATACGGACCCCACCGGGATCTCCCTTCCCGACGGAAAGCCGCTCGATCACAAATACGGGCCTAAAACTAAATGCTCTGCCACCGTGGGGACAGCCTATGGACTGCTTTATCGGGGGATTGACGTGAGCCTCACCTTTTGGTCCAAAACCTCTAAGAAACAATCCCACTGGCCCCGGCTCCGCCCCTCCTGCTGGCTCAGCGTTCTTCCCGCTCAGGGACTCTTCCTAGCCCCCGAAGGCGGCGGTGGCTGTTCATGCGGCGGCTGGATGGAAACTTCACTTGCCTTTATTCCCAAAAACAATTCCGGCATCAAAGATTCCACTCCGCCCAAAGAGTAGCCGCCTTTTTTCAATCTCCAGTCCGAGCCCACCTTCTAAGTAACATGTTCCGCTCAACTCTTGCCCTTTTTTTACTTTGTATCCTCTGCCCCGCCGAGGTCTGGCCAACTTATCGCCATGACAATCGCCGAAGCGGCGTGTCTCCCTCTTCCTTGCAACTCCCCCTAACCGAAGCATGGGTCCACAATGGCGGCCCTCCTGAACAGGCATGGACCGGACCAGCCAAATGGGATGCTTACTCCAGCAACGAAGGCCTGCAATCGATGCGCAACTTCGATCCCTGTTATTTTACAACCGCCGCCTATAATCTCATTTATTATGGGTCTTCATCCGACAATGCTCTCCATTGTCTAGATGCCTCGACCGGAGAAGAGCAATGGCAACACTTCACAAATTCCTCCGTCCGTTTCCCTCCCACTCTCGTCGGAGAACAAGCATGGTTTGGATCCGATGATGGCTACATTTACTGTGCAGATGCCCTGACCGGTAAAACCCTCTGGAAAAAACAAGCCGCACCTTCCGATCGCCTGATCCCCAGCAACGGCAAACTGATTTCGCCTTGGCCGGTTCGAACTGGAATCACGGTTGAAAATGGCCGCGCCTTTTTCGCAGCCTCACTCCTGCCATGGAAAACTTCCTATCTCTGGTGCATCGATACCAAGACGGCGGAACGAGCGTATCTGACCGAGCATCAAGGGGTCACCCTTCAGGGCGCCATATTAGCTGGCGGGGACCGCCTTTACATCCCCCAGGGCCGCGCCGCGCCCATCACTCTAAATCAAAACGATGGCAAAAAGACAGGAACCATCGGGCAGGCTGGAGGAACTTTTTGCCTTTTAACAGAGGACAACCAACTCATCGCAGGCCCGCCCAACCAAAAAGAACGGGACGAACAGCTACGCATCGCCGACCCCAAATCTGGAAAGCGACTCACAACCTTCAACAACACCACCCGAGTCGTTGTCACAGAAGGAAAGGCCTACCTCCATTCCATCGGAAACCTTCAATGCCTCGACCTCACCCGCAAAGCTCAGCTTGAAACGCTCCTCAGCAGCCAAAGGGCCGCTCTCAAAAAACTCGACCCAAAAGTTGAAACAAATCTCGCCCAAATTGAAATTCTCAAAAAGAAAATCTCCACACACCAGGCTCAAATCAAATCCTGCCTTCTCTGGACCATTACTCACCCTACCCCCTTCGAACTCGTCGTCGCAGGCACTCAGCTCATCGTAGGCCTCGACAATCAAGTCTCCATTCTCGACATCAAAACCGGCAAGCCACTCTGGCAGCACAAAGTTACGGGAAAAGCCTACGGACTTACTCCTGCCGAGGGCCGCCTCATCGTTTCTACTGACCTTGGCTACATTCATACTTTCCACAAAAAACCGTGAAATATCTTCTGATTTTTCTGGTGGTCACCGCCTCTCCTCTCGCCTGCCAGGTTCCCGTCTTTCGATACGCTCTGGAGCGGTGGCAGTCCGATTCCTTCCGCTTGCAATTGATTCATCGGGGAGAAGCGCCGGCCGAATTATCGTTCGAACCAAAGCACCTCAACCTCGAATTTGAATCTCTCAACCTCGAGAAAATCACTCCCAACGAACGCTTCTCTATTATTGGACTCGAGAAGGTCACTGAGTATCCCGCCTTCCTCCTTCACCCTCCCGAAAGCTGGGAAAACAACGAACCGCTTGTGTTCCCTGGCACTAAATCAACTCTTGAGAGCATCATAGACTCGCCCCTCCGCCAGAGAATTAAGGATGGCATCCTTGAAGGGCAATCCACCGTCTGGATCCTTGTCGAAGGAACCGACCAAACCGCAAATGAAGCCATTTCCAAACTCCTCAACGACACTCTGCTAGAGGCTCAAAAAAACATCCAGATCCCCGAAGGTGTCATTCAGGCCGATCAGGCTGGAAAAGTTGGTGAGGACATTAATCTCGACGATGTCCTCCGCTCATCCATTCCACTCCAGATCTCCTTTAAAATCGAGCGGGTCAATCGCAATGACCCCGCCGAACAAGCTTTCCTCCGTATCCTTACCGCCAACCGGCATTCCCCATCCGAAGAACCACTTGTCGTCCCGGTCTTTGGTCGTGGTCGCACGCCAGGTCCACTTCTAGGTAGCTCCATAACAGCGGAAACCGTCACGACAGCCTGTGAGTATCTTTGCGGTGCCTGCTCCTGTCAGGTCAAAAGCGGCAACCCTGGATACGACCTACTCTTTCAGACCGACTGGCAAGAAAAACTTCAATCCGGCCTCGTCGTAATCGACAAGTCACTCCCCACCATTCTGCCCTCGCTCAATGACGAATCGTTACCTAGCCAGGAATCACCAGCAGATAAATCCTCACTGAAATCCTATGTTGTCAGTTCTCCCAAAATCCTCTTGTTAGCAATCCCTGTGATCCTCCTCATAGGCACCATTTTTCTCCTGAAGAAATCCAATTAAAATCTTCGCTAATTCCCTAACCTGATTACGCCCCTTCATCCATTTTTCATCATGCTCTTGGCCGAAATCAAACACCGGAAGTTCAACTTCATCATCGCCATCGTAACAGCAGCAGCCGCTATCTGTATCTGGCTTGCCGCAGAAGAAAGCCTAGCCAAATTTGACCGAAATACCGAAATCCAGCTCAGTTCACTAGAAGACGAAACAAAGGCTGAGATGATCCAGCTTGAGAACGATATTCGTAAAACCATGAAAGGCCTTGGTTTCAACGTCTTCCTCTTCCCCAAAGGCGAAGAAATCTGGCAAATTAAGGAGCGAGGATACTCCGAACAAACACTCTCTGAAGACTCAGTCCACAAACTTGCTGAAAGCAAAATCGTCACGGTTAACCACCTTCTTCCTCAGTTATCAAAACGAGTTCGCTGGGAAGAACAAAATCGATCGATCCTACTTGTCGGCGTTGAAGGACAAGTTCCCATCGCCCACAGATCCAAAAAGAAACCCATCATGAATCCCCTGACTCTAGGGACGATCAATCTTGGCTACGATCTACATAAACCCCTCGGACTCAAAAAAGGAGATCAGGTGATCCTTAACGAAAAAACCTACACTCTTGCCCAAACTTATCCTCCAAGAAATTTCCGTGACGATGGCTCGGCCTGGATACACCTTGATGATGCCCAAAAACTCTTTGAGCAACCTAATCGAATTAATGCTATTCTAGCCCTTGGGTGTAATTGCGCCTCTATTGATCGACTCGGCGAAATTCGTTCAGAGATTTCAAAAATTCTTCCTGAGGTTCAAATCATCGAACTCGGTTCATCCGCCATGGTTCGTGCCGAAGCTCGTAACAAGACCGGTGACCGGGCAAGAAAAGCCAAAGCTACAATCATAAAAAGTCGTGAAACTGCTCGCTCCGAACGCGCTCGTTTTTCTTCAGTGCTCTCTCCAATCATTGCAAGCGGCGCCTTTCTCGCTCTCGCATATCTTTCATTTGCTAACGTCCGTGAACGGCTTCCGGAAATTGGCACTCTTCGCGCGATTGGTGTCAGCCATTTCAAAATCGCACTGATCCTCCTCGCCCGGGCCGCTTTAATCGGCCTTCTCGCAACCGGCCTGACCTTTACCATTTCTAAATTCTTCTCATTTTCGATCCCTCCGATAGCTTGGCTTTTCATCCCCCTCGTCAGTACCGCTGCGACGTGGCTCTCGACTATCTACGCCCTCACACGCGATTCCGTTACCCTCCTCCGATCCAATTAAAATTCTAATCCATCACCACCACCCGGTCTGCAATAATCTCCGCTTCTTTCTTAGAATGAGTGACATGTAAAGCCGTTACGCCTTCTCTCTCAATCATCTTCCGAATTACGCCAAGCACCTCATCATGACGTGCTTCATCTAAACCGGATAGAGCTTCATCCAGACAGAGTAATTGCGGCCTCAGCGCCAGAGCCCTGCCCAATGCAACTCGACGGGCTTCACCACCTGAGAGCCCCTCAGGTAAGCGACTCAAAAGACCCTCCAATCCAAGATCTCTTGCCAGAACTTCCACTCGTTCCTTTATTTCCTCAGGCTTCCAACCATGAAGCTTAGGACCAAACTCTATTTGCTCTCGGACTGTCAAAGATGGGAAGAGTGCCACATCTTGCGGCACTAGACCAATTCCCCGTGCCCCAGGCGCTAAATTTGTCACCTCCAGTCCATCAAGTACAACCCGTCCGCCAACCGGCCCTTCGCGTAATCCACAAACCGTTTCGAGGAGCGTCGTTTTCCCGCAACCACTCGGCCCCATAAGAGCAACACACTCACCCTCCCCAATCTCTAACGAAAAGGGGGATAGGACAAAATCCCCTGTTTGGACCGTCACCTGTTCCAAAATTAACATCCCCTCACTCATGCCGTTCCTCCTCTTCCTGCCAGATATCTCACTATCAAAAGAGTTGAAACTGCCAACAAAATCATTAAAAGCGAAAGTGCCGCCGCTCCTGGTAAATTACCTATATTAATTTCAAGGAAAACCGACGTAGCCAACACTTCGGTCCGGCCACGTGTCGCTCCCGCAAAGATAAGGATCGGCCCAAACTCTCCCAGAGCCCTCGCCCACGCCATTGTTCCTGCTGCCACTATTCCCTTACCAGCCAATGGCAAAACAACTCGCATAAATGCCTGACCCCGATTGCATCCCAAAGTCATCGCGACCTCTTCATAACGCGGGCTGATTTGATCAAAAGTCGTCCTCATCGTCCTGACCGCAAAAGCCGCCGCCACTGGAAACTGAGCCAAAACTACTCCTAACGGATGAAAGGTCATTGGAAAACCAACCTCACTTACAATGCCCTCCAGTGATCTCTGACTCCCCGCAAACACAAAACTCAGAAGCCCAAATGAAATTGCGCTTCCAACTAAAAATCTTATTACAATCCCATTCCCTTTTCTAGCTGCTCCCCAAATCGCAGCGATAAGTACACCACCCGCTAACATTCCACAACAGGCCGATGGTGTGATTCGATTGAACAAAATTAAAAGACTCAAGCCCACAATCAAGGGAGGTAGTAAAATTGGAATATCCAGAAATGTATCTACCAAGGCTCTTCCCCTAAATTGATATCGGGATAAAAGATAGCCTACCGGGACTGAAACCAAAACTGAAAGAATTGCTGTCGCCGTACAGGTCACGAACGTCAGTACGATTGAATGCTGAATATCAGCATCCTTCAAAATCTCACTCGCCTGGCTCCACGAAACCGTTAGTACATTTGCCCCAACCATTAAAAGAAGCAGTCCTAAGTAGGCTGCGACTACAAAGACCAGGAACAGCAGAAAAGGCCACTCCGGCCTAATTCTCCAAATCCTTTGATCACTAGTGATACCCTTCTCCATTTCAACTTTTAAACGCCTCAACAGTATTAAATGACGACTGATTGTTATCAATCTTCGCTTCTACCAAGATTGCCATAAACCAACTCTATGCCGGCGTTTTCATAATGAAAACTACCAAGATTGCACATAAGTGACAAACAATGAGCGCCCATGAAAAAAGGCCTTTCCATCCTAGGCGACACCTAAAAACGATCGTCAATTGAGTTCCCATTGAAATCCCAATTCCTTGAATCTTTCCTTCGCTTCCGGAGTCGCCAGAAAGTTGCCTAATCTCTTCATCAATTCGGGGTAAGCTGACTCCTTTGCCACCGCAAAAGGCTGCTCAGCAAAAGCCAACTCGTCTTTTAGCTCCACAATTTCATTTTCCTTCAAAGTCACCGGGCTAGCGAGTGCGTTACTTCGGTAAACCAAAACCGCATCGAGTGATCGGGCCTGCAACGCAGACACAAGGTCATCTCCTTTCGCAACCTTCACAGCCACATTAGCTTCTAATGCTTCGGCCAATCCACGTCTCTCAAGCATGATCCGCGTTAATTCGCCCAACGCACTTTTACGACCATCACAAACTCCAAGCTTCACCCCAAGCTTTCCAAGATCTTCCAATTTACGAAGCTCCTTGGGATTCCCTATCCGAACTAACAAGACGATTTCATTTCTCGTCATGATCCGCCCCTCGAAAAACCGTTCCTGAACCTTGTTGAGAAACTTCGAATCACATGCAAAGTATCCTGCGGGTTTAGCTCCAGCATCCATCTGCGCAACCAAGGTCCCACAACCCTCAAAAACCGTATTCACCCGGCACCCCTCACGCGCTTCAAATTCTCGAACCCGCTCCTGAATCGCCGGCCTTAACATTGATCCCGAAAAAAAAGTCACTTCTGGTTGATCCGACCATTTATCGCCCTCATCAGGAACTATAAATCCCATTTTTTGAAAGACCTTTCGACCACGATCTTGCGCTGTGACATAACGGGCAAAATGGAGTGATCTCTTTGCGTCCTTACTCGACGTTAGCACTCCAATCGAAGCTCTCTTCGCTCTCTTAGAAAACTCTGGGACAGCAATCCATTCCACCTCAGAAAAATTTCTCGCAACCGCGTCCCACGCTAAGGAAACATCCACAGCACCGGTCGCAACATCTTCCACAATCGCATTCACAGTTGGCTTAGTCACGACCACGTTAGGATTAACCCTCTCTAATAACCCCTCCTCTTCCAAAACCTTCCAAGTAAACTTACCCACCGAAGCTGATTTCTCAGCCAAAGAAATCTTCAATCCTTCTTTCCCCATATCCGAAAGTTTTGTCAAACCCCGCGGATTGCCCTTAGGAACAACCATCCCAGCAGTCAAAAGCGCCACCGGAATTGCCTCCTTCATCAAGCCCTTATCTCTGGCCGAGTCGATATAACTCTGGTCTGCTGGCAAATAAAGATCACCACCAGCCAATTCAAGTTGGCTGGCCAGAGCTCCTGAACCACCAAACTGTAAATTGACCTTCACACCAAACTCCTCCTCGTATTGGCGAGCAATCTCGCTCATTGGTTTTCGCAATCCCGCGGCACAGTGGACGAGCAAGTCTTCTGCCCCCGGTCCATCTCGATCATTGTCCTCCGTTAGCCACCAAAAAGCCCCTCCAAGCAGGACCATAAGAACTCCAATAATAAAAATAGGTCGTTTCATGACTTAATACCAGAACAGTGATGACAGTCAGCATCTCTGACAAGGCGCACTTTCTTCATCCGCATCCATTGTGCATCGATATGGATCATTCGATCAACTGCCGGTTCGGCGAAGCGCGTAAGAAGCTTAATACCCTCTAGAGCTGCGATTTGAGCCACCATTGCTGAAACCGCCCCAATTACCGGGAAGCGACGCTTCCAATAAGCGGGAGGGGCCTTTACTAAACACCCAAGACAAGTCGACTTACCAGGGTCGACCGCGAGCACATGCCCCTCCATCGAGCACATCGCACCATCAACAAAAAATTTACCCTGACTCATCGCCTCCCTATTCATCAAGAGACGCTCTTCAAAAAGAGGTGCGCAAGAAAACACAATATCTGCTCGCTCAACAAGCCCTGCAATATTCTCTTCCGAAACATTCTGTCCCATCGATTCAATCTCAAGATCCCGGTTGAATCGCCTCAATGTCTCCGCAGCCTGAATGTGGCGCCCGCTACCTAGACCCTCATGAGTCATCAGAATCTGACGATTTAAATCATCCGGTCTCAGATCTCCTCCATGCGCAAGAATGATTCGCCCCACGCCTGCTGCTGCCAGAGAAAGGGCCAAAGGTCCGCCCAACCCACCCACTCGTGAAACCAACGCGGTTGAGTTCCTCAACTTCTCCTGAGCCTCACTCCCAAATCCTGGAACATCTTCCTGCCAAGTATAATATTCCTCGTACTTCACAATAGAATCTTTCCCTTCTCTAAAGTAATTACCCGGTCTGCTTTCGAAAGAACTCTAGGGTCATGAGTGACTACCAAAACTGAACCTCCATCCTTAACATAATTCTGCAGCCCAGAGACCACTGCTTCAGCACTCACATCATCTAAATTTCCCGTTGGCTCATCTGCCAAAACTAATTTCGGAAAGTGCACTAAGGCCCGAGCCAAGCCTACTCTTTGTTGCTCTCCTGCACTCAACTCCCCCGGAAGATGGGATGTCCTCCCCTCAAGTCCCAGCGAAACTATCAACTGATCCGCCCGGTTTTGATTTCCAGCAGCAGCAAGAATATTCTCTCGAATATCAAGATAGGGGATCAGCCTCGCATCTTGAAACACCACTCCAATCACCTCTTTACGAAAGCGCGTCTTCTCAAAACTACTCATTTTGGAGACGTCGTAACCCGCAACATCAATCGATCCTGCATCAGCACCTAACAAACCAGCCACCATATATAAAAGAGTTGATTTCCCCGCCCCACTCGGGCCACAAAGAGCGATAAACTCACCCACTACCATTTGCAGAGAAACATCATCAAGGGCCACCACTTTGTCATACGCCTTCGATAAACCAACCAACTTCATCAGTTCGCTCTTATCCGTATTGATCGTGCTTTGCTTGTTCACCGGCCAGTAGAATTGTATTTTCCGCAAGGCGACCCAAGTTAAAGATGCCGCAATTTTTCCTATCATCCCAATTTAGGCTCGAGCCAGAGCCCCCAATCGGGGCCAGAGCCATCATTTGAGGGTTCCACCACCAGCTCCAGTGTCTTCATCCCAGGCACGTCAATCGAGTAATCAACCAAGCCACCACCTTTAATCACTTTCGATTACCAAAGAGTCTTGCCATCACATTTATTAAAGAACTTATCCCTTCAAAGGGGAGAGCGCGATGATTCGGAAGGCGTAGTTTACCGCCGGTGATGGGGCCTGGCGAATAAGGAAACGAGATCTATCCAAGGAAGTTCTCAAACTCCGCCCGTTTTTAGCCCATGTAGGATCGCGTAACTACTTAATCAAAGTCTCTTTTAAAAAGGGAACCATCCGATATGAAGCAATCACGGTTTTAGGAGAAAGATTTGATGACTTTGATTGAGCTTCTGGGGTAGAAATTCAAAGATAACAATCGATTTTAGCCAGAGGTATCCGAGCTGTTCTTTCGAAGATAGATTGATTACCTTCTCTCCCCAGTTGATTAATATCGACTTCATTCTTAACTATTTGGATTTTGAAAGAGCAGGAGCCCAAAGATCACCAATTTTCAAATCAGCTTGAAGCTGAATTCGAGCGACTCTCAACTTTACCAAGTGATCGTTGGCGGTCTGAGCTAGGAAAGCGGGCCGATCTGACTGAAGAACTTAAATCAACCCTCTTGGAACTTCTAGAAGCTCATAACAAGATGCCCTCACAATTCATGGACTCTAAAGAGGTCCGTGAAATGCATGACCAGCCGCCTCTCGAGGGCGCCGAGGATCATTCGCAAACCATTGCACCCTCTTTTGAGACCGGGACCTTAATTGGATCTTACCGATTAGAATCCGAGATCGGACAAGGTGGCTTTGGTGTTGTCTGGCTGGCGAAGCAAGTCGAACCATACGAACGAAAAGTCGCGATAAAGATCCTGAAACTTGGAATGGATTCGCGAGCCATCCTAAAGCGCTTTGAGGTTGAACAGCAAATTCTGGCAATGATGGATCATCCTAACATTGCCCGTCTTATTGAATCTGGGACTACAATGACCGGACAACCTTTTTTTGTTATGGAACTCGCACGAGGGTTGCCCATTACAAAATATTGTGATGAAAAATGTTTAGATATTCCTTCGCGGCTTAACCTTTTCATCGATGTTTGTTTTGCGGTCAACCACGCCCATCAAAAAGGAGCAATTCATTGTGATCTCAAGCCATCCAACATCCTCGTTATTGAGAAAGCGAATGGCCCCCTCGCTAAAGTAATCGATTTTGGAATCTCTCAAGTAATTAAAACTCCCAAATTTCGATTAACACAAGTCGTCACGGCCGAAGGTCAAATATTGGGCACTCCAGATTATATGGCGCCCGAGCAATTTCACTCGCGCAAAGCAACCGATACTCTTTCAGATATTTATTCACTCGGTGCTATTCTTTATGAATTGTTGATCGGAACCCCCCCTTACTGCTCTGGAGAATCAAAACATCTATCTCAAGAAGGTGTATTACGTGAAGAGCGCGACTTGATCACACCATCTGCCGCTTTAAAAAACTACGAAGCTACCGATCGCATTGCGCTTGCACAAAAGCGGAATTCAAGCATTCAAGAACTACAACGCCGAGTTGCTCAGGATCTTGAACGTATCCCGATGAAAGCACTCCAATTCGACCCTAAAGAACGCTATGCAACCGTCATTGAGCTCTTAGACGATGTTCGGAGATCAATGTCGAATCTGCCAATAAAGGCAAGACCCCCAAGCCGGCTATATAGTTTCCAAAAGTTTTTTCGGCGAAACCGGCTGGCGGTCGTAGCCGCCTCGGCAACCATCTTAGCTGTTTGTTTCTCGGCGCTTTTCAGTGCCCATCATGCCTCTTTGGCACGGCAAGCTCGTGAGAAGGAAAGAGAACTACGAATTCATTCTGACAAACTCAGTGCAGAGGCTAAGGAATCAGAACGCTTGGCGATCGAAGGGCAGGAGGAAACTCAAGAACACGCATACGTCGCTGATATGCAATTGATAGCGAATAGCATTAACGAAGGAAATCTCCGCGAAACTAGGCGCCTCCTAAATCAATATAGCAAAGGCTCAACCAAAAAGGACCTTCGAGGATGGGAGTGGAGATACTTTTGGCAACAGGGGCAACAAAAAGGCGTTACTGAAATTGGGAGCCATCCTTCGCGAGTTCTTACAAGCTTCTTCACTAAAAACCAAGGGAGTATAATAAGCTTGCGCGACGAGGGGCACATCGAGCTCATCAATATAAATGATGATCAGGAGAAAACTGTTCTTTCAGTGGGAAGTGAGGAAGCTGATATCATGTCAACCAGTGGATTTCTCTGCAAAAATTTTGGTTGTAATATTTTCGCCGGTCTCAGCTTTCGCGAAAAAAGTAATGATTATTACATTAAAATTTGGTCCGATCTCAGTAAGCCGCCCACGCATAATATCCACATCGGTCCACATCGGCCGACCGGCCTAGCCCTTTCTCCAAACGGCGAAACTTTAGCCTACTTCTTACCCGCTCATGGCTCCGCCAACATCATCAGAATTGATTCAGCAGAAATCTTATACAGTGAACGACTTAATGATGGAAATTATTCAAATTTGGACACTGAAGGGGCCTGTTGTTTTTCTTCAGACGGGGAAAAAATCGCTATTGGGGGGCGAAAAGGACAAATTGTAATACTCGACACATCGGATTGGTCACGAACGGAGCGTAACCTTCAAGTAGCGGCAGACATCACAACGCTTACTTTTTCTCCTAACAACAGACATCTTGCGGTCGGTTGTATATGGTTTGATCCAAGGATTTGGATTTTCGATTTAACACAAACCGAGCCACCAAATTCTCTTATTGGACATCAGGGTTTTGTCTCCAAATTGACTTTCTCTCCCAATGGAGAACTACTCGCTTCGTCAAGCGCTGACCAAAACATCAAACTCTGGTCTACTGAAAATTGGTCTGAGCTTTCGACATTGTCAGGCCACACCGATGAGGTTTGGTCTGTTGACTTCTCTTTGGACGGCAGCCAGCTCTTAAGTGCAGGTAAAGACAAAAATATAAAAGTTTGGGATATCAAAAATTTTACAGAACCCTCGCTAGACACCTCTGGTTTACAAATCCCGACTTATCACTTTCAAGTTTCACCGTGCGGAAATCGAGTGGTCTCATTGCGAAATAGAACACCTAGTTTACACGGAGATATAGAGAAACCCCTCAAAGGCTTGCCAGCAGATCTTTCGAGGGCCTATTGGATCTCAAGCGACCGCCTTTTATGCACTAAATCCTCCCCACCTGAGCTAATAATATGGGACCTCAATGGCCACGCTGAAAAATCTCTCAAGTTAGCCCACCAAACCAGTTCTATTAAGTATCGTTATCTCGAAGAGAGTCAGACACTTCTAGCTGCCATAAATTCCCCAGAGTCTGATCACATTCAGCTCGATCGTTATGACGCTAACTCTTTAGAATTAGTCTCTTCGAGTAATTTTACTTTCTCGAAGAGTCTATGGGAAAACTTCGGATCAGAAACAACGGTCTCATTTTCTTCACACGGAGAGAAGGTCGCATTTATCGAAGACTATTATGATATTGTCGTATACGATTTTTTATCAAATAGCATCGTTAAACATTTTGACTTTTCCGGAAAATCTGGTCCTCAAGGCATGGACATCTCATCCGACGGCAAACTTCTAGCTTATGCCACGCGCGACCGTCCTGTTATCAAAATTCATAGCCTTCTGGAAGACCGTCTCCTCGCTGAGCTCGCAGGACATAACATGGTCCTTAGGTCTATTAACTTTTCTCCAGATGGCGAAAGAATTGCCTCTTGCTCAATTGGCTACGGGCCCATCCTTCTCTGGGATACTGTCAATTGGCAACAGGTCGCGAACTTCCCCCCAACTCCTGGGTTTATTTCCCCAGACGCAAAATTCTTACGGAATGGGACTAACCTCGTGATTTGTGAACGCTCTTTGGATACAGCCGATCATAACATTCGGGTACTCAAAGCTCCTCCGTTAGCAGAAATTTCTAGTCCCAAAAATGAATCTAATCGATGAATCTATTAACTCACGGGGGAGGTGTCTGAAATTTTTCCGAGAAAGTTAGGCGTAATATCGTGAATCCTCACCTCTTAAATTCAAACCCAAAGTGCACCAATTCGCTTCAAGGGCGAGCTAGGAGCGGATTGCAACAGCAATAGCTCCACCTAAATAGGTTCAATGTGTGCCGAATCAAATACTGCCAGGTGATCCGCGGAGAGAACAACATCATCTCCACCATCAGCCGCGAACTCAAAAGAAAGAAAAAGACTCACAGTGGAATTTTCATCGTGCCAAACACCAAGAACCCGTCTATTCATCCTCTGAACGTTGTCATGATTATGACCTCTCATGAAAGAGATCACTGAAATTCTAGATAACCGGCAGTTAAATGGGGACTCGGATGATGCCCTAATTGCAGCCGTTTATGCTCAACTCAAACTGATGGCCAAGAACCGGATGTCACGCGAGCGTCGTGGCCATACCTTGCAGGCAACGGCTCTAGTTCACGAAGCTTGGTTGCGAATCGGCGATCAAGACTTTGAAAACCGAAAACATTTTTTCTATGCTGCATCAGAAGCGATGCGCCGAATTCTTGTCGATAACGCCCGCCGCAAGCGGGCCTTATCTCGAGGTGGCCAATTCATACGAGTCGACGACGCTGAAATTGAGGAGTTTCCTTCTAACAAAAACCTTGAAAACCTCATTGCTATCAATGAGATCATCGAAAAACTTGCAGAAAAAGACCCTCGTAAAGCGCAGCTCGTCAAACTCCGCTATTTCATCGGGATGACCGGCGAAGAGGTTGCTGAGACGATGGATATGTCACTCACGACTGTAAATCGTGATTGGGCATTCGCGCGAGCGTGGCTGTATAAGGAGCTTGAAAAGTAGCCTACTGAGAAACTCCCCAATGGCCTAGCCTTTCTCTTCGAAAGCTATTTGGGCCAAGTTCCCTTGCGAAAATTCTAGCCTCTTCATGCATTAAATGTGAGCCCTCTGAGGGGAAACGGTCTTTTTCCCTTTCATGGTCTAAAAACCGAAACAATCTTGCCAAACTTTGCAATTGGCGCTCCCGGGAGGAATCGAACCTCCATCTAAGGTTTAGGAAACCCTTGTTCTATCCGTTGAACTACGGGAGCGAGGCTAAAGTGACTAGTTATGACTAGTTTTCTCTTACGACGTGGGCCGAGGCTAGGCGAAAATAAGCGCATGGCAAAGGCAAAGGTTGTGAAGGCTGTGAAG
>DCQM01000075.1 GCA_002323895.1 Akkermansiaceae bacterium UBA1518
ACCTGCCAAAATGACAAACGTAAAAACTGGGAACATCAAAATGATCTGACTAGCAATGCTATTTCACTGATTAATAAACTTAGAAAAGGAAATCCTAGAATGATCATACACCTTTGTTCCCCAACTCCCATGTTCCCGAACCAAAAAGGATTAAAACAAGGGCGAACAATTGACCTCAAAACACGCGCAAAGCGGCTCCCCACGATCCAGCAAGCTTATAAAAAAGCTGCCGCCACTGATGAGAAAATCCACTTTCACGATCTTACCCGGGCCATCTCCTCTGGCCATACCACCGATGGTGTCCATCCCAATAATGAAGGGCACGAGCAACTCGCAAAGCACTATTTAGATCTTCTTTCGAGAGAGATTGGAAGACGCGCCAAATTTTCTAAACGCTCTCGGAAAACTTCCAGTTGGAATGGTTTTGAGCTTCATGATTTGAAACTCCCTAAATCAGGAGCTAACGCACGGCTGGTCGTCCCTCACACTGCCGCCAAAGGGCAACCATGGATTTGGCGGGCCCGCTTTTGGGGTCATCAACCTGCCTTAGATCTCGCCCTTCTTGACCGCGGCTACCATCTTGCCTTTGTCGATGTGGGAAATCTCTATGGTAACGAAATCGCCATGGCTCGCGGCGAAGAACTCTACGAAGTCCTCACTTCTCAATTTCAGCTAGGCGCTAAGCCCATTCTTGAAGGAATGTCACGCGGCGGTCTCTTTATCTTTAACTTCGCCGCGAAACACCCCGACAAAGTTACCGCCATTTATGGAGATAACCCGGTTTGCAATTTTCAATCCTGGCCTGGTGGCATGAATGGCAAATTATCCAAGGCTGACTACGCTCGCTGCCTTAGAGCTTATGGTATCACTGCAGCCGAGGCCAAAACCCATTCGCAAATCACTCATCCAGATTTCGCCAAAAAACTACAAGGCATACCCGTTGCCCTAGTGATCGGGACAGCCGACACCGTGGTTCCACCAGCTGAAAACGCAAAACCACTCGCGGCGAACCTCAGCAAGATGAAGTCTCCCGTAAAAATATGGCATAAACCCGGTCTAGGCCATCATCCTCATGGCCTATCGCCTGTCGAACCACTTCTTCGCTTTCTTTTGGAAAGTCAAAAATAGAACCAGCGGCCAGCTGATTTGATTTAGAAATCTACTGGCGAATTTTTCCTAGCACTCCATCTTCCAAGTATGGAGCGAACAGCGCGATTTGGATCTCTGCTTAAATTGTTGGACGATCAAAACAAAGACGTCCAACAAGGAGTTCAGCAGGCCCTCTTGGAATTCGAAGGAGATGCCAGCCACGACCTTGCGGCCCTCGGGATCAATCTCAAGTCTGACGAAAGCAAGATCCTCTCCGAATCACTCCACGCCGGCCGACAAAAACTTCTTGAAGAACAATGGGTCGTGCCCGCCAGCAATCTCAGCTACCCCGACGGTGACTACGAATCATTTGAAGCCCTTCTTCGCCTGATCTCGGACTTTCTCCACGATGGAATTACACTACGACCTAGTCTTTCCGACGAACTCGATATCATAGCTCAGGACGCTCACCCTGAAGTTGGAACCGCCCGTGAACTCGCTGACTGGCTCTTTAAGTCGGGGCGTTTTACCGGTAATCACTCAGTTCACTTTGATCCACGCAATTCGGATTTAACCTGGGCACTTGACGAAGGGAAAAGCAATCCGCTTGGCCTCTCCCTGATTTATATCCTCGTTGCTCAACGACTTGGCCTCACCGTTTATGGAGTAAATTATCCCGGGCATTTTCTCTGCCTCATCGACTCTCCTGACGGCCCCACTTTGATCGATGCTTTTCACAAGGGGCGTCCAATTATGGTAAAACAGCTCCTCAACGAGCACCCCGAACTCTCCGCAGAAGCTAAAAAAGCAGTACAACAGCCTTGCTCTCTAGCTGCCATGCTTCTGCGAATACTCGCGAATATGAATCTTGCCTTCAACAAAGCAGGCCGCTTTGACGACGCCACTCTAGTCCAAAATCTTATGAAAACCTTCCGTGTATGAGGATAGAGGCATCACAAGTCCGTATTCAGAATCAGACCTTACACCGCCTCACCCTCAATCCCGAGACCACGGTTCGAGGCGGACTTATTTTCTTCCACGGCCAAGGCGATTTTATCGACCGCTACCCATCTATACTCGAAGGCTTTGTAGATGCCGGTTATCGCTGTATCCTTACCGATATGCCAGGCCATGGTCGCTCACAGGGAAGACGTGGAGTTGTTCCGGGGCTCAGTTTCGCAGACGAGCTCCTTCATGATTCTCTCTCATCACTGGAGGGTGAAATTATAATTGCAGGCCACTCTATGGGTGGCCTCATGGCTTTGCGTTTCCTCTTTCAAAACCACAACTTTTTCAAAGCAGCCTGGATAAGTTCGCCTCTTCTCGAACCGATGCTTCAAGCCAAACCATGGATGAAAATCGCCCTCCCTTTAGCCGCACAGCTTTTCCCTTCGGCAACTATCAGCACCGGAGTCAGTAGTTCAGACTGTAGCCGTAAGATTGACAGAGGCGAAACCGAGAAAGACCTAGCTCTTTTCCATAGTCGCATTTCAATCGGATGGGGTCGGGATCTTCGTGACGCCGCCAAAGAAGTTCGCGAACAATTTAGCAACCTGGCCTTCGAAAATCCTATTCTATTTACACAAGGAGATTCTGATCCTATTTGCCCCATTAAAATTTTAGAGGATAAATTAAAGATTTTCTCTTCGACTCAAATCTCATTTAAGAAAATCAAAGGAGCTCTTCACGAGCCCTTTTGTGGTACGACACGTGAGGATTTCCTGATGCACCTCAATCGCTGGATCGACCATAAGCTAGGGTAGCCTTATCAGAATTGCACGATCTCGAAACTCTCTGGTATTTCGAAAACCTTCCAACATTCGAAGGAATGCTTACTTGCCTCCATCAATAGAAAATTTCTACTAAGCCACACCGTGAATCATTTGGTCTCTCAGCC
>DCQM01000095.1 GCA_002323895.1 Akkermansiaceae bacterium UBA1518
TGGATACGAAGATCGAGTCTTCATTTAAGATAATGAGGTGCAGAATTCTAGATCGCCAAATGCGAAGGATAGGTTAATTTCACCTTATGAAAAACAAGGTTTTCAAGCTCGTTGCTGCCCTTTTTTTGATGTTAGCAACTGGGTCACCATTTGTAGGGGCTGGTGAAGTACGCACTTGGACGGCTACTGATGGACGGACCCTTGAGGCGGAATTCATCACGGCGAACGAAAGGAATGTGACCCTTCGGCGCAAGTCGGACAGGAAGCGTTTTACTTTGTCGCTGGATAAGATTTCAGATTCCGATCGGAAATGGGTGGCAGAGGCGCTTGAGGATCTAGATGGCCCTGGCGAGAAAGAACCTAGCGGGATTTTCGAAGGCCGCCTGACTGAAGATTGGGAGAAGATGGAATATGAGAGCCTCAAATTCCGTTTCTACAGCGAGAAAAGAATGAGCCCAAAGAAACGCTTTCCGGTTTTGATTTTTTTACATGGTAAAGGTTCTGGCGGCAGTGACAATGAAAAGCAGCTCAATGGGATTGTGCGCAACTTTGCCCGAGGAAGGTTTCATGAAAAAAATCCGTCCTTCATCTTTGCGCCTCAATGCCCCGATGATTCAAAAGGTTGGCGCGGCGAATACCTTGCAGATGTTATTGGTCTTCTCAAGACGGCGATCAAGAATTTGCCAGTCGATGAAGACCGCATCTACATCACCGGACTTTCGATGGGTGGTTTCGGAACTTGGTCTGCCTTAGCGGAGGCGCCAGATCTTTTTGCGGCTGCGGTGCCGGTATGTGGAGGAGGTGACCCTCGAACAGCTAAGGCAATTAAGGATATCCCAATTTGGACTCACCATGGGGTTGCAGATGCAGTTGTAAGTGTTGAGTTCACACGCCGTATGGTGGCTGCCTTAGAGAAAGAGAAGGGTAACATTAAATACACCGAATATGACGAAGCCTCTGGCGTGAAACATGATGCGTGGACTCCGTGCTATTCGAATCCAGATGTTTTTGAGTGGATTTACGAACAGCGAAGAGGACAGAAAGAAAATGATTAGGATCTGTGATTTTGTTTTTCCGCCGAATTAGGATCCTGTTCTTTTTCTCTGTCCGGGTCCGGATTATCGAGTTTTTTGGGGTGGGACAAGAACTAGAGTTCCTCTACGGCGAACTCACACAGTATAGTTTGTCTAGTTTCTGGATGGGTGAGCTCTAGTTGATGGATCCCAGGAGTGAGTGTGACTTGCTCTCCGTTGATCTCGAGGCTGTCTGAGGCCCAGATGACGTTTTTGAGGTTTGCTCCCAATCTTAATTGGCGTGTGTTACCTGGGAGTTCAGGGTCTAGGTAGTAGGTTGCGCCAGGGAGGGGAGTGAGAAATTTTAGGTTTAGATTGCTGAGAGGGCGCGAATCAGAGAGGGCGAACGCATGGCTTCTAACATTATCATCCGATTGAAACCACTCAGCATAATCGAGTGAAAGTAGAGCTCGTTCATCTGGGTGGTAGTCTTGGTTTGTAATAGGTAGTGGCAGTTGTTCTTTAGGGCAGAGTTCTAGCTTGTGGTAGGGGGTTCCTTTTTTCGGCTGGATTGGATAATAATGTCCCGTCCGTTCGTCGACTGAGATGGGAGTGAGGGAATTTGGCATTGATAGGAAAGTGGGTCCCTGTTCTTGATGTAAAGCTAACATGGTGCGGTGAAAGATCGGCCCGGCACCCGTGACTCCAGAGATGCCGGCCATCGGAGTATTGTCAAAGTTACCAACCCAGACGCCAACGGTGAAATCCCCGGTGAATCCAAGACACCAATTATCCCGAAAATCAGAGGAGGTTCCGGTTTTGACTGCACAGCGAAAGGGAAGTCGAAGGATAGAATCATTTCCAAAAGCTCCCGCCCGGGCTTGGTTGTCGGAAAGGATATCTGTGATCAAAAAACAAGCCTCGGGGCTGAGCGGGTAGATAGAGTTGGTTTCATTTCCGTGGATCAAGGAGGGTGGGAAGTGCTCGCCGAGTCTCGCGATTGTTGCGTAAGCGTTGGTGAGGGAAAGAAGTGAGACCTCGGCATTACCAATCGTAAGGCCAAGTCCGTATTCGGCAGCTTCACGCGAGAGATTTAGGTTGAGTTTGTTGAGGAGGGTGTGAAGAGGCTCCGGACCACCCAGTTGATTGAGCATTCGCATTGCTGATACATTGAGCGAGCCCCCGAGGGCGTTGCGGATTGAAACGGGGCCGTGGTGACGGCGGTCGAAGTTTTTTGGTGCGTCAAGCCCTTCCTCAGTTTGATAATTGGTTGGAATATCGGCAATGATGGTACCGGGGTAGAGTCCTTGGTTTTGGAATGCGAGAGCATACGTGAAGGGCTTGAGGCTAGAGCCAGCGGAGCGCAGGCTGAGAGCTCCATTGACTTGGCCGCTGTTGGAGCTTTCGAAATCCGAGGAGCCGTGGAAGGCAAGGATTTCCCCGGTGGCATTTTCCATGACAACAATTGCACCGTGCTGGACATTTTTTTGATTCAGCTTCGAAAGTTCTTCGGCCAGAATGTTGCGGGTCTTTCGTTGTATCTCGCTGTCGATGCTGAGCCGGGCGCCTTCATTGAAGCGGTTACTTAGATGGGGGATGGGGTTTTTGACCCTGAGGTTCGCGAGTTGTAAGGGTTCGGATTTCGCAATTTCAATCTGGGATGAGGGGTAATCAAATTCGAAGGCAAGCCGGTCGAGGATCCAGTTTCGGCGTTCCAAGGCAGCCTGCGGGTTTCGGCGCGGGTTAAGCCGCGAAGGTGCTTGGGGAAGTGCGGCCAGTAGGGCAGCTTCAGCGAGGGAAAGATCGGTGAGTGGTTTCTTGAAAAAGTATCTGGCCGCTTCGGCGCAGCCCTGGCGGTGTGATCCGTAATCGAGTCGGTTCAGATAAGCCGTCAGGATCTGATCTTTGGACCACCGCGTTTCAAGGCGCCGCGCCAGCATGATTTCCGAGAGTTTTTTACTCGGAGTCCGCGTTTTTTGCGGAGTAGAGATTTTGATCAGTTGCTGGGTAATGGTAGAGGCCCCCGAGGTGATTCGATTGTTACTGATATTTTTGTATAAAGCCCGAGCTGATGCGAGATAGTCGATTCCGGGGTGATCAAAGAAGCGTTTATCCTCGGCCGCAAGCGTGGCTTTGATGAGATGATCCGGGATTTCCTCAAGTGATGTTGGTTTATGGCGAAAGTAGTCTTGGCGTGGGAAATGAGTGAGTTCCTTACCGTGGCGATCGAGGAGAACTCCGTGTGCGGAGGGTGGGCTTTTTAGCTTCTCGGGAAGTGGTCCTAAAAGTGGGATGACTGGAAGGAGGAAAAGAAGCGCGAGGAATCTCGGGGTTGATGGAGGGAGGATCATTTCATGTGGCTAGGCCAACTCCCAAAAGTTGGGGGAGAGTGAAAGCTCGCATTATTTTTTGGGCGAGATGGTGTAAAGTTTGTGATCGTGGGAAAGGATCAGGAGCTCTCCATTGGCATCTTCAACGAAGGCGGTGGGCTTGATGGTGCCCTTTATACGTTTGAAGATTTTGGTGTTACGGGTCTTTTTTCCATTTTGAAAATCAAGAGCCCAAATGTTGCCGTGAACAAAGTCCCCGTAAATATATTTACCCTGAAGTTCAGGAATAGCTTTGCCGCGATAATGAATCCCTCCGGTGATGGAGAGTCCGCTACTACGATCATATTCATGGATGGGATCGATGAATTTAGCTCCTTTGGTTGGAGCATCGGTACGCGCATTAGCCGAATGGGTTCCTTCTCGGTAGGACCATCCGTAGTTTCCTCCGTTGGTAATAATATTGATTTCTTCCCAAGCGTTTTGGCCGACGTCGGCAGCCCAGAGTTGATTGGTCTCTGGGTGAAATGTGAGGCCCCAAGGATTACGAAGGCCGAGGGCGAAGATCTCGGGGTGATGGCCGGGTTTTTTTAGAAAGGGATTGTCGGAAGGAAGACCATAGGGACGGTTTCCAGCGCGGGTATTCACGTCGATACGGAGGATTTTGCCGTTGTAAACGAAGGTGTTTTGAGAAAAGCGCTGGGGATCGTTTGCCTTTCCGCCATCACCGACTGCGATGTAAAGGTAGCCGTCAGGGCCAAAGAGGATATTGCCCGAGTTATGATTCCAGAAGGGTTGAGGGATTTCCAATAAAACCCGCTCGGTCGAGATGTCGGCCTTGTTA
>DCQM01000097.1 GCA_002323895.1 Akkermansiaceae bacterium UBA1518
GAGAATTCTGTCGCAAGACCCGAGAATTTGACTCCAAGAATGTTTTCCCTTTTTGCCAGTTCCTTCATTCCACCGCGCCATTCGGATTCAATACGGCCATTTTGAGCCTTTGGTTTAGCGATGTGATCAATGATCATCCCTAACTCTGGTTGGCGGTCTACCAGTTTTGTAGCAACTGGAATCTGATGCTGGTAAAGGAGAATATCGTAGCGGAGATCATGAGCGGGCAATTTAGAGAGTCCGCGGTGAAAATCATTTCTCAGGAAGTATTCGTCTGGTTCGTCTTGGAGGACATGGCGGATTCCTACAAATTTGGGATGATCGGAAAAGTGTTCTAGGTCTTCCTCTACCTTTTCAGAAACTAAGGGTAACCAGCCTACGATGCCCCGAATGAGCTCACTTTGGTCCGCGATCTTAAGAAGAAAGGTTGATTCCTCAATGGTTTGTCGAGCCTGGACAGCGATCGTTCCGGTAACTCCTGCTGCGGAGGTGGCCTCTTCTAGTTCTGCGAGTAACTGGTTTTGGGCGAGGGGAGTGTTAGCTGGGATCCAAGGATACTCGTCGGCGCTGTAAGACCAGAGATGGTGGTGGGTGTCGAGCATGTGAGCTGAAGTTAAAAGTTAGAATATTGAGTCTCACCTTTTCGATGTGATCCATAAGTAAGGTCACTTTAAGTCCTCACCTTGTCAAAGGATTGGTAAAAGTTCACACTGTCGTGTGGGGAGACCTAAAATATTTGGTGAACGGACGTTTCTCGCAAGGAGGTGAATGTCTGAATGCTTGAATTACTCACCCTCCTTACGCGGAACTTGGCGAAAGAGCCGGTCGAGGGCTTCGGCGGGAGGAACGTTTTCATAGATTACAGCATACACGACATCAAGAATTGGAGTTCGGGTGCCTGCGCGGCGGGCTGCTTCGTAAATCGAGCGAGTATTTGGAACTCCTTCCGCAACCATGCCAAGTTCCCTGACGATTTCTTCCAAGGATCTGTTCTGACCTAGAGCGAGGCCGACCTTATGATTCCGGGAATGAACCGAAAAACAGGTCGCGATAAGGTCACCGAGGCCGGAAAGACCGGCGAAGGTTTCAGTTTTTCCACCGAGATCGGTACCGAGACGGGTCATTTCGGCAAGAGCACGTGTGACCAGAGCGGAAATGGCATTGTCTCCCAGTTTTAGCCCCATAGTGACTCCAGCTGCGATAGCGTAAACATTTTTGATTGCTCCACCGAGCTCAATGCCGGCGATGTCATGATTTGTGTATGAGCGAAAGCGATCTGTCGCAAAGATATCCTGAAGTGCTAGTCCTACTTCCTCGTTCGAGCATCCGATGGTGGCTGCTGCGGGCAGACCTTCTGCAATTTCTTCGGCATGGTTAGGACCCGAAAGAACCGCAATCTGATTGCAGGGGAAGTAATCACCGATAATTTGTGACATGCGCTTCCCGGTCGCTAACTCAATCCCTTTTGCGCAGGAAAGGATGACTGCAGATTCCGGAATGTTTAGGGAAACGAGTTTTTCCGCGGTGGAGCGGGTGGCTTTAGTTGGAACAACAAAGAGAAGAAGATCAGCCTGAGTGACCAAAGAAAGATCAGTCGTGGCGACCAAATTCTGCGGAAGTGTGGAGTTTGGTAGGTAGCGCTCATTACAGTGCGTCGAATTGATCGCGGCGGTCACCCTTTCATCTCTTCCGATTAAGTGAACCTGGCGGCATTTATTGGCCAGAAAAATGGCGAGTGCGGTTCCCCAAGAGCCTGAACCCACTACCACGGGATTTTGGAATTTCATAATTAGGTGACCTCCTTTTTTTTCCCGATTTTATTTTCGGTTCCGGCACGTAAGCGGTTGATGTTGGATCGGTGTTTCCAAATAGCGAGCGCGCCCGCGATGATTGAGAAAAGAAAGAGCGGTTTGTTCCAGGTTCCATCGGCAATCTTACCATGATGCCAGGACCCATAAATAGTGACGATTGGAAGGGCAAAGCCGGTAGCGATACTTCCGATCGACACATATTTTGTGGTGAAGGTGAAGATGACGAAAATGATGGTCAAGATTACTACGGCGGCAGGCATCAAAGCAAGAATGGCTCCTCCGGACGTGGCGATCCCTTTGCCTCCTTTAAATCCAATCCATGGCGAATAGTTATGGCCGAGGATGGAGGCTAGTGCGGTCAAGACCTCAATGGTGTGACCGCCTGTATCATCTGGAACAAACTGACGAGCTAGAAAAACGGGAAAGAAGCCTTTTAGGATGTCCAGGATCAGACAAATGATTCCTGACTTTTTTCCGAGAGTTCTAAAAACATTGGTGGAGCCAATATTTCCGGAACCATGTTCGCGAATATCGATGCCCCTAACTTTCCCAAGCAAAAGTCCAAATGGGATGGATCCCAGAAGGAAGGCAAGAGGAATGAAAAGCCAGAGCATGATTGTGGAGTCAGGACTTAGGTTCCCGGCGAATCGATTTAATGATCACGGGGTCGATGAGTGGAACATTCTGGTGGGGTCCGGAGGCGACTCGTCCGTCGGGTGTCAAAGAGTTCAAATACCCAGTTCCCACCTCGACCATCTTGATCTTGTTAACGATCTCCATGCCCTCGGTCACTTCCCCAAAAACTGCGTAACCCCCGCCATTGTTAGGATAGTCGAGGTTTGGATTATCGACAACATTGATGAAGAATTGAGCGGTTGCGGAGTGCGGATCGCTTGTTCGGGCCATCGCAAGGGTTCCGCGCAAATTTTTCTTGGTTCGGGCGCTTTCATTTTGGATTCCGTCGCCTGTCTCTTTTTCGGTGGGGACGTCATTCTTTAATTCGAAGCCTCCGCCTTGGATCATAAAGTTGGACATGACGCGGTGGAAAATCGTTCCATCAAAGTGTTCTTGATCAACGTAATCTAGAAAGTTTGCAACTGTGATAGGTGCAGTTTCGGAGTGGAGGTTAACCTTGATCGCTCCCATGCTGGTTTCGATAATGATTTTGGAGCTACTATCGACGGGGCCAGTATCGGCGGGACCAGTATCGGCGGGACCAGTATCGGCGGAGTTGTTATCATCGGGTTCTCCTTTGCAGGAGAGAAAGAGCAGTGAAGCTGAGAGAATGAGAAGTGATTTCATCAGTGAGTTTTTTTAGTTGTTACTTGGATCGACTTATCGATTTGATCGTGATGGTTTGAGTAGGGACGTCGGCCATGCCGTTTTTGGAGCTGGTTTTCACGGCTCTCATTTTTTCTACTACTTCAATGCCTTTTACAACCTTCCCAAAGGTGGCGTATCCGCCGCCATTGTTCGGATAGTCGAGGAAGGGGTTGTCGACCACGTTGATGAAAAATTGCGCGGTCGCGCTATTTGGTGCCGAAGTCCGAGCCATGGCAATTGTCCCACGCTTATTGCTTGGAGTCTTCTCGCTTTCGTTTTTGATCGGGGGGTTGGTAGGTTGCTTTTTGAATGAGCCATCGGTTTCTTTGAATCCGCCACCTTGAACCATGAAGTTGCCAATAATACGGTGGAAAATGGTGCCGTCGTAGTGCTTAGAATCGACGTATTTCAGGAAGTTTTCGACCGTGAGTGGAGCGCTTTTTGAATCTAGTTCAATATGAATCTCACCCAACGAGGTGGACATAATCACGGTGGCTTCTTTAGCGGGTGCAGATTTTACGGGCTTTTTTTCCTCAATGGTTTTCTGGGCGGGATCTTGTCCAAAGGCAAAAGAGGTAAGGAATCCGATCAGGGCGATTTTTAAGAATAATTTCATAAGCTGGGGTTAGTTTAGAGAAGACTAGTGGGCTTGCAACCAGTTGTCGCCAAATCCTAGGTCGATTTTTATCGGAACCTCGTTAGGTAAACTAATTGCGGACTCCATGGCCTCCAAGATAAGGGGAGGAAGCTCGTCATGTTCATCTTGATGGAGATCGAAAAGAAGTTCGTCGTGAACTTGGAGAATCATCCTTGATTTGCGGCCTTGCATGAGTTCGTGAATCTTGACCATCGCCAATTTGATCATATCGGCTGCGGTTCCCTGGATAGGGCTGTTAATAGCAGCTCGCTCAGCATTGGCTCGAATACTGGCGTTCCCGGATTTGATATCTTTGAAGTAACGCCGGCGACCAGCAATAGTTTCGGTGTATCCTTTTTCGCGAGCATTTTCAATAGTGTCTGTCATGAATTGATGAATGTCAGGATACTGCTCAAAGTAAGTTTTGATGATCTCGCTAGCTTCATTGCGGGGGATTCCGAGCCGCTGCGAAAGTCCGAAAGCTGAGATTCCATATATGATACCGAAATTGACCATTTTAGCGGTGCGTCGCATATCAGGGACCACTTCATTGGTTTCAACGCCAAAGACGCGGGCTGCAGTAGCGGTGTGAATATCGAGATCGTTTTTGAAGGCCTTTATCATGGCTGGGTCGCCAGAGAGCGCGGCCATCACGCGAAGTTCAACTTGAGAGTAGTCGGCCGCCATTAAGGTAAAATCCGAGTTTCGAGGAATAAAAGCACGGCGCAGTTCACGACCCATTTCTGACCGAACGGGAATGTTCTGAAGGTTGGGATCAGACGAAGCGAGACGTCCGGTTGAGGTGACAAGTTGGTGAAGATGAGTGTGGACGCGATCAGAGTGCTCTGCGCGATGATTTGGGAGCGCATCAACGTATGTTGACTTAAGTTTGCTGGCTTCGCGGTAACTCAGAATATTTGCGACAATCGAATGTTTGGAAGCAAGCGAAGCGAGGGTCTGCTCGTCGGTTTTGAATTGCCCTGTCTTTGTTTTCTTTGGTTTGTCGACGAGTTTCATTTCACCAAAGAGAATTTCCCCGAGCTGCTTTGGTGAGTTTAGATTAAAAGGGCGGCCGGCGGATTTCTCGATCTCCTTGCTGAGGGTTTTGATCTTTATCGTAAGAATCGCCCCAACTTCATCGAGAACTTTTTGATCCATCGAAATGCCTTCGCTTTCCATCGCTACTAGGACTGGAAGAAGTGGGGACTCAATATCCTCCATGACTGGGAGAGCATTGAGAGTTTTAAGTTCGGGAAGAAGCTTGTGGTAAAGTTGAAGAGTGACATCAGCATCCTCCGCCGCGTATTCGGCGAGGATATTAGTGGGGAGCTCGGAAGGGTCTAGTTCGCCCTTGGAAGCCTTCTTTTTTGCAGCGGCGGAAAAAAGATCATCTTCTTCGCTCTGCTCACCGGAAAAGAGATCGACGAGCTTGATTGGCGAATATCCGAGGAGGTTTTCAGACAAGGAGTCCATGCTGTGTTTTTGCTCGGGGGCGGCTAAGGTATGCGCGAGCATGGTATCGAAAAAAGGTCCGGTAACTTGGATTCCGTGTGAGAGCATAATAGCGAGATCGAACTTCAAGTTATGACCAATTTTTAGAGCGGAAGATTGGAAAACTGGGAGAAGTTTTTCATGGAGGGAGGGCCATTCGGTGAGAGGAAGATAGAAGGCTTCGCCGGGGCTGTAGGAAAATGCGATGCCAAGAAGTTTTGAGGAGAAGCGGTCGAGTGAATTGGTTTCAACGTCGAAGCAGAAAGTATCTACTGCGAGAAGTTTTTTGATTAGAGCGTCTAGAGTTTTCTCGGACTGAATTAGGTGATACTTGTGAGGAACATCATTTAGCGTTTTAAGGTTCTCGAATACTGGCGTGTTCGCAGGGTTCGTTGTCGTTGTCGTTGTAGAGTCACCAAATAGACGTTTCGTAAGAGTTCGAAACTCCCAAATTTCGAAGAGCGACTTAAGGGTTTCCTCATCTGGTTCTTCGAGTTTAAAGTCATCGAGCGATTCTTCGATGGGGACGTCGGTTATGATGGTTGCTAGTTCTTTTGAAAGACGAGCTTGGTCGGAAAAATTGGTGACATTTTCCTTCTGTTTCCCTTTGAGTTTGTCGGTGTTTTCGAGGAGTCCTTCGACTGAACCATATTGAGCAACGAGCTTTTTTGCGGTTTTTTCACCAATTCCTGGCACCCCAGGGATGTTGTCGGAAGAATCGCCCCAGAGGCCAAGGATATCGATGACCTGCTTGGGGTCGTCGATCCCCCAGTTTTTGAGGATTTTTTCGTAGGTGAGAACCTCATGATCTGATCCTTGTCGTCCAGGTTTCCACATCGCGGTGTGAGGTGTTACCAACTGGGCAAAATCCTTGTCGGGCGTGACCATGAAGGTTTCGATCCCACCAGTTTCTTCGGCGCGACGAGCGACGGTGCCAATGATGTCATCGGCTTCGAATCCGTCTATTACGAGGACAGGGATTTTGAAGGCGGCACAGACCTTTTTGACCTCCGGAATGGCGGCAGCGAGGTCTTCGGGCATGGCTTCGCGCTGGGCCTTGTATTCTGGGTAAAGAATATGCCGGGCAGTTGGGGCCGATGTGTCAAAGGCAACAGCGAGGTGGGTTGGGGCCTCTTTTTCAATGATTGTAAGCAAGGTGTTCGTGAAACCATAAATCGCGGAGGTGTTTACTCCGTGCGAATTCGTAATCGGATTGCGAATGAAGGCAAAGTGGGCACGATAGACAAGCGCCATGCCATCAAGTAGGAACAAACGAGTTTCTGCCATGAGAAGAGCCTTTCTCCTCAAGGGGGAAAGGTCAAATGCCGACTTTGACTGCGTGACAATCTGATAATTCTGTTTTAGCCTCCCTAAAGATTCTTATCTGACTATGAAATACGCTCAATTTTCTGCAGTTGTCCTTGTCCTTTACTTTCTGGGAAGAATTCTTAGTGGAACGATAACTCCCGCATTGGTCGATGTAAGAGAAGAAGCGGGTGGGATGGTTGTTATTGTGAAATACAAGGGGGCAAGTTATTCGATAAATTTGGACGAAGTTCGTGATAATGACCTGCCTGAGACTGTAACTATTGAAAAACCAACTGTCATCCCGACTTCTGGTGGAGAAGGGCAGGTGACGTTGAAAAAGGGTGACGTTGTAACACTTTTGAATCGCAAGAATGATTCGTTGATCGTCGAGAAGTCTGATTCAAACGGAAAAGGTAAAATCTCTCCAAAGGATACGGACCTTTTCCAGCAATTGGTTAAAAGAATTTATGAAAGGGAGGCTGGAGGTGCTGTCGCGACTGCACCGGCACCCACCCCGGCACCCACC
>DCQM01000192.1 GCA_002323895.1 Akkermansiaceae bacterium UBA1518
CACTTGCTGGCCTTTTTGGGTATCTCAGCCTTGAAGTGTGGACTGCCCTCAACCAGCTCGTTCCCGGATTTAGAATGGGAGGACTCTCCATATTCTGGGCTATCTTTGCCCTCTCCATACTTTTAGCAGGCATCTCAAAATCACAGGCGGAGCTCCGCGGGATAGGATTGACCTTGTTCACCGCTGTCATCCTAAAGGTATTCGTTATCGACCTCGCTGGCCTCGATCAGATTTTCCGCATTATTTCCTTCATCATCCTCGGCCTTGTCATTCTTTTTGGCTCCTTTCTCTACCTCAAATATCGCCACCGCTTTCTCACTGACTCTTCCTATCCTGAGAAGGAAAATAAACCATCTGACTCCACTGATTCATGAATCGATTCATTCAACTCATAGCCCTCCTATTTCTAAGCAACTCTTTAAGGGCAGATGAGACGTGGCCACCAACAGCTCCGTTCGCTTTCCTTCGTGACTCTGCGTCAAATTCAACTCAAGAAGGGCTTGGGAGAATCCAAGTCGATCGATCACTATTCGTGAAATGTGAATCGGACTTTGCTGATCTACGGCTCTTTAGGGTCCGAGGAGAAGAAGTTCTCGAGTGGCCCTTCCTCGTCCAAGAAACACGCCCAAGAACGCGCGAAATTGCACCACAGGAAATTTTCAGCACGATCATCGCCTTCGACAAAACCTCCGAAGACCTCCTCGTTTACACCGTCGAATTACCTAAAAATTCACCGCAGATCTCAAAGATGCGTATCCATACCCCCTTACGGAACTTTGAAAAAACGGTTTCTGTTTACGCCAAAAAAAGGGAAGGAGAATGGTCCCTCCTAACTGACGAATTTCTAATCCACGACCGCGAGGCTTTTGTCGATTTTAGAAGAACTGATGTCGATCTTCCCGGCGGAGTTTACGACCAGGTTCGAATCCAACTTGAAGACGCAACGGATGAGCAGCAATCGGACTTACGCCGAGTCACGGAAACTCTCGGAGCACCATCGGGGCCGCAAGTCACGAAATCGACCACGGTAAAAACACGAAATTTCCGGGTCGACAAATTCACCTTCTTCACTCCCAAACAAACCCGCCTGCCAGAGCGAGGGATCGTTAAATACCCGCTTGAGATTATTTCCCAGAAACAGGTCGCGAAAAATGAAGGAAAGAAAAAGAACGAGACCGAAATCATTCTTGAAGCCGGAACTATCCCGATCAACCAGTTGGCCCTCACCGCGGCAGAAAATAATTTTAGCCGGAAGGTCCGTATCGAGATCCCGCGCAAAGATGACCCTAAAAAATGGAGAGAGATCAGTCAGGATACGATTCATCGCTACGATCTCGCTGGGCTCAACGAGGAGAAGCTAAGTTTGCGGTTCCCGGAAACCCAAGTAGAGCAGATCAAGCTTATCATTGAGAATGGAGACAACCGTCCCATTCAAGTCGAGTCTGCGAAAGGGAACGGACCTCTTGTCGAGTTGGTCTTTCTCACGGAACCCAACGATTCATGGCAGGTCGCCTACCATTCCCCAGCCGCAGAATTAAAAAAACCTGACTACGATACTGCTATTCTTCAGCGAGCCGAAAGCGAAGATGTTCCAGAAGAAACTATCGCGATGAGTGATCCTCGACCTAACCCGGATTTCGACGGACGAGCAGGAATTAACCTCCCGCCCTGGTTTGCTAAGAAATGGATCCTACACACACTGATCGCCTTCGTTGTCGGCATTCTCATCTGGGTTCTCTATGGTGCCGTGCGGAAAATTGAAGCGGTGGACTAAACAGGACGACATGTCTGAGCTAATCCTATTGGATACTCAGGATCTTTTCTTCCCCATCCATCTGCTCAAAGCCGAACTCACAGAACACCCCGCCAGGACAGATTCCTAACATTTAAGAGATCGCTTGACCGACTTGGGAGTCTTATTCATCCTTTCCTGACGCTGGGTAAAGGTTTCTATCGGAAACTCCTGAAATTCAGTGGAATCCATAACCTCCAAAACTAAAAGACTATGAAAACCTTATCCAAAATCCTCTCTATCGCAGCCCTATCGGCCAGCTTCACAGCATCCGACCTCCAAGCGCAAACTCTCGGCGACGTGATGAAAGAGGCCGGAATTGAAAAGATGCTCGGGACTTGGGTTGATGCAGATACCAATGGCGAAAACTTCAAGCTCTCATACAAATGGAAAATCAAGGGCCATGCGGTGGAGTTAAGCCTCAAAACTCAGGACACTACTTCCTCAGCACTCATCGTTTTTGATCAAGAATCCGAGCAAGTCCTCCAAATGGGAGTGAACTCAAAAGGGGCACTTGGCCGTGGCACTTGGACTGCTCAAGATGGCGGCGCCGTTCTCGACTTGACCCAAACCAATGCCGACGGCGAGGAAGTTGAGCTCAAAGTAACCCATAGGATTGTCGACAAAAACTCGCTTACGGTTGGATTTGAAATGGAATCGACAGGTGACACAGGTGAAATCTCACTGGTGCGTCCCGCAAAGAAGCAGAAAGCGAAAAAACCAAAAGCTGAGTAAGGCAAACCCTTTTCCCCTCTCCGGCCGCTCCAACAACGTCCTCGAGGACACTTAGCAAAAGCAAATTCTTAGCCATTCCTTCCTGCTTAAGATGTTGATGAATTAGATTGGGTAATCATGAGATCCCATCTATCGATTCTAATTCTGATTTTTTGGGGAGGGTGGCTGAGCGCCGAACCCCTGCGGATCAGGAAGGGAGACAGCATCATCATCCTCGGTAACACCTTTGCCGAGCGGATGCAGCTGTTCGGATATTTCGAAGTATTTCTACACACTCGTTTTCCCGACCACAACTTGCGTGTCCGCAACATGGGGTGGTCGGCCGATGAAGTAGATCAGCGCATCCGCCCGCAAGGATTCCCCAAGCTCTCCGCCGAACTAAAGGAACATCGCGCCGATCTCCTGTTTCTCTGTTTTGGTTTCAACGAATCATTTCAAGGGGCGATCGGACTCGATCACTACAAAGCCGAGCTGGGCAACTTTTTAAAAAAACTGCAGGCCCAAAAATTTAACGGAGAATCTGCACCACGCATTGTCCTAGTCTCGCCGATCCCGTTTGAAAAACTTGATAAGGGATCGTCAAATAGCGATGAAGGAAACCGTCGGATCCAACTTTACTCCACAGCCTCCGAAACAGTGGCTCAGGAACATGGAGTTCGTTTCCTCGACCTTTTTAAGCCAATCCTCGAGCGTGCTTCGAATATTTCTGATCGAAAAATCACCATCAACGGTGTTCACCTAAACGAGTATGGCGACTGGGTGGTGAGTCAATTGATGGCGCGCGGACTAGGATTATGGCGCGATGATCTAAGCCTACCAACAGCGAGGCCACCTGATGAAAAATTCCGGCGTGCCGTTTACGAGAAAAATCATCACTACTTTACCTGGTGGCATCCGCCCAATGCTTCCTACATTCACGGCGGCCGCAACAAGACGCGCGGGGCGATGCATTTGGCGAATGAACGTGAACAGCGAAAGCTCCTGATCGAGTCCTCTGAGCGCGAGCTATGGGCTATGGAGAAACCGAAGTTG
This sequence comes from Akkermansiaceae bacterium UBA1518, assembly GCA_002323895.1. GTDB lineage: Bacteria > Verrucomicrobiota > Verrucomicrobiia > Verrucomicrobiales > Akkermansiaceae > SW10. The sequence continues at coordinate 3,560 of DCQM01000192.1, forward strand.
TCCGAAGTCTGGGGAGCCGAACCCGTCGAAGGTAAGCCGGTATGGTTTCCAACTCCAGCCAGTCGAGACATTCCTGGCGTTGCGAAAGGGCAGGAAGCCCAATGGGAGGTCGAGAGCGACGGACCATCCGATAAGCACCTGCGCACGCCGCAGGAACAGCTTGCCATGTTCAAGGTCGCCGATGGCTACGAGGTCAATCTTTTCGCATCAGAGCAGAGCTTCCCAATTGCAAATCCTTTTGCGATCCGTTTCGACGCGAAGGGCCGCTTGTGGGTCGGAAATTCGCCAACCTGGCCACATTCGTTACCTGGACAGCAACCCAGAGACTCACTCGTAATCCTCGAGGACAAGGATCGCGACGGCGTTGCCGACAAGCACTCGGTGTTCCTCGACAAGATGAAGCTGATTCACGGTTTCGAACTCGCCGATGACGGCGCTTTCGTGGCACAGGTCCCAAACCTGATTCTAGCCAAAGACAAGACTGGTAACGGCAAGGCCGATTGGGTGCAGACCGTGTTGCACGGGTTTGGCGCGGAGGACGCCGAACACGCAATGAACAACTTCCGCTGGAGCCCTGGCGGCTCACTGCATTTTTCCCAAGGAATTTTCTACCATACCCAGATCGAGACACCATACGGTCCCAGGCGAGTCCGTGATGCTGCCGTCTTTCGCTACACTCCAAACGAACACCGGCTGGAGATTCCGGTGTCTCACGCGCTCTGGAATCCCTACGGTAAAGTCTTCGATCACTGGGGGCGCGGGATCTTGCTCGATGCCTCAGCCGGGCAATATTACCCGATGGATGTGATCTCCACACCATTCATCTATCCGAAGCAGAAGACCCGCACTAACCACTTGTCGTTCGCTCCGGGCGGATCTATCGCCGCTGGATGCGAATTCGTCCGCAACCGTCACTTCCCGCAAGAGGTGCAGGGACGATTCGTCGTGAATCACTGCGAGGGTGATGTTGGCACGCACTGGTATGAACTCGAGACGAAGGGCTCAGTCTACGAGGCAAAGCGGCATGAACCCTTGGCGACCTGCACGGACAAGAACTTCCGACCGGTCGCGATGGCATGGGGCCCTGATGGGGCGCTCTACATCGCTGATTTCTACACTCACATTTTCGAGAACGTAAACTTTTCAAAACGTCATCCAGGTCGCGATCGCGAGCACGGGCGCATCTGGAGGATCTCTCGCAAGGGTGCAGCGCCGCTCGCGGCTCCTGCAATCGAGGGTCAGACGATCCTCGGCTTGTTAGATCTGCTAAAGAATCACGAAAATTACACCAGAGACTTAGTACGAGCCGAACTCCGCGGCCGCGAAAAGGAGCTTGTCATCTCTGCCTTGGAGAAGTGGTCCGATGATCTCAATACGGCCGATCCAAATTATGCACACCATCTTGTCGAAGCTCTCTGGATCTACCAAGGTCAAGGTGTTATCAAGAATGAACTGTTACTCCGAGTTCTTGAAGCAAAGCAAGCCGAAGCCCGTCTCGCCGCGACACAGATCCTGCGCTCTTGGCAACATCACATCGAGGGGTCGGTGGAACTGCTTCGCGCTCGGATCCACGACGAAGACTCGCGTGTACGGCTGCACGCGGTCTTGGCGATCGGTGATAGCCGTTCTTCGCAGGCGAGGACGGTTTTACTCGAAGTGAAAGAACACGTGATGGATTCGGGATTAGAATATGCCCTAAACCAGACCGTGAAGTATCTCGACAAGTCGGTGGAAGATCAATTGGCTGCGGTTACAGCGCTTTTTGATCAGATCGACAGAGGGGAAAATCGAGCAGCGGCGACGGCTGCGGTCCGCGCGACAGATCGGGCAGCATGGCCTACGGATCGGATTGCCCCTCTTGCCCAAAAGGTGATCGCCTATCTCAATTCCGCGTCGAACGCGTCGCATGAATCCCGCGAATTCCTCGAAAGCTTCGCTTTCGGACGCGACCTCGCAGGGATGCTGCCCGGCTCTATCGGCGCGGATATGAACAAAGTATTAGACGACTTTGGTGCGAAGACTTTTCTTATCAAAACGATACCTGGGCAATTGCGCTACGATCACACACGTGTCCTTGTCTCCGCCGGAACGGCGGTTCAGCTAATTTTCGAAAACAATGACCTGATGCCGCACAACCTTGTCGTGGTGAAGCCAGGAGCGATCGAAGAAATTGGAGCTGCCGCGGATCTGATGGCCGCAGACGTTAAGGCTCGTGCAAAGGGCTATATCCCAGCTTCGAAAAAGGTTCTGTGGTCTACGAATTTACTCCAGCCAAAGGGGCGTCATGAGCTCAAATTGATGGCACCCGCAGAGCCAGGAGAATATCCATTCGTCTGCACCTATCCGGGGCACTGGCGCGCGATGCGTGGAAAATTAGTGGTGGTCGCCCGCAGAAATTAACGTGCCACCACTCTCAGAATTCTTCTCTTACCATGAAAGCAATTCCTAGCAGTCAATAAGATTGAGCACTCGCGGTGGCCCGTTACCGGATCTCAGTAATTTTAACACCTGTATTGCGATTGCTAAACAATACCGAAGCGGGGAGCCGTAAAATCAACACTTGCAGGCTAATAAAACACCATCAAAATAGAGAAGATACTACTGCATTTTGCTTCGCTCCTCCCACCTCTTTTGTAAAAAGTTAAATCATGGCAGTTAGTAGATTGACGGCTGCCAACAAGGACGCCAGCCTCTTGGTTTGTAAAATCATGAAGAAGTTTCGCCAATCACTAGCCCCCACTCTTCTCTTAGTCGCACCACTCACCTTCGCAGAGCCGGAAGTTGTCCCACTAGAGATGTTCACGACCGAAGATTCAAATCTTGAAGTGACGCTGTGGGCACAGACTCCGATGTTCAACAATCCGACTAACATGGACATCGACAAAGACGGTCGGATCTGGATTGCCGAGGGCGTGAACTACCGGCGTCATGGGAGTCGCCGTCCTGAAGGTGACCGTATTGTTGTCCTCCAAGACACAAACGGAGACGGCCAAGCAGACAAAAACCACGTCTTCGTCCAAGAAAAGTTTCTCACCGCACCACTGGGAGTCGCAGTCCTAGATAACAAGATTGTCGTCTCGATGACTCCAAGCATGATCGTCTATACCGATATCGATCGAGACCTCATTTTTGATCCAAGTAAAGGAGATACACGCGAAGAGCTGCTTACAGGGTTCAATAGCAAACAACACGATCATTCCTTGCACAGCGTCACTGCTGGCCCCGATGGCCAGTGGTATTGGAATCACGGGAACTGCGGCGCAGAATTTACAGATAAGTCCGGCAAAACCTTCCGCCTTGGTAGCGCCTACCAAATGCAGCACATCGCTGGCAAGAAAAGCGATGACGGCCACGTCTACGTCGGTGGAGCTTCTTATCGAATGAATCCCGACGGCACGCACGCTACCGTCATTGGGCACAATTATCGTAACAGCTACGAACAAACGATCACCTCGTTCGGCGATGTTTTCCAGAATGACAACGACGATCCACCTGCCTGCCGAACAACCTTCGTCATGGAGTACGGTAACGCAGGCTTCTGCTCCTTCGACGGCAAGCGCTCGTGGCAAGCTGATAGGCGTTCTGGACAGGAGACCTCAGTCGCGGAGTGGCGTCAGGAAGATCCAGGCACCATGCCAGCGGGTGATGTCTACGGCGGCGGATCCCCTACCGGGATTTCCTACTATGAAGGCGGCTCGCTCGGCACAAAATACGCAGGCGGCCTCCTGCTGAGCTGCGAACCAGCACGCAACGTGGTCTTCGGCTACCTCCCAGTTCCAGAAGGTGCTGGCTTCAAACTAGAACGTTTCGACTTCCTCACCACTAATACCGACAAAGACTTTGCCGGCACCGATTTTAAAGGCGGCCGCGTTGATCGGAACAAGAAGAAAACCCTATTCCGCCCATCAGATGTCACAGTAGGCCCAGATGGAGCGATCTACGTTTGCGATTGGTATGACCCACGTGTCGGAGGCCACTCCGACCAGGACGAAACACTCTCAGGAGCGATCTACCGTGTCGCCCCAAAAGGCTTTAAATCATCTACACCGAAGCTCAACCTTGAAACTTCTGCTGGCCAAATCGCAGCGCTTAAGAGCAACGCGATCAACGTTCGTAACCTCGGGTTTACTCGACTCAAAGCGGCTGGAAAAAAATCGGTTCCAGCTGTCGCCGCACTGCTTGGCGACTCAAATAAATTTATTCGAGCCCGTGCGGTTTGGCTGCTCTCCCAGCTCGGCAATGCAGGTATCGCTAAAGTGAAACCACTGCTAAAACATAGCGACGCGGCGATGCGTATCGTCGCCTTTCGTGCGTTGCGTCGGCAAGATGTCGATCTGCTAAAAAATGCCGGCAAACTAGCCAACGACCCATCTCCAGCTGTCCGCCGGGAAGTCGCTCTGGCAATGCGTAATTTAGGGAAAGAAGCGGTCCCGACCCTGACCACTCTCGCAACTCATTTCGACGGCTCCGACCGCACTTACCTTGAAGCAATCGGCACTGGTGCGACAGGTAAAGAATCGCAAGTCTACGCGGCTGTCATCGCCGACTCAGCCCCTGAAAAATGGACGCCCAGTCAGGCCAAACTCGCCTGGCGCCTCCACCCACCACAAGGGGCAGACGCACTACAACAACGCGCCATGTCAGCCAGCGTGAGCCTCGAGGAAAAGAAAGCTGCGATCGTTGCACTTGCGTATACAAAAGAAAAAGCAGGAGCAATGGCCATGCTTGACCTCGCGCAGAACGGGACCGGCGAAGTACGGGGCCTCGCCCTTGGCTGGTTACTCAAGCTGAAGAACGCGCAATGGAAAGACCACGGGCTCGATGCCGAACTCAAAAAACGGAAGATCTACGATCCTGGAAACGTCAAAGTCGTCGAAGTCATTGCGCCGCCTTCACCAAAAACGAAACTCCCTCCAATCAATGAAATCCTCTCTATTCAGGGCGATACTGCGAAAGGAAAGGTCGTAGCAACCCGTTGTTACACCTGCCACAAAATCAAGGGCACCGGGATCAGTTTCGGCCCGGACATCACTGGATTTGCTAAAGCCCAGACTGCCGAGGTCGTCCTCAAATCAATCATCGAACCATCAGCAGACATCTCCCATGGTTTTGCTGGAAAAGAGATCATCACGAAAGATGGAAAAACAGTTCACGGTATCGCCCTCACCAGCGGCGATCCGGTGATCATGCAATCGGTCGGGGGCCTGCAACAGACAATTCCCAAAGGGAAGATTAAGAGCCAGAAAAACCTCGGCCATAGCTTGATGCTCAGCGCAGATCAACTCGGCATGACGGCGCAGGATCTTGCGGACTTGCTCGCGTATTTAAAATCCCTGTAAAGCAATTTTTACCCAGTCGTTTTACGGAGCTGCTAAAATTTCAATCGAGTAAATTCCACTGAGAGATTATCTGATCACGCTCACATTTCCGTCAGAAGAATTGCCAACTTTATTACTCTGCAGTTGATCCAACTAGACTCTCTCTCTAAAAGTCGTGATGCGATGGTCCATTCCGTTTCTTCTCACTTTTCTTTTTAGCACGGGGGTATCCAACGCCACAGAAACCTTATCTTCTACTCCAAATATCGTTTGGATCGTGGTGGACGATATGTCCTGCCATTTTTCCTATCAGGGCGAGAAGCGAGTTCACACCCCTAACGTTGATCGCCTCGCGCGGGAGGGGATCACTTTCACTAAGGCTTATGCGACGGCCCCAGTTTGTTCTGCGTTTCGCTCCGCAATGATCACTGGGATGTATCAGACTGCGATTGGTGCGCACCATCACCGCAGTTCACGCGGAAAGCTTAAATTAAATTTACCCAAGGGAATTAAAACGATTCCTGAACTCTTTCGCGACGCCGGATACTACACGACCAACTCCGACCCCAGCGGCCTTCGACCTGGCAAGGAGGACTATAACTTTGTCTACCAACGACCAAAGCTCTACGACGGCGCCGATTGGAAAAATCGTCCCGAAGGTAAGCCCTTCTTCGCGCAATATCAACTCCGTGGAGGCAAACTGCGAAACGTCAATAAGTGGAGCAAGGAAGCAGAAGCAGCTGTCATTCAACTCGTCACCCCTAAGCAAGTCAAACTCCCGCCTTACTATCCCGACCACCCTGTCCTACGCGAGGATTGGGCGGATTATCTCAACGCCGTGCAGTATACCGATATCGAGGTTGGCCGTATCCTAGCCACGCTCGAGAAGGAGAAGGTTCTCGACAACACCATCATCTTCTTTCTAACCGACCACGGTATTAGCCACGCCCGAGGTAAGCAGTTTCTCTATGAGGAAGGGGTCCTAATCCCATTCATTGTCTGGGCTCCAGAACGCTTCAAACCGGAGCAGCGCAATGACTTCATCGCGCACATCGATCTGTCAGCAACTTCGTTGCAACTCGCTGGCATCAAAATCCCCGCCCACATGCAAGGCCGGCCTCTTTTTGGGGAAAGAGCGCAACCACGTGACTACGTCGTCTCCGCTCGCGATCGCTGCGATGAAACTGTCGACCGTATCCGCGGGATCCGTCAAGGTGACTTCAAATACATCCGCAACTTTTACCCAAACCGCCCCTACCTCCAGCCTAGCGCCTACAAGGACAAAAAGCCCTTTATGCCAGTATTACGCGAATTGTTCGCAGCGGGTAAGCTGAACGAAGCCCAGTCTCTCCACCTTGCTAAAACCCGCCCGGAGGAAGAACTCTACGACCTCAGCAAAGACCCATGGGAAATCCATAATCTAGCTGCTGACCCCGCCCACAAAAATCGCTTAGCTACATTCCGTGAACTATTGGCGAAGTGGGTAGAGGAATCCAATGATCAAGGGCGAATCTCAGAATCAGAAGCAATGTTTGATAGCGATATGGAAGCATCATTGAACACAGGCCTCCGTAAGAAAGATCCAGTGCATGCGAGGAAGCTAAGGGCGAACATTGCCTTGATGAAAAAGTGGCAGGCTGAAGGAAAATAGAATCCTGCACTGACTGTTCTAAGAATGTTGACGAATAGTCGGAAGGGTATTGCGGATTATCTTAGCGACACAGAATGGCGTGTTTCAATTACTTTAAAGTCTGTAAATAGGATAGGATATCCTCGATTTCCTGAGGCTCTAAAAGCAGATTCATAGGTGGCATCGGAGAAACCTTTAAAGGATAGCCTTCAGCGATTTCGGCATTTGGCTCCAGCAAAGATCTTTTAATATAATCAGGCCCTTTTCTCGCGGCAATCGTATCCAACGCTGGGCCAATCACACCACCCTTTCCTCCAACCACATGACAACGGCTGCAAGCAGCCACCGGGTGAGTATTAAATAAATTCTTGCCCCGTGTCGCATCACCCGGGCGCAATTTGACATCAGTTGGTATTTTAGGGATGGCCACCAATTCTTTCAGTTCAATTTCGTCAAACCAGGCAGTTCCAGTGGATTGCCCCCACCCTCCAAAGAGCGCGTTGATCGTAATTTGCTTCCTTCCCAAAGAATTGAAATCAATCGAAACCCCGGTCCAATCCTTCTTTCCACGAAGAGCCTGAGTCTTAACTCTCTCAGGACTTTGCAATTCATGTACATTGAAAAGCGCGCCCAATCCTCCACCTTGAATTCCCTCTGTCTTAATCTTACCTCGTAAACGATATCGAGTATTTGCTTTCACCTTAACCTCGGCTCCCCACGAAGTATCAGTCGGCTTTTTTGATTCAATTTTAAGACACTTGCCCCCCTTGTTACCTTCTTTAGTGGGCCTTAGATGTTGAGCCCCATTTCCACTATGAATGGAAATTTCCCAGTTCACATTCTCCAACAAATTTTCATTCGACTCTTGATACTCCAAATCAGAAAATTCTTCAGCTTGATGTTTTTTCCCGGCCGCATCGAGAGCCGCCGATAACCATTCATCTTTTTGATTCACTTCATCATTACCAAGAGAGGTGACCGCATTTTTAACAGGCTCACTTGTCGGGAATTGCGCCAAGGCCACAAAAGCAGCAAGACGAGTCGTGAGATCGGAATCGTTAATGACTCCAGATTGAAAAATGAGGTCTACTCCTGAATCGTCCAATGGTAGAGCACGCACCGCATTACGACGAAGAACAGGATTTGTTGAGAGCAAGGCATTACGATGAGTGTCAGCATCCAACTTTCCTAATCCATCAAGAGTCCAAAGCGCATGAATCGCACCAATCCCAGGTTTCCCGACAAGAGCTCGCAGCGATTTAACCGCCTCGATCTTCTTTCCATCCACTAGAAGTCTTTGCGCGGTGAGTCGCCAAAATTGGTTGGAATCACCTAGTGCCCGAAGCAATTCCTCATTGGAAGCTCCTGCCAGTGATTTTATTTCCGACTCGGGAGCCTCGTTCCAAACCAAGCGGTAGATGCGCCCATGTTGACGATCCCGGTTTGGATTAATGTGCGCGTTTCCTTTTCCATTCTTGGCAGCGTATCCACCACGATTATCGTTTGGAGTAGGGTTGTGTTGAATAATAAAATTATACCAGTCCGAGATCCAAAGGTTCCCGTCAGGACCGACCTCCGCCGCAACCGGAGAGAACCATTCATCAGCTGAAGCAACTAGCTGGAATGCGTTCTTCGACTGATATCCCGCGCCATTACGACTCGTGTCAAACATCCCCAGCAGATTCCCGGTTGGCCCTGCAACGAAGGCCCGCTTCCCGCGCCACGATTCAGGAAAGTTGTCTGAATTGGCGAAAGCATGGCCAGCTGCCGCGGTGTAGCCACCGAAGACATCAACTTGTCGGATATTGGGCGTGATTGGATGGAAGGTAGAAGAGGAAGCCACCATTTTCGCACTTAACCCTTTTCTTCCTGGAAGAATCGTTGCTGGAATCCCACAGAAAAAGCTCGGATTATTGTTAGCGGTCGACCCGAAGACATCTCCCTCATTATTAAGGCCTAAACCCCAAGTGTTATTATTGAACTGGTGCAGAAACTCCAAGGATGAACCATCCTTCGTGAAACGATACACCCCGCTCCCGAATCGATTCCCATCATTAGAAAACGAGGAATAGCCCACCGTCCCCCAAATTTCGTTATCGAGACCATAGCGAAGATTCGATGGCCCGGCATGTGTATCACCAGTGCCCCACCCTCTCAGAACAACTTCACGAACATCAGCCTTATCATCTCCATCAGTATCTTTAAGGAATAAAGTCTCGGCAGCGTGATGCACGTAGACACCTCCATTGCCAAAGGTCAACGAAGTCGGGATATTGAGACCGTCTGCGAATACCGTCACCTTGTCACATCGCCCGTCACCGTCGGTGTCCTCAAGAATCTTGATCTTATCGTCGCCCTTGCGCTCTGCCTTAATCTCGTTCGGATAATCCACGGTCTCCGCTGCCCATAGTCGGCCCCTTTCGTCCCAGGCCAAACCGATAGGATTTACGATCTGCGGCTCGGAAGCAAACAGCTGAAGTCTCCAACCCACCGGAACTTGAGTGTATTTTAAACTCTCCTCGGGACTCAGCGGATGTTGATACTGAAGTGGCTTAGGACGCTTTTCGTAATTGGGAATATTAGCGCGCGTCTCATAAGTTAACGCCTTTCGCGATGAGATGAAACCCTCATACGATTTCTTACGATCCTCTCCAATAGCCCAAAGAATCCCCGACTTCAGAAGTTGGTGGAATTCGTCACGAGACCAAACCCGTTGATCATGGCCCGAGGCTGTATAAAACACACGACCCTTCCCTTCATTCCGGGTCCAAGTCCAGGGCTCGGGCTCGTTCACATTATCATCTCCCTCAGGTTTCCGAACCATCAGAATCGTGCGATCACTTCCATGTCCCGAATGCACATAAGTCTCATCCCACGCTTTAAATTCTTTGACATTCTTCATCGCTGGATGCCTCGGCGCCACCACTGTCGTGGTAAATTCCTTCCCTTTATGATGCGCAAATTTCCCGCCTACCAACCTCACAAAGTCAGGCTGATTATTAAAACAAGCACTCGCACAATGAACAGGGATAAACCCTCCTCCTTCAGTGACATACCGCTTCAAGTTTCCATACTGTTTTACCGAAATTGCGCCATGGTTCGCGTATAGCAAAACGCCATCATATTTCGAAAGATGTGAAAAATCTCCCAGCGCCTCTTCGACATCAGTGTAGTAATCAAAGTAAATCCCATCTCGCCCTAAAGCTTTCGAAAGCATCGGAAAATACTTGTTGGAATCATGATGCTCCGAATCGTGACCCAGAAATAAAATCCGAATTGGCCCCTCAGCCTCAGCGGGACTCTCCGCTTTATTCAAGGCGAAAGAAAGAGCTGCGACCAGAATAAGAGGGATGGCTATTACGAGACGTTTCATGACCGAGATTATTGTAAGGTGAACTCAGGAAGCTTAATCAACTCGCCACCTTTTTGAGCGGACTCGTGTGCAAGAATACCTGTACAAGTAATGTTAGCTGACTGGGCGGCATTGGGGTAACCCTCGCCATTCCCTCTTAGCAATTCAACAAACTGATGCGCCAAGTGAGGATGTGAGCCACCGTGACCTCCACCCTGAGTATAGGACAGGTGATCTTCTCCTTCGTCGCCACCGTAAACTCCTCCCGTCGTGAAGGGTGCGATTTCGTCGGGAAGTAAATGAGCAAAGTCAGGGCATTCAACCTTCTCGGGAATCTCTGGCTCGGGCTTCTTCGCTGTATGAACCACTAGCGGCTCACCTTCGATGAGAGGCCACTCCACCGATTTATCAACGCCGTAGACTTCAAAAGACTCGCGATACTGACGGGCCACATCAAAGAGCGAGCGATAAACGAGCCCCGAAAGATCACTATTCTTGAACTTAATGTGACAACTCTGAATAGCATATGGCGAGCCATAACAATCATGCATATCCTCCGCGATCGTTCCCGATGCGAAGCACGAAACATATTCCGCCTCATGACGTCCAAGCCCTAGAACCGGACCCACACAATGTGTCGCATAATGCATTGGAGGGAGCCCCGGCCAATATCCCGGCCAACCTTCCATATCCTGCTGATGAGACGCCTTTAAAAACTGTAACTTCCCGAGCTCACCCTTGTCATAAAGTTCCTTCATGTAGAGGAACTCTCGCGCATAAACCACCGTCTCCATCATCATGTATTTCAGGCCGGTCTCCTGACAAAGCTCCACGATCTGACGACAATCTTCCACAGAAGTTGCCATAGGCACTGTACACGCAACATGCTTCCCTGCCTTCAAAGCCGCTATTGTGTGCGCCGCATGATCAGGAATCGCGGTATTAATGTGAACCGCATCGATGTCCGGATCAGCCAATAAAGCATCGTAATCATTGTAGCGCTTTTCCACGCCATACTTGTCACCAATTTCATCCAAAGTGGATTGCGTCCGCTGACAAATCGCCGCCATATTGGCATTCGGATGACGTTGATAAATGGGGATGAATTCGGCACCAAAACCGAGTCCGACGATCGCAATCTTAATCTGCTGGTCTGACATAAGGACTAGAGCATATCGATTTCACCGCTCCTTTACTAGTACTTGAACGATTATTTTGTGTAGAAAGGCGTCAG